>NZ_SEIY01000014.1:0-110859 GCF_004634455.1 Bacillus sp. 007/AIA-02/001
AAGAATTAAAACAAAACTAAAAGGATTGTCCCCTGTGCAATACAGAGTTCAATCCTTAGTAGCTGCTTAATATATTTTTCTAATTTTTTGGGTTCAGTTCAAATCAGGTGTCTTTTTGCAAAAATCATTTCCTAATCTTTGTTTAAATAATTTAAGATTTTGCGATACCTACATCACTAAATGCTTTTTTCACAACTTGTTCTGTGTTTTGGGGCATTTTCCCTTCGGTTATAAGTACTTTCGCGGCTTTTAGAATTTCTTCAAAAGCATCATGGAAATCAGAATTTGGGTGAAGATGAGGCCATGCATTGTACCATAAGATTGCAGCATTATCTGTTCCTATTCCCATAGAAACTAGATAAAATGCTTTGTTTGGAATACCACTGTTAGTATGCACGATATAACTTTGCCTTTTTTCTTCTGTTTCAAAATTAAGATTACTACCATCATCATATTTATTCATGTGATTCGGTTGAGTATCATGATCATTTGCAGTTCCTGGTTCTTTCATTGAACGAAGAGCTTTTCCAGGAAATTTAGGACCAATAATTTTGTCACCTATTAACCAATCGGCATTTTGAGCATTTTGACCCAAATGATATTGTTTTATTGCACTTCCCATACAATCAGAAAAGCTCTCGTTAAGGGAACCAGGTTGATCATGATATTCGAGTTTAGATGTATACTGTGTTACACCATGACTCATTTCATGTCCTATAACATCAATTCCTCCTGTAAAATCAATGAAGATTTCACCATCACCATCACCGAAAATCATTTGTTCTCCATCCCAAAAAGCATTCATAAAATGATTGCTATAGTGAACGTTAAAAATAAGATCCAGCCCTAGATTATCAATAGAATTACGATGTAATACATTTTTATAATACTCTAAAATGACTTGTCCAGCATCATATGCTTGATTCACATCCTCATCATCTGTAGGTGAATCTCCCTCGTCTCGAACTAATTTATGCTGACGTTCTTCCGTGTGTTGACAATCATAAACATGTCTAGTAGGTTTATGCTCTCTATTGTTATCAAATGTAGATTCCATTATTTGTTGACTTTTGATTATACTTTTTCTTTCCTCATGAATTTTCCTAGTATGTTCTAAGCTTTTCTGGGCTTTTTCGCTCCCTTTTTCTGCAAACTTTTCCAATAAGTATTCTGGAACAATACTTTCAATTTTTCTCATAATAATCATCTCTTTTCTATAATAATAGGTATTTTATATCCAAAAGAACTCAATATTTGTTAATTTCATTCCCTAATTCTCATCCAGTGGGAATAAAAAAGCATCCCTACGGGTTGGTTAATTGCAAAAATGACTACTCTAATAATAAATATTACTTCCTATATTTTTCTGCAAATTTTTATTCGTAATGTACACCATTATAATTTACAAAACCTACTGGGTGATGCGTGAAATGTATGACTGGATCACCTGGATTCCCAATTCCTACTTTTACATGTGTTTTATCAACATATTCCCCTTGCAGTTCGATTTCTTCCCCTTCTTTTAAGCCTGGAATTGGATTTTTCAATCCTAATTTATCCCCAAAACGAATTGCACAGAAGGCTTCATCTTCTACTAAAGATTTTTGTGCCCCTTTTATATCAATAACTTGAATATTATTAATTAAAAAATGCTGATGTGTTCCGCCTTCTGAATTAGAATCATCGTCTTCTACTAATTTTATTGTTGCTTTTACATGCACAATTGGAGCATGAAATGAAAGTGGATTTCGATGATGCTCCATAAAATGATCTGCTAACGTATTACCAAAATGTGGATGTCGTTGTAAATGCTCACTCATATTTGTTCACTCCATTTTTTAGTTTTACTTCCATCTGTTAATAATTCGAAATTATAACGAGATTTAAAACAAAACTAATTTTTTTTGAATTTTAGCCAAACAACATTCTCTTTTAATCAGATGGTTTTTCACTTACCCAGCTTATAAATTGATTTAAACTTATTAAACCAACAAATTCATATCCTAATGCCAATCCTTTTGAATTTTAGAATTTATTTATAACTAACAGCTGAAAAATCTAAATGATTTCCAGTAAATTTTCCGATCGATTGGAACATCTCTATTCATTACATTTTACATTATTCGAATTTAACATTATGATGTAACGATTGTAAGTTCAGATATACTCTTCACATATTGATCGTATTTGAAAAACAAGATATCTTTAAATGAACATCACACCAAATACTAAATGCAAACCTTTTAGCTAATTTTAATGGAATAATACTGTACACTAATGTTAATACTAGTAACCCTATAACTTCTATTTTATTCTTTTGCCAGATCTAACAAACCATTACCTACTAAACGCTTCGACTCAGCAAGAGGTGTTGTTCTTTTAATCAATTGTGCATAAATTTCATCCTCAGATAACGTTCTATCGAATTCCTGTTTACTTTCACAAAGTTTAATAATTAATGCTGAGCCACCTAAAATATGTGGAGTTGCCATTGATGTCCCACTTAATGTTGCATAGCCTCCACCTTTATAAGTCGATAAAATCCCTACTCCAGGACCAACTAAATCTATATTTTTATTTGAATCACTAAAAGGAGCTATTTTTTTATTAAAATCAACAGCACCAACTTCTACAACCTCTTGATACGCACCAGGGTAGCTAAACGTATCAGTAGCATGCCCATCATTACCAGTTGCGCAAGCAACTAATATATCGTTATTCACTGCATTTTTTACAGCTTGATGTAGTTCTGGTACATCTTGAGGTCCGCCTAACGACATAGAAATAACTCTTACTTTTTCTCCATTAGGGCCTCTCCAGTTTGCTGCGTAATTAATCCCATTTATTATCCACTCATAGGATCCTTTACCATTTTCCGCTAAAATTTTTACGATAAGTAGCTTAGCTTGTGGCGCTACACCTAAAACACCTTGATTATTTTCTGTAGCAGCAATCGTTCCCGCCACATGCGTTCCATGACCATTTAAATCAGAATAATTACTAGGATCACTATTATTATCAGTAGTAAAGTTTTTCCCCCCAATAATACGATCCTTTAAATCCACATGATCTGTTTGACATCCAGTATCTTACAATATCTTTTCCTTTTTCACTTTTTTCCCATACTGCCGGAGCATTTATGAGTTTGACGCCTTCAGGTATTTCACGAACTTCACTAACAACGTCCAACACTTCAAAAGGGATTAATCCTACTTCGTTACTCTTTACAGCATTTGAATTATTTTGACTCATATCTTCACCTCCTGTAATAGATTTTGATCGTTATTAAACAATCAAAATCTATTCTCTACATATATCTCACTAAATATGCAACTTATATACAAATTGCTCTAAAAATCTTCAAAGCGATAGTATTTAAAAGACATTCTCTTAGTTTATAGTTTAACTTTGTGTCTCTTTATTTGATAAAAAATCTATATGCAACTAAATATAAAAACCACCGATAAACCCCTGTGAAATCAGTAATTTTGGGTACTTTAAATATTTTCTTGAAGAGAGATATTTAAAGGATAAACCGAATAACTCTTCGTAATTTATTTAATATTGTTAAATAAAAGCTAGTTTCACTGTTATAAACGCTCTTCATAGCTTCTATACATTCTTATTAATATATACATAAAATAATATAATGTATTTATCAACTATTATTCAAAAACTTTTTGATTATAAATTTTTAATAGAAAAAATATTTTTTCTCACATTTTTACTAACATAACTTTAGAATAAAAATAAAGGTATTATTGAAAATGATTCGAAAAAATACTTAGATGAAAATGCGGAGAAAAACATTAAAGCATCTTATTATAAAACAATTGATTTCGATCAATTAAAACCAAATGAATTATTTAAGGCTTTGTATTCCTTAATAGAAAGTACACATAAACCCGTCAAATATAATCCCACACAATATTTATATATTTGGGTAGCTTTACAAGAAGACGGAAATTTAATAAGTATCTACTCTGGAAACATAAGAAACCCAGAAGAAGTTATTGCTGAAGACATTGAAATAATCACCCAACGAAAAAATGAATTAGATTCACTTCTTACTAATCACTCATTAACTGAAAATGAGTTAGAAACTCACAAAAAGCGAATTGAAGAAAACAATAAATTGAACTGTGAACATGTAGTGGTTTCATAAATAGGAACCAATGAGAGGTGATTTACATCATTTATTCGCATGTGATCCAGTATGTAACTCGATGAGAAGTAATTATCCTTATCATGATTTCCTAGATTTTGAGAAAGGGATTGAGCTGGAATCAAATAAACAAAAGTGTGGGAAATTAGAGGAAAGTTTATTCGAACCTGAATACGGTAAAGGTATAGTCGCACGAGCCACTTTATACTTTTTACTAAGATATCCAGATAAAATTACAAATGACAAAGAAAAGAATATAGACATTGAATTATTACTTAGATAGCATGAACAATATCCAGTAAGTATTTATGAAAAGCATCGAAATCAAAGTATTCAAGACACTCAAGGGAATAGAAATCCCCTTATCGATTTTCCGGAATATGGTCGTAAAATTGATTTTTCATTGAGTTCTTCTTGAGTTTTTTTAAATCTAATAAATATAAGTTAAAAAGCTTAATCCTTACTCCCTTACCTTTTCAAGGAGGGGGTTTTCTTTATTTTAACAAAATAAACCTAATATAAACTTTTTAATAATTATATACAGAAAAACCATAGAAACTAATTACTTCTACGGTTTTAATTTTATATTTATTTTTTGAGTACCCTCATAAAAACCTTAACGTTTTCAGGTAGTATTTCATATCTTATAATATTTCTAACAATAACACTGTTCGGTTGACTTTCTAGATTTCCATTGTTAACTTATTGATTATAAAAAGTTAATCTCTGATAGTGGATAAAAGGCACGAATTATACTTACATAATCTTTCCCCTGATTAGCAAGGTATATACTTCCCCATCTACAGAAGTATTCATTTGAATCATTTCTTATGCCGCTACAGTAATTAATTAGTAGTGGTTCAATACTATACGGTCTTGTAATATATTGATTAAATATCTCGTCAACTATTTCATCAATTTCAGAAAAAGTACTTCTACCATAATAATAAGATTGATCAAACAAAGACATGCTACTGATTGTAAACCCTCTTTCCAAATAATGATTATTATATATACGATTTAATACAAAAGATGTTATACAAATTATATTTGCCTTAATAGCTTCTTTGGGCCATGTTGGGTAAAGTTCTGAAGCAGCTACGTTTTTTATATATTCCTTAAATTCCACTTTATATCTTGGCGCTAATTCATTAGGATTTCCATCATGAACTATAATGTATTGAGGTATGCTTAAACTATTTGCATGTGGAGGAAAGTGAGAAAAGCGGGGATAGTTCGACTGAAGTTTCCTTTCTAAATAACATTCTGTTAATGCATGTTGAGGAACATCAATTGTTTCAATTAATTGACGTTCTCCTGTTCGATTAATAGGAAGCATTTCCACTCTTTGTTTCGCTGTAGTTTCTGGAAAGATTTGTACACCTCTAACTATTTTAACACCATAGTTAGGTGCTTCGACTGTAAGAATATATTCTGTATAAGGTTTAGGTCCTGAAGGATTATAAGAATACTCTTTAGGAGGCGCTGATAAAGAAATAGGACTTGTTAAACCAATGTCATTTGTTTGGAGTGTAGCAATAACTTGACTACTATCATCTTGCTTACGAATGAATACCTTTGCACCCTTAATGGGTTTATCTGTATTCATTTCATAAACAGATATAATTAATTTACCAGTGGATGCCCGATAAGAATTCAGTGTATCATAATAAATTTGATTTTCATTTAATAATGAATGTGATTGATAATAAAATTGCTGTCCTAAATCCAATGGATAAGCATAATTTTCATTCAAATTTATTCGTCCTCCTTCTATGTCTGTTCATTTAATTACTCCTTGTTGCTTTCACATATATCACTAATTAAGAAAAAGGATAATATCTATTATTATTGTAGAATGGTTGTGTCTGTTGATAATTGGACACACTTGTCATAGAAGGGGGATAAATAGATACTGGCTTTTGATTTTGAGAAGGCGCTTGTGTTTTAAGATTTAATCCTGTATTTGTTTGCTGTGGAATTGAATTACCTGTTAAAGACCTTCGGGAAGTTCCCATAGTATATTCTATCTCTTCAAGGACCATCCATAGTTCCTTACGCACTACTCCTGTAACAGTAAAACTTTTAATCTTCTGAAACTCTTTCACTGATACTTCAGTTCCAAGCCCAAAAAAACCATCTAATTGTCCTTCGTAAAAACCATAATCTTTCAATAAATTTTGTAATCTCCTTACAAGTTCTCCTTGGCTACCATTCTGCAAAATTGGATACATGCCAGGGAGATTGGTAACATATACATAAATATCATTCATTTTATTCCAAGTTATCTCATCTACAGCCCCATTTTCAGAAAGTTGGAACTGTCTTTGAAAAGCCTTAACTGCATTTGTAGTACTTGAATTGAACGTACCATTTACTCTTACTTCAGGAATATCTGTATATCTTTTTCGTATATGGTATAAATATTTTTGAATTGTTTCAACAGCAAGATTTTGATCTCCTTCCTTTAAAATTTTCCCCGGAAAAGATTTGACGACTTGTATAAATTCCGCTAAACGGATTTCAATATCTTTATAGTAATATTTCAAAATATCCAAATAGCTCATTCCTTTTTCTGCTAGACAGAATGTTCCCCATTGATATAGCATTCCTGGTCTTTTAGCATATAGGCATGTTTGTTTTTTCCCATCACGATATTGTGTAAAAAACGGTGTGTTTTCTCCATGCTTTGCAAGATATTGCTTAAACACCTCCTCCACTGCATCATCAGTAGATTCAAAGGTATTTCTCCCATGAGTATACTTTTGATCAAACTGTGTAGTACTTGTGATGTCGAATCCTTTTCCTTTAAAAGGGTTTACATAAAGACGATTTAATGTAAAAGTCATTATGCAAAGGGCATTAGCTAACAACGCTTCTTTTTTCCAATTCGGATAAACCTCAGAAGCGACCACATTTTTTATATAATCTTTAAATCTCATTCTGTAATTTCTTGCAGGTGTATTTGGATGACCATCGTGAACGGTAATAAATTCAGGTATCACAATATCTCTATCGGTATCTTCTCTTATCTCTTGTTGCGTCTCAAGTTCTTTTTGTAGTTCCTGTTGGGATTCCTGCTGGGGATATTGTCCAATTAATGTATGTTCCGGAATATCAATTATTTCAACAAGATCCCGTCCTTCCGTTCCATTAATGGGTATAAGTTCCATTTTCTGAACAGCAGTCACATCTTCAAAAATTTGTGTACCGCGCAGTACTACAGGTGCATAACCCGCAGCTTCAATAGAAATTGCATACTCTGAATAAGGTTTAGATCCTAAAGGATCGGTAGCATTCTCTTTAGGGGGCGTAGGTAAGGCAACTGTATTTGTTTCACCGAATTCATTCGTATATAAAGTAATAACCTCACTTTGTCGGGAAGCTAAAATACGCCCTTCATTTGTCATTTTATAAATTGATACTTTGACACCCTTAATCGGTCTTTCTGTGTCTTTTTCAAATATTTTTGCAAATATCTTTCCACTTGGTTGCCGATAAAAAGCTTCCTGAGCTTCATCACTGACTCCAGCTATAGAATATGATGGATAATTATACAAATTCATCTCTCCTCTCGTTAAATCCTATTTATATTAAAACTCTTCTATATAAACAAAATAAAAGGCCCTTTATCCATGATATTATGCTCAACTCTATTTTTTGAAATCATATAATTGCCTATTTTCTTTAAAGATTCTCTAGATTTTTTAAAAATTAAGTATGGACTACTCTATTTATACTCGACCACTTCCTGCTAATCTACCCAAAATCTCCTTCAATCCAAAAGGTTAATCTAGTTACACTTTTGTTACATACTATAAAAGTTAAATAACCTTATTTACAAAGATAATTTTATGTAATTCAAATTTATATTTGTCTATTGCAAAGAAAGTTATGAATTGAAGATTTCAGTTGATTTATAAAGGAATTTTTTAGAATTACTCCTTTAAAATCTATATTTTATGAGTAGAAAAACACTTACAAATATTCAAATATAGTAACTTTAATAAAATCGATTTTATTTTTTTACGATTAGTACTTGTCATATTAAAGTTCAATCTAACTATAATTAAGTAACAGTATTCTAAAATCAAGGGGTGAAATATGGAGAATTTACCCACTCTTAAATTAGGCTCTACAGGCTATTACGTAACCGTACTCCAATTAAATTTAATTGGTTTGGGAGTAAACTACGAGAAACTTCCTATTACCGGCTTTTTTGATGAAAAAACACATAAATACACAAAAATTTTCCAAGAGAAAACTAAATTAAAGCCTAATGGGATAGTAGGAGTTAACACATGGAAATCATTATTTGAGAACGTAATATTAATACAAAAGAAGCTACAATCTATAGGGTTTTATTTTGGACAACTTGATGGATTATTCGGTTTATCAACTACCCAAGCCACACAAGAATACCAAAAAGAGCAAAATTTATACCCTTCTGGAGATATTACACCGAGAACACGCCACAAATTATTTAATCCCAATTCTCAATCTGAACTTTATACTAGCTCTAATCATTTACAATCCTCACATCCATATGTAGAGATGTTGGCTAAAGAATTTCTTCAATTAGCAAAAACTAATGGCTTAGATGTTCGAATATATTCAGTGTTTAGGAGTTGGAGTGAACAAGATAGATTATTTTCTTTAGGTAGATGGAAACCGGGTAAAAAGGTTACAAACGCTCGAGGCGGAGAATCATATCACAATTGGGGATTAGCTTTTGATGCTGCACCTTATGAAAATAATTCTATACCTTGGAATAACATCAAAAAATTTAAGCAAATGGGGTATATAGGGGAACAACTTGGTCTAACTTGGGGTGGGCGCTTTACTACCCTAGTTGATTATCCGCATTTCGAATATTCTTTTGGATTAAGTACTTGGGATCTCCTTAACGGTATTACCCCTCCTATTTAAAATATATAGCTTTTCATGTAACTTAAATCACATCAACATTTATCATTTTAGCCAAGAAGACTCCTTCCTCAAGGAGAGTGAAGGGTCACAGCCCAGTGAGTAGGTGGGAGATTAATTGGCTAAAATGATAGAAACCGTAAAGATTAGAAATCCTTACGGTTTTTATTTGGATTATTTACATGCGTTGCGTATTCGGGTCTATATAGTTATTCTGAATTACTTTATTTTTAAAAATTTAACTTCATTAGATTTATTTAATTGTAGCCTCCACTTTTATTTGTTCTTTTTGGGTATTGTTATCTATAGCTATATATATTTTTTCAATTTTATAGACGGTATTTCTTGGCAATAATAATTCGTATTGCCCTGGATATGCAGTCAAGTCATCTGAATTCATATAAGCACCATGAGTCCCAGAACCTACCTTAAATTCTGTCATAACTGGTCTTGTTTTGGCATATCCGGCATCAATAAGTATAGAAGTACTTATATATCCAAATTCTGTTATTGTTTTTCCTTGGAATTTTTTTTGTATTTCCTTGAATTTCTCCCTATCAACCTTGCCATTTTTTATTATGGAATTATCATACTCCTTTCCAAAAATCCATGCATCATCCCCTCGATACACTTTTATATTGTCATTCACTTTTGCCTCTTTTCTATTTAATGCTTTATCTAAGGATTCAATTTTTTTCTTCATTGTAGGATCAGAATCTAATTTACCCGCATGCGTTCTTAAAAATTCATTATACGGTCTTGCATTTTTTGTATAATCTCTTATGGCAGACTTCTCTTCTTTACTCCACTTATTAAATTGTTTTTTCCCCCAAGCATCAGCTTCTTCTTTGCTTGTACACAGCTTATATTTGTCTACATTATTACAGTCCTTGGGTTTTGACGGTATATTTCCTATATATTTTGATGTAGATTGAACCGTCACATTATCGTTTGGCTCACTCATCGCAAATGTAGATGTAGTACCACCAAATACAGTTAAACTTAATGATAGAATAGTAGCTATAGCTAGACTTTGTTTTTTCATATTAAAACTCCTCTTATTCTGTATTTTTTAAAAATTAAAGGTTGCCATACCAAAGGAACAAACTTATTTATTGAACTTTATTTATTAATTTGTTTGTATCAAATCTCAGAGTCCTTAATTATTTCCTATTAAATTTTTTTGATTCTGCCAAACTATAAAGAACCCTATAGTAAGAGATATCCATTCTCCAAAACTATGTTTATATAGATACGTAAAGCCATCATGACTATGAACTTTTATAAGTGGATAACATAGTTATAAAACAAAAGAAAAATATCATTATAAAAATAGTATTCATTTCAAAGAATAAACAACCCCATAAGAACTCGTATCTTAATAGTTATTCCTACAATTTATCTCTGGTTATTTATTGTATATAAAGTGAAGTACGCATTGTATTGAATGGGAAATTAATAGAGGTTTTTTGATATTCAAATGTCCCCTGTTGATGTCCAGATGCATCCCACTTATAATACCAACCAACTATTGGGTTGCCGCCAATTACAGTTGATCCAATACTCTTTACTGCTGAACCATTCATTTTTGCAATTGAATTTTGTCCATATCCAATTTCTTTTGTGTAAATATATAAGTAACTTCCCCCATGGTTTCTTGTTGTACTAAAGCTATTAGTATTGATTGTCTCTACCCCACCTTGCTCAGACTCTACTTGTACAACGTTTAATGAAGATAATGGTGCTGCAGGACCAGCAGATGCCTCTGTTGCCATTCCTAAACCTACAAATGTAGTGATTGCTAACGATAAAATCCCTAAAGCTACTTTTTTAAACATAATAAGATCACTTCCCTCCATTTATTGTATATCATCACAAACATAACTTTTTCCCCTAAATATGTAAATAACTTGAAGTTTTATAAATATAAGATGGAATATTCTGTTTTATATTTCTGCAGCTTTATCAACAAGAGAGATAGGATTTTCGCATCTCTACGTAGACCGTATTACAGGCCTGTAAAATTGTTCATACTTTGTTAATATACGGAATTAAATTATCAAATTAATTAATTTGATAATTTAAATTCAAGATTTTTATCAATGATAGAACCATTATAGGGGTAGCGAAACGATTCTGGGTATGAGGTGCCACTATGGGATTAATTAAAAATAAAAAAAGAACTTTATTCAAGTTCTTTTACCCAATGAGACTAGGTGGTCTAGCTCACACCTGTAATTTGATATATTTCTTCATTTTTTCCTTTAATCTATTAAAGCGTGTAGTTATAGGCATACCGCCAACATTTTAACGAGAATATACGCTAAGCAAGATTTCACATAAGAAAACGTCACTTTATATATTATTCCTATAAGAAATCACAGTGTGCAATCCAATCATTTGTTTTACTATTTTTAGCAAAATAAATTCCGCCGCCATGAATAATCTTTAAATGTGCTTTTGGATCGTCTGTTATTTGAAAAACAAATTCATAATCCGCGGGCCATTGGATGCCTGATTGGGCAAAACAAGCATAGCCACCTAATTTATGTATGTAATAATTTTCTTCAAAAATATCCTCGTAGTATTCAATATCAATTGTGTTTTCAAGTTCTAAAATTCTATCTTGCATGTTGTTTGGAAAATCTTCCGTATCCCATTGTGGAAACTCATCAGTTACTAATCTAGGGATTAAGGGAAAAGGTTTTAGATTTGGAAACGTAAGTGACATCTCATTGGGTACTAGTTCCTCTAAAGAATCATATTCTCTAATACAAAAATTCCCCGATAAGTTGGACAAATCTTTAGCAAAGTTTGGAGAAAGAAATACTGTGATGGCTTTCATATCTTTTACTGCTTCTGGAACAAAGGGTATTTGGGTTAAATTAAACATCATGATTGCATACATTTTTTCTTGATAGCGGTCGATTGGGTAAGTTTCATTTGGTAATGAATAGGGAATCTTTCCAATCCAACTTTCATTTATAGATAAATCGGGTCTTTTTCCTCCTGTTTGAAAGATAGTTGCTCTTTTTCTTAGGATATTCTTTATTTGATCTATTTCCAAAGTATTTCACCTCCTAAATTTATATTTTATTTTCTCCTTATCTCAATGAATAATTATATTGTATCAATATTGCGAGTTTTTTGTTATAACAATTCTTTTGAAAGGTACTATTAGCAGCAATTTAACGTATCTTTTTGTGGTTTTACTGTCAATTTAAAATAAATTTGTAGTGTTGTAGGTCCTTTCAATTTGCAAAACTATGTGATATATTTTTAACATATAGAGCGAAATATATCACATAGGAGGATTGTATGAAAAATAAAATGGCTTATTTAGGATTTATCGGTTTTTTAGGGTTTTTGGCACCTTTCTCATTTTTAGGTGATATTACGTGGGCAGGTCTCCTATTCAATTTCTTTTTCTTCTTTGCATATGCAAAAGTGGTACCAGATGAGCTTTTTATACTACATGTTCGCATCTCTGCTACAAGAGCTTTTTTCGTAGCATTGGTGCTAGGTATCATACTAGTTTTGAGTATATTTATTTTTGAAAATCTACATATAATTCGTTTCCTTGTTATTATTTCAGTTTTTGCACCATTAGGTACCTTCTTAATTAACTTAGAAATATTTGAACGTAGGGAAAAGAAAGGAATGCAAGATGCCACTTAAGACTCGAATGAAAGAATATAGAGTAAAGTTAAATATGTCTCAGGAAGATTTAGCTAATAAGGTTGGGGTTAGAAGAGAAACAATTGGCAATCTCGAAAACGGAAAATATAACCCTTCATTCAAACTTACTTATGATATCGCAAAAGTTTTAGAAGCGCCTATCGAGACTCTGTTTTGGTTTGAAGAATAGAATAATTCTAGTACAAGTAAGTCAACTTTTGTAATTAATATATTCATGTGTTTTAATCAATTTTTTCATAAAATCTACAATCAGAATTTAAAAATTGGAATCTGTTTTGATTAATTTTTTTCAAATTAGATTCTTTTTAGTGTTAATTCAATACAGATTTTCAAAGCATTTAGGGGCACGCCACATCCCTATCAAGCTGACAAAACAAAATATCCCCTAAAACGAAAAAGAGATGAAGAAAATAATAAAAAGCTTATCATTATGTATTAAAAGATAAGCTTTTTTGTCTATACTTATTAAATTTTATTGGATTTATTCCATGCTAATACAGTAATAAAATATTGAATACCAAACAAAATAGTAACAAGTAGAATAAACTTAATACATACTAAGATCCATCCAACAATATCTTGAGGTAATTGATTATGATATGTAGTGTAGGCTACACCAGAAAAAGATAAAATAAGAGTATAAGATAATTTAGCTTTTAATTTTTGTTTTAATTTTTCCTTGTTATCGATTTCTGGTTCGTAAACACCAGCTAAAATGGATCTAATAAAGAAGAATACCATATAACAGATAATGATACCAAGAGCTGTAGCCCATTCTAGAAACGGTCTTTGTAAGTATACGCCCCTTATTATTAAATCTAAGAAGGCTAGCAATAAAACCACAATTCCAGATTGAGCCCAAATTTTCATTTCGATTTGTTGAATTCTTTCATCTGAATGTGTACTGAGTGAAAACAAAGCTTTAAATTTTTCCATTCTATTTTTCCTCCCAAAATAATTCATCTAAAGTTTTATCGAGTGATTTAGCTATATCAATACAAAGCTTTAAAGATGGATTGTATTTATTAAGTTCAATAAGGCCAATGGTTTGCCGGGTAACATTTACAAGCCCAGCTAATTCTTGTTGAGTTAGCCCCTTTTCTGTTCTAGCAATTTTTATTTTGCTTACTGACATTAAATACACCCCGTTTGTAAAGATAATCTTTACTTCTTTTATCTTATATTCTATATATTAAATTATAAACAAAATAAATGCAATATATACTTTACATTAGGGCGTATATAAATTGCTTTTATCCTTTCTGTTTCCATTTCTAGTGTTTTTATCTCTAAAACTATCTCACAAAGATAAAAAATAAATTATGATTCTGGTACTGCGCATATTTATGGGAGCTTTGTAACACCTATTACATCAGTTTATAAGCCAGGATTATTTGTAGATGTTATGAAAATTGATAAACATAATTATTATGGTGGCAGCTTTAAAATTAAAAAATAATAAAAGTTAATTTCACTAATGATAATATTTTTGATATGATCAATGTATAATAAAAACATAACTCATGTAATAGTCTAGGCGGTATACTTAACCAACGGCCGCTCAGCTAATGAGTTATATCCCTTAGAAAAGGTACCTTGCAGCAGGGGTGCCTTTTCTTTTACTTTTTAGTGATACATCATTCTAAATTGAAGCCATATAGTTAAAAAGTATAATGATTAAATTGTAATTGAAGTGAAGTATGTATCCCATATGAATATTTTTAAATATTAGAAAAAAAATCATTTGAGCGATAGCTGGTATTCCAATGATAATTAAACATTGTACCCAATTATAGTTATACGTAGAGAGATGGAGTAATCCAAATGAGCTTCCAGACAATATTAAAGAGGCTGTAATTGAAGCTATGGGGCTTATTTTGAAGAAGCGTATGATCTTATGCCAAAAGAAAAAGCATCCCTCAGGATGCCTAACTTACCCTATTTATTAAATACATTTTCATCATGATGATATAAAGGAATACTTCTAAAGGATAAATTAAGAACTATTTCTTCATCCTCTTTTCAACCCAACTAATAAAACTGGTACTTAGTTGCTGTTCTTGCAGCCAGTCTTGTAGTTTTCTATATTCATCCCAATATGTTTCCTGGGTCCCTTTAATTGATTCTAAATAAATTGATTTTGTTGTAAAATATATAAATTGCTCTTCAGTGTATTTAGCCATATTTTTCACTTCCTTTTTCCCTGCACTTTAACGAAGCTTATTATTTATAGTACACACGTAACCCTATTAAGCTAACAATACCGGTTGAGCTCAAAATAAAAATGAATTTCATCAATATAAAAATATCTGTATTAATTTTGCTCCACTAGGCGTACCACCAACATTTTAACGAAAATATACGCTAAGCAAAAATATAATAAGCTGTCCATATGGACAGCTTATTTACATAAAATTCGTTATTGGAAGTTGATTAATATCAGTTCATTTGTTTTTCGAAAGGAGTTATTTTGTTCTTTCAAAGATAATATCAAAGTAATTCGCGTACCCTATAGTTTGGGGCACAAATAGTTGATTTTATAGGGGGAAAACCTGTAACTAAATCCTAATATAGGTGTTTTTGTTTAAATTTTGCTTAATTCTCACCGGTAATTAACTAAAAATTTAGGAATCGTTATATAATGAATTTAATTTAAAATTAGGAGTGATTAAATTGTCAGATATGATAAACCTCGTTCTTTTCATCATTATAGCGATTAGTACTGTTTTTTATTTAATAAAAGAATTTCAAAAACCTGAGAAAAAGTACTTTGGATTTCACTAGAGTTTTTAGTTCTTTTCTGGGCTATAGGAAGCATATCGACTATCATAATCTAATAGGGGTACCACCACATCGCTATCAAGCTAATACAACAGAATCCTCCTAAAATGGAAATTAATAAAGATAGAGTTTTGGTGAAACAAAGATGGAGAAAGACAAAAGATACAAAGGGTCGGTTATATGATTTCTGTCAAGACCTTACGGTAGTAGAAAAAGACTATAAACCTGAAGTATGTTGTAGCAGTTACGAGTGTGGATGCTATGGTATGCCAAACAATCCAGTAGTTTGCAAGAAGTGTATCAAACAACATACTTTTAAATTAAAACTAAATCTAAGAAAGAACTCAAAACGAGGTCTTCATAAACGTAAAATAGATGTGTATCTTCCGTAAAGGAGGGGGATGATGTATTTTTATAAGGAGTCAAGATGGAGTAAGTTTAAACGTAAGAGTAAATCCTTTGGAAACTGGTTACTGGAATTAATAGACTTCATTATAAGCGATATCATATGGAATTTCATCTTCAGAGGTTTCTTTAGACTAATAGGTTGGGTGTTTTGGGGTATTGGAAAGGTGTTAAAACTTCTAATAGAAAGCATATTCGATTAAGAAAGAAGGGGGAGTTATGAAAACTAGTGAAGAAACGCATTGGCAAAGGTTTAAACGTAAGAGTAAATCCCCGAAAGAGTGGTTAAAGAAAGTATATGAATTTTTTATTAATGAACACGTATGGGATGCTATCTTTAAAGTGTTCATTAAACTAGTATGGGCAGTAAAAGGTATGGGAAAAAGCTTGAAACGGGTAATAGAAAACATATTCAATTAAGAAAGATGGGGTATTGCAATGGAAATGAAACAGATTGATAGTAAAGGGAAACCAATTGTTCCATTTCACATTAAAAATAAATTAAAATTTTTTCTCTGGGTGTTTTTGTTTACTCCTTGTGCTAAAGATAAGATCGTGTTCCCGGATCTTATCTTTTTTTGTTTGTAGGGGTACAGCCACATTGCTATCAAGCTAAGCTCATACAACGTCAATTATAGTAAAAGGTTGTTTCTTTTTTCTAAAGGCTACCGTGTAGGAAATGGTGCCCCCTATTTATCAATCAATATCAATGGTAAATTAAAGCGATGACTTCATTAATTATAAGTTTTTAATAAACTAGTTAAAAAACAATAAAATATAATAAGAATATGTTAAACAGCCCTTAATCTACTTGTAATGAATTTTTTAAAATTAGCCCTTATTGTATTCCCTCGTTGAATAAAACCTCTTATAAAGGAATCTGGAAGGTCGTTTTTAAGTTATAAAAACTAATTTTCGGATTTAGTGTAAATAAAAGGAAAAAGAATCCGTTTTATGGATCCTTTTTCCTTTTTATTTTGACTTAATGTAATCTGTGTTGTCCTGATAATTGCTCTTCAGCCATTCGAACTAAGCGTTTTGTAATTTCTCCACCGACAGAGCCATTTGCACGTGACGATGTATCTGGTCCAAGTGTGACTCCTAATTCACGGGCAATTTCATACTTCATTTGCTCAATAGCACTTGCAGCGGCAGAAATAAGAATTTCATTTGTATTACTTTCGTGTCTTTGAATATTCATAATTGCACCTCCACTATATTTGTATATAACATGTGCTTAATTATAATATTTATACGTAAGTAAACTATTTTCTTCTATTATTTTTAGGAGAACTCTTTTTCGTTCTCTCTTTACCATATTCCACTAACTGAATTTGAAACACATCTGAATCCTGAATTCCTAACACATTCATTTCTTCTCTAAATGAACGCCAGGACTCTACCTTTATTGATTTTTCTTGGCCATTTCTTAATGTGTAGATTCTTGAGTTACTCTATAATTAACCCTCCTTACACGTTAAATAATGCGTATTTAATTATGTAAAAAAGACATAATTAAACAATTTTTCATATTAAAATTTCATACCAACATATCTGCAAATGTAGTCCCCACATTATTCTTTCGTTTCATATGCTTCTCTAAATAGATCTTTGTTGTTTGAATATTTTCATGCCCAAGTGTTTGCATTAAATGATATAGATCCGCATTTCCTTGTTCAACTGCCATGATTGCAAAAGCATGACGGAATGTATGTGCCGTTACAGGATTTTCACGATACTGTAGAAACTCTAAATTTGTCTTTTTTATCATATCTGTTACCTGGTTTGATAACGTTTTGGGATTATAAAAGTTACCTCTTTGATTGATAAATACAGGACTTTCATCTCCACGATTCAATACAGTTTGGAATCCTCTTCTCCGTCTCATTTCGCTAATACATTGGAATAAATGCTCAGGAATGAAAAGTTCACGTACTTTATCCCCTTTTCCTGTGACTTTTAACCAATACTTTCCGTCATAATGTAAGTCTTTAACTCTCGCGGTGCACAATTCTTGAATTCTTGCACCGGTACTCGCTAGAGCGAGTAAAATTGTATAGTTTACTAAATGCCCTTGTTCTTTATAAAACCCTAAAATTTTCATCACTTCATCATAGGATAGGTCTCGATTTGGCCGATCCTGTTCATTTACATTAGCGCGCTGCAGTTCTTCATGAAGAGGCTTTTCAATGTAAGAAAATACATGAAGATGTTTTAGAAAAGAACGAATGAGCACTGTTTTCTTCGCAAGTGTTGCGACCGCGTACGTATCTCCTTTTCTACCGTTCTCTACCTGCTTCAACCAAGCATTATATTTACGAATATGCCAAGGTTGCAATGTTTTTAATAAAGAGTCGTTTTGCTGTACCTCTTCCCCATTCAATTCGAATTCCTCTGCATGCTGCACCATGCACTGACAAAATGACAAGATTTCGGATACATAACTCTTTTTCGTATCCTCTTTTCTATTCTTCTTTTCATCCATATCTTTTTGTAAATGCACAAAATGATAAATTACTTCTATATCACTTAAATACGTATATTTACTCTTTCCCTCTTTTTCTGCAACCTCCATTTTCTCTTCCACTTTATCTACATAACGATTGTTATGCAGAAATGGAATGATACCACTTATATTCTCTACATATGTATCCATATACTTACTTTGATTGTTTATAATAGGTACATTTTCTTTTGTATTGTTATTACCCATAATTCGAATTTACCTCTCCTATTGAAGATTATGAATATAATTATCTTTATTACCTATAAGTATTATTTTATTTCACTTCTATCTATTATACAAATGATAATTCATATTATTTCTGTAAGAATTCTACATTCTTCTCTATTTACTTATACTTATATTTTTTTATAATTTATTAGTAAATAGATATCTTTTAATTATTCACCATTTAACATTAAAATTATTTTTATAATAAAATCAACTATAAAAACCGATTAAAACACAAAACCAATTACAAGTATTTTTAAATTATAAATATGTATAAGAACTTTAATAAATTCTATTTCTTATTTTAAATATAAATCATATTCTGATATGATATATACATACCTAAAATATTACCAAACGATAGTTATGGAGGTGTCCTTTCATGACACAAGATTTATTGTTCATTACAAAACCTACTGTAACGACAAAAGAGGCAGCCGACTTATTAGGAGTAACGGTACAAACAATTTTAAAAAAAGAAAAAGATGGATTAATAGAATGTGTATATAAAGATAACTGGAAGCAATTCGGTAGTAAGATTTTCTATTTAGAGGATATTGAACGTTTAAAAAAGAAAAATGAAGTTAAAGGCCTTAGCACGAAAGAAGTAGCTGAAATTCTTAATGTTGCACCATCTACTATCTTTACATACATCAAATCTGGTAAATTACCCGCAACAATGGTAGAAAAACGAGGAAAACAAGTATATATTATCGATGAGGAAGAACTAGAGATTTTTATGCTTGATTATGAAAAAACTAAAACAAAAGAGCGAAAAACATTTATTACTAAGATTCAAGATGAAGATATATATTTATATCAATTATTAAAACATCTACATACTGGAAAAACAGCTAGGGTAATAGAGGTTAATGGAGGAGACGGCAAGATTCTTACAGAAGACGAAGAAATTTTCCCTCTATCCACTTATAAGCAACATGATTACTCCTTTGAACCTTTCAATAAGAAAGCGGTAATTACAAAACGAGGGTATTTATCTTTTTCATTTAAAAAACCTCAACTATTTAATTCTATCACTTATAATCTAATAAATTTATTTTATAAAGAGCTAGGTGTCACAAATATGCGATTAAGTAATTCATCAGATACTATCAAATTAGAAATTAAACCTTTTGTATTACAAGTAAATCCATTGCAGTTTCAAGAAGAAATTAAATACTTACATTCTCATATAAAATCCGGCACGATACTTCCACATGTAGAAGGAATTTACTTTAAAAGTAATGTAGAGCCATTAACTTTTCATGTCGATCATCAATTCAAGCAAAAAGTAGTTCAGATGGCAGCCGGTGCTGGTATGGGACAGGAAGAATTCTTATTGCAAGCTGTGAAATCTTATATAAGAAATTTAGAACAACAGTAAATATTTATTAATAATAAGAAGCGTGGAAAATAAACCTTTCTACGCTTTTTTAGATTTATAAATTTAAACTCCCCTCCTATCTTAGCAATTTTACAAGGACATGAATCAGCATTAGACTCAAATTTAATCGGACCTACATTTCCACCTACCCCAACATTTACAATACCTACTGGCACTACAGGGCCAACCGGTGATACAGGACCAACCGGCAATACAGGGCTAACCGGTGATACAGGACCAACCGGTGATACAGGGCCAACCGATGATACAGGGCCAACCGGTGATACAGGACCGACTGGCACTACGGGGCCAACCGGCGATACGGGATCAACGGGTACTACAGGGCCGACCGGCATATCACCTGTTCCAGTTTTTGTTGCAAATCGGAATTCAAATAATGTATCTGTTATTGATGCAAATACGAACTCTATTATTACCACCATTTCAGTTGAGGTAGCTCCTGTGGGAGTGACCGTAAATTCTAATACAAATCTTGTTTATGTGGCCAATCAGGGCAGTAATACGGTGTCTGTCATTAATGCGAATACGAATTCTGTTATTGCTACTATTCCTGTTGGTTCATTTCCTATAGAAGTTGCAGTAAACACTAAAACAAATCTTATTTATGTGACTAACACAGGCAGTAATACGGTGTCTGTCATTGATCCTATTACCAATTCTGTTATCGATACGGTCCCTGTTGATTCATTTCCTTTTGGAATTGATATTCTAATTAGGTAAGGATATCTCTATATTAAATAAAATTTGAATACGAAAATAACTAGTATATACTTTTCTGCTTGAATTTTTTTCTTATAGAATAAATCATGAATATATTCATAAAGATTCCTTTCAAAGGGCATGCCTAGTTGTATGCTCTTTTATAATAAATTTCAAATTTAATGTCTATCAAAACGATAAATTAATTCATATTTTTTGTTTCTTTTTTTCCTTTTAAAGTATAAATACATAATAATACTAATTAATATGATAATTGGTATAGATATTATCCAACCTTCCTTTAAAGAAGCTTTTTGTATCATAGCTTTTTCTTGTTCAACATATGGGATACGATGACCTCGGACTAACAATCTATGTGTATTTACACCATAAGGGGTACATGTGATTAATGTCGCATAGTCCTGCCCTTTTACAATCAGCAAATCCGCTGTTTCATTTGGTAATACTTCTTTAATTTGATCTACTTTATAAGCGAGAATGGTATTTAGTGAGTGAATATAAAATGTTACTCATTATCTTAAATAAAAAGGATTGTGCGAATTAGAAGCTCACACAATCCTTTTTAATACCATTTTATTTTTTGTGTACAAATATCTAGCAAATATGACGTTGACTAATAAGCGTTCTTATTACGAAATTGAATAGTGATTAGTAACTGTACATTATGAAATATATCATATTTTATATTTATCTTGAGTCAAAAAGGATTATTCTCTGTTTACTTACATTTTAATAGATATTATATTTCAATAAACCCCTAAGCTTTCTGATCCATATAATTTTAAATATTCTTGGATTGCAGATAGATGGATATAAGTTCTCCCGTACTCTTTTTCCATATATCTCATTACATCAGAGATTTTAGCTACTGCATATATTTCTACACCATACGTTTTTGATGCCTCTTCTAAGGCTGAAAGTTGAGAATCTAATGCTTTTTCTTCTCTATCAAGAGCAACCAAAAATGCAGATAATTCCCCACCTTCCTTCTCAATAATTTCTTTTGTTTCTTTGATTGTTCTACCTGAAGTAATAACATCATCTACTGCAAGTATTTTCTTTCCTTTTAGAGATGTTCCAACAATATTTCCGCCTTCACCATGATTTTTTGCTTCTTTACGATTAAATGCATAATTAACTCGTAAGCCATGTTTATAAAACAAAGCCATTGATGCAGATAAAGAAATTGGAATCCCTTTATACGCAGGTCCAAAAATGACATCAAACTTAATGTCATTTTCTATAATATTAGAAGCATAGGATTCTCCTAATCTAGATAATTTAACTGAATCATCAAATGATCCAAAATTAAAGAAATATGGACTATTACGTCCTGATTTTAATTCAAAATTACCAAATTTAAGAATGTTTTCCTCGAAGATGAATTTTATAAATTGTCTCTTATTAGCATTCATTTCTCTGTTTGCCCCCTTATTAATAGAAATTACATATATTTATGTGCATAGGTAGCTATTTCCTGTTTTTTAAACTTATAATATAAACTAGTATATTTAATATAGGCCATGGATTTAAAAGCTATTCTTTTTAGACAAAAGTTTTACTTTCTAGGTTGTCTGTTGTCATAAACTGCTTCGCATTTATCCTTTGTTGAAGCTGTTCTTTTTCTAATAATATTATTCCTCTTTGCTCTAACCAGATATCATCATAAATTTGATCCAAATAGTTTACTCCTGTGTCTGGAATAATTGCCACAGCTGCCTTTGCACTACTATTTTGTAGCCATGCTAACGCTGAAATGACTGATAACCCGCCAGAACCTCCTATCATAATGCCATACTCTTTAGCTAATATGCGACAAGTTGAAATTGCTTCTTGATCACTTGCTATACAAACTTGATCTATCACTTCTAAATTCGTATTTTGACCTCTCCAGCTCAGCCCGACCCCGTTAATTAAGTACGGATTAAATTGATTTTGGAATACAGCAGAACCTTTAACATCACAAGCAATTACATTTATCTCAGGGTTAAATCGTTTGATAAATTTTCCAATTCCACACAAATGTCCACCTGTGCTTACTGCCCCTACAACAGAATCAATAGGTAAATCGACAATTTCTTTACCAGTAGTTTCAGCATGAAAATTAGGGTTATCGGGATTATCATATTGGTTTGTCCAATATGCATTAGGATATTGTGATATAAGCTCTTTCACACGTTGAATTCTCGCTTTTTGGAAGCCACCATTTTCATCTGGATTTTTTACCATCTCAACTCGAGCACCATATGCGTTATACCATTTTAATAAGTTAGAACTAATCTTTGGGTCCACAACAATAATTACCTGAAATCCATACACAGCACCTAACATTGCTAGAGATTTACCCAAATTTCCTGAAGTTGATTCTATTAAAATGTCACCTTTTTGAATTTTCCCGCTTTTTATAGCAGCTTTTACTAATCCAAGGGCTGTTCTATCTTTCACGCTGAAATTTGGATTAAAATAATCCAATTTTAAATATAATTTTTTACCATAAGGTACTAAATCACTTTTGAAATCTACTACGGGTGTATTTCCAATGCATTCTGTAATATTATTATATATCATACATTTATCACTCCACGATTTTGATATGCCCTTTTGTGCGAGTTAATACTTTATTACCACTAGAAGAAATCAAAACTGGATCCTCGACATGTAAGGCTCCTAAACCAAACTCATAATATGGTGTTTCTACAGATAAGACCATTCCTTCTTCAATTACATCCTCATTATTTGGAGCAAGTATAGGCAACTCATAAGGCTCCAATCCTATACCATGTCCCACATGATGTCTTCTATATTCCGTGAAACCAGATTTATAAACTGAATTCATCGTTAAGTCAAAAACATCTGCTCCCTTCATGCCAGGCTGAATCTCTTGCATAGCTATACATTGGCCTTGATAAAGAGCATTAAATTTATCATATTCCGGTTTCATATACTTATATGATAAGACTCGTGCAATATCAGCCCAGTATCCATCACATACAATATCGCAGTCGAACCAAATTAGGTCACCTGGCATTAATTTAATGTCTTTACTTTGTCTTCGCTGTCCTCCCACAGCATGTCTTCCTACCTTAATCATCGGTAAAACAGGCAATGCTCCTTTTTGGGCGATAGAACAATTAAAAATGTCTGCTATTTCATATTCACTTATGCCTTCAAATAAATTATTTGTTACATCTTCAATTGCATTTTCAATACAATTTGCCGAATAAGTTAGTGCCTGAATTTCATGATTTGTTTTTATAGATCTAACATGTCTTAAAATATTTGAAACAGGATTTATACTACTTTTCTTAAAATAATTACTCATCGTATTAATATGATTTGGTTGCATTCCGTCTTCATCTATACCTATGTTGCAATGTTCAACATCTATATCTTTTAAAAGAGCAATCAATGCTTCAATTCCATTAGAATAGCTCGCATCAACATTAGATAATAGTTTTAGTTGCTCTTCTTCTTCAGTCAGAGGAACGTTATTTGGATATTCTCTAAAAAAAACTCCATAAGTATATACTTTTCCTACTTGCACTCGTGCATCTAATACTTGATCAATTTCTCCAATAGAATGTACAAGATGCACAACTTCAGGACTATCAATTGTAACAATTGCATAACATTGTCCAAAGTATGGATTTAATGTCTTTACGACTGGCTGAAACCCAGTAAAATAACGAATATTTTCTTTCGTAGCAGCAATAATGACATCTAAATTATTTTGTTTCATCTTATTAACTAAACGTTCTATATTATAAATCAATGTAGTTGTTCACCCCAATATTAATAATTAATCCCAGCTTTTTATTAATTCCAACACTGCTGGAGCTAATAAATTCGCTTCCTTACATTCAATCCAATCCACTTCACTAATCTCTGCTTTAGGTTGAATTTCCCCTTCCCAATCTGCAGAAAAACAAACCAGATCAACTAACGCTTCTTCATTATATGCTGGTCCAGTAACTGTATATAAATATTGAATACTCTTCGGTATTAGTTTTATATTTAATTCCTCACGTATCTCTCTTTTTAAAGCTTCACTAGCTATCTCGCCTTGTTCAATCTTCCCACCTGGTAAATACCAATGCTGATTATCTCGTACCCTTACCAATAACAATTTATTGTTTTCTTTTTTAACGAGACATGCACACTTTATTCGTTTCACTCTTCAAAATCCTTTCCACCATGCTATACATTTGACCTTTTTCATATGAAAGATAATGCCCAGCTGCTATACGCATTGGATCACCAGCATGGTAGTACTCATATACTAATTGACGCTGACCAAAAGCGTCTCCCGAAGCATCCCATGCCAAATTAAGTAGCATTGTTCTTTCTTTCGCATCAAATTCGCCTGTTGATAGAGCCATCATTAAGTAATCTCCATTTTCATTAAAGAAATCTTCATGATGAGGTGTCGCAAGCATAGAACCAGCAGCTAGAGATTGAATACACTTCACCATTTTTTCATACATTTTTGGAAAATTATATCTAATAGCTTGGATTGCATTAATACTTGGTGTAATCACCCCTTCAGGACTCATATATGCGTCCTGCTCACTTAACACGATACTTGCTTTTAATAACTCTACATAGGATGTTAACTCTCCTAATTTTTCTTGCACATTTATAAATTGATTAAGTTTTAGCATTTCAGCTAGTTTAATCGCAATGCCAGTCAATAGCTCAGCTTTTGCAAGCCCTCTTACAATTCCTTGATGTCCTGTATGGTGCCTTGCAAAAGTCTTATCATAAAATTGATTAGATTTTTCTACATCTCTAAATATTAGAACTCTATCCCAAGGAACAAACACTTCATCTAATAATAAGTAAGCATCTATTTCATCAAATTGATTTGTTAATGGATGATCAAACTTATCATATCCCTCTTTCACCAAAGGTTTTCTGCAGATTACTTTTAATCCTGGAGAATTTACAGGTATAGTAAATGCTACTGCATAATTCTCATCACCAGCTTTAAGCCCCGGCATATTAAAGATTAGTAGTTCATCTGCAATTGGTGCTAAAGTAACAATCATTTTTGCACCTTTAACCACAATTCCGGATTCATCATAACGCACCACATGTACTCCTGCAAAATCATGCTCTTGTGCACCTAAAGCTTTTGAACGATCAATCTGTGGATTAATTGATCCATGTGCTATAAATAAATTATTTTTCTTTACATGCTTATAATATTGCTTTGCATTTTCTGTGTAATTTGCATATTCCCCGCTTCCGAAAAAACTAGCATGGGCAGAAATTGTAGCTACTGCCGCATTAATAAAATCAGGTGTTCTACCAAGCATTCCATAAGATATATCAGCTATTTCTTTATAAGCCTTTCTTTTTCTTTCTAAATCCTCTATATTTTTCGGAACTAGTAAACTAATTGAGCATTGTTGTCCATCTTCATCTATAAAACTATGCTCTTCTGGTTTCTCATTCTGTAAACTGTAATACTGTTCTACACAATGCATCGCTCCTTCAAATGCTGAGTGTTTTGATACGTCCTTAATTAATTCGCCATTTAAATATACTTTTCGATTATCATTAGTTCTTTCTCTATATAACATTTAAAATACCTCCAAAATTATGAATATTTAGTTTTTCAGAAAAGTGATTCTCCTTTTTGTTTAAATCTCACATAAATATATTGGATCTGTATACAATCTAATAGATTCTCTCCATAGACTTAACATCTCTTTCCAATCTTCTTCAACATAATCTTCACGGATAATAAAACTTAAAGGCACATTTAAATTTAAAAAACGCCCGCAATTTATTGTGAATTTTGTAACACCAGCAGGAAGTAAGATACCTTCTTCTACTACTTGAGAGATTTGTTTTAAATCTAAAGAAGGATAACGAATAACAATACCATCTTCTTTTAACTCATTATTAGAAATACGTTGAAAATGATATTTATCTGTATATACATTTACAATTTGTTTCCATAAATCTACCATTACGGTCAAATCTAATAGATTCATAAACTTAGAATAAATATAATGATTATTCCCATCAATTGTAATAATCGCCAAAAAATTTTGTTTTTGAATCGGAACATCGCTCCAATAAAAATTAGGATTTTTTTTAAAATCTGCGAGAAAGTTTCTGTCATTTGGAATATAGTGTGCCCATGAATCAATAGATATCAATTCTGATTCCACTACTTGAACAACCATTCTCTTACAATTTAGAGCTTGCAGCGATGATGTTCTATGTGCACCATCAAGTATTAAATACTTGCCATTATTTATTTGTAAAGCAATAGGTGGATTCTTTAACGTTTGTTCATCTTTAATTTTTTTACAAATTGATTTTAACCTCTCTACCTCATATTCTTCATGTAAAAATATTTGTTCGATTGGCACTACCCTTAATGCAGATAACACAGATTTCCCTCCCTGATTTCTTAAATATCTTGCTAGTAAAAGCAATAAATTCATTTTGCATATTCAATGCATTCTATTTCAATCCATTAATTCACGAGGTTAAACAGATATCAATAGTCTAATAATTCTCAAACTTCCGTTGGTTAATAATATATCAAACAAGAAATGTATATTCAATAATATATTGGTAAAATTTAATATTTTTTTACAAAAAAGTAAACGTCTGACATCACTCCTCGGATTTCATACATTTCATTTTTTATTCTTTCTCTAAAACTACTAGTATTATCATAAACTCAAAGATTCTCTTAATTAAAAGTACAGATTACAGTGCAATAAAATCCACTTGTTAATATACTTATTTTTTATATTTGTAAACTAATATCATCAGAAAAAAACTTGATAAAGTTTTGTTAGAATTTTTTTATTATTAATTAATACAAGCATTTGTTATATCAATTCTTATTTTTCAAACGAAAAAGAGGGAACTTATTTTAAGTTTCCCTCTTTCCTTATTAAAAACTATATTCATTCTCTTTATTTAACCCATTTATTGACTATAACATGATTATAATTTTTCATTTTCTTTAAAAGATCTTCTATATTTGTTGAAGAAAGAATTAAACTAAGATTTTCAGGTCTTGCAAATCCTTTCTCAACTGTATGTTGTAACATATCAATTAAGGGATCAAAGAACCCGTCAACGTTAAGTAGGCCTACCGGCTTTTTATGTATACCAATTTGTCCCCAAGATAAAACTTCGAACATTTCTTCATAAGTTCCATATCCACCAGGCAATACAATAAATCCATCGGCCATATCATTCATTTTTTGTTTACGCGAATGCATAGAGTCTACAACTATTAAATCCGTAATACCTTGATGCGCAATTTCTTTATCTCGTAAAAATTCAGGGATAATCCCTACTACATTTCCACCAACTTGTAGGGCAGAATTTGCTACACTCCCCATTAATCCGACTTTTCCTCCACCATAAATTAATGTGATATTTTTTCGACCTAAATACTCACCTAACTTTTCTGCTGCATTTTTATACTCTTCACTTTCCCCATAATTTGATCCACAAAATACACATATTGATTTCATAACTTTGACCCCTCATTTCTAAAAAATATTTCTCTATTATTATCGCTAACACTAATAATCATAACAAAGAAATTCTATTATTTTTTTTTTTTTATAAAGATATTAAGAAATAAATTTCATAGTCTGAAAAATCAGCCTAAAAAACATTTGAATAACACCCACCTATGGAATATAATGGGTGAGGTGCCCTCGGATTATTCATAAAATACTATTAATTTTTAAAAATAATATTACATGCTTATTCTATATTTAACAATTTCATATAAGTAAGGAGATATTTTAATATGTGGATTTTATTCTTAATATTTGCCTTCTTGGCTGGACTTGCTTTGCCTATTCAATTTAGTATTAATGCCCAATTACGTACTGTTGTAGGGTCCCCCCTTGTAGCTGCGACTATTTCCTTTATAGTTGGGGCGATTACTTTATTTACCATTTCATTATTTAAAGCCGGTTTTAGTTTTAATAAAGGGATTGCTTCTGCACCCTGGTGGGTATGGACTGGTGGCGTTTTGGGAGCTTTTTATGTACTGGCTACCATTATTCTTATTCCAAGAATCGGAGCAGGAACCACCGTTGCGTTAGTGCTTGCCGGGCAGATTGTTGCATCTGTATTAATAGATCATTTTGGTCTAATTAATGTGCCTATACATCTATTGTCCATGCCACGTATTCTTGGTGCTATTTTAGTTATTATAGGTGTTGTACTTATTCAAAAGTTTTAATTATAAACCATCTAGATTACACTTTACATTGTTCATTTTAGATAGAGAGTTTTTATCGTTCTTTTTATTTTATTTGAAGGGAAGATTCTAACCATGTATGCAAATATCCGCAATTTATTATTTAAGATGGACCCTGAAAAAGCTCATACGAGAACTATTCATGCTCTAAAAATGATGCAATCATTTTCATTTGCTAGAAATATGTACAATAAAAATATGAGATTAAATGATTCTAGATTGGAATGTAAATTACTAGATATTAACTTCCCAAACCCTATTGGTTTGGCCGCAGGGTTTGACAAGTTTGCTGATGTATACCCAGCTCTTGCATCCCTTGGATTTGGATCAGTTGAAGTAGGTTCTATCACACCTAAGCCTCAAACCGGAAATCCTAAACCGCGCCTATATCGTTTACCTGAGGATACGGCACTTATTAACCGTATGGGTTTTAATAGTGAGGGATTGAATAGAGCCAAGCAAAACTTTATGACTTTACCACGTCCCAATATTCCTCTAGGGATAAATTTAGGGAAAAATAAAGATACTCCAAACTCAGATGCCACTTTAGACTATCAAAAGGGATTGGAAACACTATATACCTATGGTGACTATTTTGTTATTAATATTAGTTCTCCAAACACTGAAGGATTAAGAGACTTGCAATATGTCGATACTTTAAAACCATTATTAATTTCTATATTAAATAAACGTAATGAGTTATGTAAAAAACATAGTGTATATCGTCCTATTATTTTAAAAATTGCTCCTGACTTAACTCTAGAACAACTGGAAGGAGTTATTGCAATAATTCAAGAAGTAAAAATTGATGCAGTTATCGCTGCGAACACGACTATTAGTCGCACTAATCTAAATTCAAAATTTCAAAAACAAATTGGTGGTTTAAGCGGTAAACCATTAAATCATCGTTCTACAGAAATTATTTCAAAAATCTATCGACAGACTCAAGGTAAATTACCCATTATAGGATCCGGTGGGGTATTTACTGGAGCAGATGCATATGAAAAAATTAAATCTGGTGCTTCACTTATTCAGATTTATACTAGTATGATTTATCGTGGCCCCTCTGTTGCAAAGCAAATTAATCAAGAAATCTTAACTTTACTAGAAAAAGATGGACTCAATAATATTACTGAAGCTATTGGTCTATATCATAAATAAATGCTGCCTCGATTTAAATTTTGAATCGGGGCAGCATTTTTTATAATAACCTTGTGTATTCTTCTTTGGATGGTTAATTTTTATTAACTATTTTATTGAAGCTTGAAGCTCATTCCAAGTCATTGGTTCTTTACTTGTAGTTTCAATCATATCAATTGCTCCATCAACAGGACAAACAATAGAACATAAATTACACCCTACACAATCCTCTTCACGAACCTTGAGAAATTTACTTCCATTATCGCTAGTAAGTATTTCAATACACTGATGTGATGTATCTTCACAAGAAATATAACATTTATTACATTTTATACAAACCTCATCATTGATTCTTGCTACCACATGATAACTTAGATTAAGGTCCCCCCAATTGGAGTATCTTGGTACAGATTTCCCTACTATATCCATTACAGAAGAAATTCCCTTTTCATCTAAATAATTATTTAAACCGTCTAACATATCTTCTATAATACTAAAACCATGATGCATAGCAGCTGTACAAACTTGTACGCCTGTTGATCCCATTAATATAAACTCTACCGTGTCACGCCAATTAGAAATCCCCCCCATACCTGAAATTGGTACATTGATTTTAGGGTGACGTGCACACTCTGCAACCATATTCAATGCAATTGGCTTTACAGCTGGACCACAATATCCACCATGTGCTCCTTTTCCATCTACATGTGGAATGGGATTCCATGTATCAATATTAACTCCCATTAAACTATTAATTGTATTAATCATACTAACTGCATCTGCTCCCCCTTTTACGGCTGCATATGCAGTTGCTGTAATATCTGTAATATTAGGTGTTAACTTTACAATTACCGGCACTTCTGCTACTTCTTTTACCCAATATGTCTGCTTTTCTACAAGATCAGGGACTTGCCCGGATGCAGATCCCATTCCACGCTCAGCCATGCCATGAGGACAACCAAAATTTAGTTCAAACCCATCGACCCCTACATCTTGTACCCTTTTAACAATCTCATGCCATTGATGTTGCTTTGGCTCTACCATAAGTGAAGCTATAATCGTATGATTCGGAAACTTTTTCTTTGTGTCATAAATTTCTCGCAAGTTTTCTTCAAGGGGACGATCTGAAATTAATTCAATATTGTTAAATCCAGAAACTTTTTTCCCTTGAAAATTTATAGCTGAAAAACGAGAAGAGACATTTACAACTGGTGCACCTAACGTTTTCCAAACAGCTCCTCCCCATCCTGCTGCAAAAGCCCTTTGTACTTGGTATCCTGAATTTGTTGGTGGTGCCGATGCTAGCCAGAACGGATTAGGAGATTTTATCCCTGCTAGGTTAATAGACAGATCCGCCATTATAAAACCTCCTTTATCATTCCATCTAATTTGTAACCAAACACATATTTATGAATAGCATATGCTGTTTGTTTACCTTGCTCTGCCGCACTAACTACCATTGCTTCACCTTGACCATCACCAAAAACAACATCCCCTGCAGCAAAAATTTTCGGATTAGATGTTTGGTTTGTTTTTGGATTAATTTTAACGATACCTTTATTATGAAGCAGACCAAATTCTTCAATTAATTTAATATAACGCGTCTGCCCAATCGCCTTAATTACTGCATCCACTTCAATAATAAATTCCGAACCCTCGATAGGAATTGACCTACGACGCCCAGAAGAGTCTTCTGCTCCTAATTCCATACGTATACATTCCAATTGCTTTACATGTCCATTTTCATCACCAATAATTCGCTTTGGTTGTGTTAACCACTTAAATTCTACCCCATCTTGTTTAGCAAACTTATATTCAAATTGGTATGCAGGCATTTCTTCCTGGGTACGACGATAAATCATTTTTACATTTTCAGCTCCCAACCGAACTGAACAAGTTGCTGCATCAATTGCTGTATTTCCTGCACCAATAACTGCAATACGCGAACCTAAGAACCGACTAGTGGGCTCTTTACTTTTTGTATCTTCAACAAACTGGATTGCATCATATACTCCCTTTAAATTTTCCCCTTCTATATTAAGATTTGTTACAGAAGACATACCAATCGCTAAAACAATCACGTCAAAACTGTTCATGAGTTCTGATACTGTAATATGCTTACCCACTTTTGTGTTAGTAAGAATATTAACACCTAATTTTTTAACTTGATCAACTTCCCACAGTGATACTTCTTGCGGCAATCGAAAAGATACTATCCCATAAGTATCTAATCCTCCAGCTTTTTCTTTTGCTTCAAAAATTGTAACAGTATAGCCTAACCTTGCTAATTCTCGCGCAGCTGATAAGCCTGCTGGACCACTTCCAACAATAGCAATGGTTTTCCCCTTTTTTGCTCCTTCCTTAAACAACTGGACTTCATTTTTCATTGTCCAATTTGTAACATGGCGCTGTAAATCTCCTATCTTTATTGGCTGAGATGCTTCATTTAATACACATGCACCTTCACATAATTCTTCAGTTGGACACACTCTTGCACAAGTTGCTCCAACTGGATTAGCCTTAAAAATTACGCGAGCGGACCCTTTTAAGTTATCTGTAGTAATTTTTTTAATGAAAGAAGGAATATCTATGCTTGTAGGACAAGCTTTTATACATGGAGCATCGTAACAATATAGACATCGATTTGCCTCTTCTATTACTTCTTTAAATGTTAAATCTGGTTTCACCTCAAGAAAGTTATGCTTTATATCTTCTATCGCACTATAAACTTTAGAGGTTTTATTCATACTTTCTCCCCCTCAGTAACAATTTAATTAGTAAATTTCAAGCTATCTTACTCAATGAAAATCTATATGCACATATCGTTGCTTATAAATAAAAAAGGATAAGACAATTCACTGTATCTTATCCTCTATTAAGTTTCACACTTTATAAATTTTGAAAAGACAAAATGGAAACTAAAATTTTTTTCAATCTTATTTGATTACAATTCTATCTCAAAATAACCTACTATTTATTTTCTAATTTTTGATTTAATAGTTCTAATAGTTCACTTGGTGTATTAAACAAAAAATTTGGCCCCTGTATAACTAGTTTTTCAAACATACCCTCTCCCCATAATGCTGCTCCACTCTTCATTTGAGAAGCATGAGCAGCTTGTATATCAGTAATTTGATCGCCAATATACATGCATTGTTTAGGGTCTATATTTAATTCCTTAGCTGCTTGAATAAGTGGTAAAGGATGCGGTTTACTTTCTACACAATCTTCTACCGTTAAAACACTCTGAAAATATGAGTAAATTTTATTATTTTCCAATTCACTATTCGCAAAATGTTTCAACTGTGATGTAACTATTCCCAATTTATAATCCTTCATTAACAAACTCTCAAGCATATTTTCTATCCCATCATATAGCTTAACTTTATAAATATTTTCTTGATAATAGTGAAGAATATGAGATTTAATTAAATCCGATTTATCAGGGAATCGGCTTAAAAATAGAGCTATTGGTTTTCCAACTAGTTCTTCTTTCTCCTCTACAGTTAGTGGTCTCCCTAATACCTCTTTAAGACCAAAATTATACGCCTCTTTTGCTAACCACTCACTGTTAACTAATGTGCCATCTAAATCCATTATGATAGCTTTCACTATTAGCACTTCCTTACATTTTCTTTTCTATACGCCTCTAAAGCCTTAATTGTTGTAAGTGTTAACGGTTTTGGCAGATCATTTAAAGAAAACCATCCGATTTCAAGTATCTTATCTGGTTCCATTCTTTTAACTACGCCATCATTTACCGTTGCAATATATGTTGGACAAACCCAATGCACTTCTTGTTCTTTTATAATATGATCTGTTACGCATAATAAAGATTCTAATTTTATATCTAAATTTGTTTCTTCTTTGATTTCTCTAACAACTGTATCTTCTACAATTTCCATCCACTCTACTTTTCCTCCTGGAATACTCCAGTGCATTTTCTCAGGATTTGTATTACGTAATATTAATAGTAATTTCTCATTTTCATCAATAATAAATGCTCCTACTCCAACTCTTGGGTTCAAAAAACCACTCCTAACTTTTTACTAATTCTTTATTTCTGGTATGAATATCTCTAGCTATTACTACTCCAGTAGTCGCGGCTTGAATGATCCCTCTTGCCCATCCAATGGCATCTCCAGCTACATAAAATCCTGAGATATTCGTACGTAAATGTTCATCTACATGCACTTTATCCCAACATAATTCCCATACTGGGGCATGTAGTAAAGTATCTTTTGTAATTAACTTATTTGATAAACCAGATAATTTCCCCAAAAAGCTTTCTATATGATTTGTTATATAATCAGGAAGTACCCATCTTAAGTTAACCGGTGTAGCTTCTGGAAGCGTTGATTGGATTGAATTATTTTCTAGCCCCTCCTTACTTGTAGGTCGATTTGCAATAAAGTCTTCGTATCTCTGTACAATCGTTCCCCCATAACCCGAGGCCCTATTAATTGCTTGTATAATTCCCAATTGCATTCCCATTGGATCAACATAATCTGGGAAGCTTTGTCTTACTAACACACCAAAATTAGCATTATCTGATTTTTTATCTCTAAAAGAAAATCCACTGATCGTACAAATTTTTTCGTTAGGAACATAAGAATCATAGTAACAATTAACTAGATATCCTCCATTACACATACAAAACGTTCTTACTTCAGCTCCATCATCCATCTTCGTTTTTATTTTAGCGTCTAAATGAGTTTCCGACAATGCAACTATACCTTCTCTTTCAGTTTCCACTCGAACACCTAATTCAATTTCATTAAAAGAATAATTTACAGTTAATTTATCCATTATGTTTCTTAAAACATGACCAGAAGCTTTTCCAGTTGCCATGACTAAATTATTTGAAGAAATTTGATACTCTTCTCCCCTTCTATTTATTAAAGTAGAGATAAAAATATCTTCTTCCTTTTCTACGCTTTTTAATTTTGTTTGAGTTAGTAAATTTAGTCCACTATTGATTAACTCCTCTTCTAACTCAATACAATATTCAATAATACCTTCTGTACCGATATGATAGACATCATAACATTTCCAGTCTAATTTATTATCTGTAGCCTGTTGTATCATACATGAATCTTGCGATTCATCTGCTTTTGTTTGCTTAATTCCATCATTATTTACTTTGGAAATAAATGGGTCTAAAACATAATTATTTAATTCAATTACTTTTTCTTCGCTTCCAAGAAGCTTAACTAAACCACTACCTGCTGGAAAAGATGATAATTTTCCATCTGAATACATTCCAGCACCACCAACCCCCTCAACAACATGACAAATATTACATTGTGTACAATTCCCTTTGTTAACCAAAGGGCAATATCTCTTTTTAATAGATCTTCCACTATCCACTAAAGCTACTGTCTGATTAGAAATCTCTAGTAATTCTTTTGCTAGAAATAATCCAGCTGGTCCAGCACCAACGATAAGTACATCAACATGTTCACTCATAATTTCCCCCTGTAAAAAATGTAATATATAACCATACAAATCGAATAATACCACAATTTTACAATTCGTAACTTTATAAATAAAAGACGGAATTTTCAATATAAAATGTTATCCCTAATATATTTTCTCCCGTTATATAATTAAATGTATTTCTTATCCCTTAGCTTTTCACTTTTTAACGAATTTATCGAAAGGATTCCCTTTCCTCATGTGCGGAAAGAAAATAGATTAGAGAAATAAACTCCCTCGGTTTCTGAGTAAAATATCAACTTTACTACCGGAATAGCCATACTGAACATCTTACAGAATTTACGATACGGGAAAGTCCACGCAGGACTTTAGTCCACCTTTAGACCTGGGATGAAAGTACCGTTTTCGGCATAGCAAACAGGGTACACTTTATTCCTAGTCATGCAAAAGACGTAAAACATTTGAGAACCAATGTTCTGTACGGTACAATAACATTAGAACCGTAGCCCATGAACCTATATTGTCTATTGTGGGAGTGATGATGGCACACCAAAATCTTGCACGTCAGCCATACCAGAAATGGACCTCGCCTTTGGTAGCAAGAATTCCACTTATGTTAGTCTTAGTTCTGGGTGTGTTAAACAACAAACATATCTTCGATAGATAATGAAGTGACGTTTTATGTATGTCGAACAATTCATCTTCCACCTATTCACTAGGCTACAACCCTTTACGCTACATTAAGGGGGCAGTCTTCTTGGCTAAAAAACAGACCAAGCATCAAATGATACCTGATCTGTTTTAATTGCCTATTGAAATTACATTTTTATATTTTAATATATACCTAAATTTATTTTCCATTTTGAAAGGTATATTCCACTCTGTCTGTGTAGCTTTAAATAACATAAAAGTTAATAAATTTTTCCTAGTTCTTTATTCCACTTTAAGAGACCTTCAAACTAAATCTTTCTCAATCTTTTTAGTTAAAGTTGTTTTCAAATACATCTCAATATCTTCTCCAGATGCCGTATTAATTACTGTAGGAATATTAAGGCGCTGTGCCAAGGCATAAGGGGGTTGCTTAAAAGTAGCGATTGCAATTTTTTCTTTATTCTCTTTATAGACGTCCTACCCCATCGCTATCAAGCTAAGATTTTGAATTATCCCCAAAACGAAAATTTCATTCTTTCATAGTTGTCCATAGAAGTTCAGTTCGTTTTTTTCGTTTATGGAAAGAATTTATTTCTTAACTTGATAGCGCTGTGACGATTCCCCTAAGAGACCTAAAAAAACTATGTAAAGAAGGTTTTCCAAAAGATTAAGCATAGCACTACTCTTTTTGGAAAACCCCTAATCGATAAATTCGTGTTACTATTCTTGATATTGCTGTTGAACCGCCTCTGGTAGTTCCTCAAAAATTACTCTTTTAAAAATGTTAATAATGCTTCATTAAATTCTTTTGCATGAGTTGCGTTTAATCTATGAGGACACCCTGTATTAGAGCAAGTTTACTATCAGGAATGGAATCATATGTGCGTTTCCACTTAACTCAAAAGGTACAGTTGCATCAGAGTCACCCTGAATTATAAGATTTAATATCAAATATATTACTTTTATAGAAACTATTTTTCATCAGTTCAAATATTGAATAAATTGCACACTAATTATTTCTCTATTTGGTTATCTAGAATAGGTCTCTTTTATTATTATTGATAACGTTCTTAAAATTAGCTTCTCTTTAGCAATCTTTTTTCTCTGATGGTTTATGTTTTACTCTATAAGAGAGAGCGGTAACTTGTTGGGAATATTTAAAACCTTTTTCGGATTTTTCGGAAACCCATTTTGAAACAGGTCTTAGTAAACTATTTATGCTGACAATAAGAATGGTTCCCGTTATAGCTATAAGTAAGTAGCCACTACCTGCTAATGTTCCTACAGCAGCAGAACACCATAAGGTTGCTGCTGTATCCAGTCCTCGAACTGTCAATCCATCTTTCATAATAACTCCAGCACCTAAAAAACCAATCCCGCTTACAATTTGAGAAGCTATTCTTGTAGGGGTATTATCAGTTGGAGTGAGTACACTTAATAGTACAAAAAGTGCAGCACCAACGGAAACAAGTACATTTGTACGTAATCCAGCAATGCAATTATGCCATTGACGCTCTAATCCAATTATTGCTCCAACAAGTATTGCTACAAGTAACCTGAGTAGAATGTCTAGTTCCATATTTCTGTCTCCTTAATTTCCATTCTTAATGATCATCATGCTCTAAATTGACTTGTTGTAATGGAATCACCTTTGTTTTTTTTATAATTTTATAGCCGAACCAAAATACAAGAAAAAGCAGTAAACCAATATAAGTAGCAAGTACTTCATACCAATCGACATGTGATTCTATAAAGACTGAATAATTCTGTCCTAAAATAATAATAGTACATATTACAAATGCCAAAATAGGACCGATAGGATACCACTTTGCTTGATACGGGAGCTTATTTAAATTCTTTTGTTGATGTAAAAAAGCCTGACGAAAACGATAATGGCTTATAGCAATCCCTAACCATGCAATAAATCCACAAAGTCCCGAAGCATTCAAAAGCCATATAAATGCTTGCCCTTCTCCAAATAAAGAAGCTGCAAACGCTACGATTGCCACAGTCGTTGTCATAAGTAAAGCATTTATAGGAACACCTTGTTTATTTACTTTTTTCAAGAAATTCGGAGCTTTCCCTTCTTTTGCCATTACCCATAACATTCGGGTTGCAACATACATTCCAGAATTACCAGCTGATAGAACAGATACCAAGATAACTGCATTCATAATAGAAGCTGCAAATGCGAAGCCAATTTTTTCAAATACTAGTGTGAAGGGACTCATTGTAATATTACTAATGTCATTGTTAACTAGATTCGGATCTGTGTAGGGAACTATGACTCCAATTACGCAAATGGTAAGTATGTAAAATAAAAGAATTCTCCAAAAGATTTGCCGCACAGCTTTTGGAATATACTTTTCAGGATCTTTACTTTCTCCAGCTACAATTCCGACCATTTCTGTACCTTGAAAGGAAAATCCAGCAATCATAAACACACTAAGAATAGAAAGAAAACCTCCATGAAACGGTGCGTCTCCAATTGTTAGATTGTGAAATCCAATAGGATTCCCTTTGAAAATTCCAAATATCGTAGCTATTCCTAACATAATAAACACGACTATAGTAATAACTTTTACAAGTGAAAGCCAAAACTCCATTTCTCCATAATGTTTCACTGAAAGAATATTAATTCCAAACATAAACAGTATGAATAACGCACTCCAAAGAATAGATGGACTGTATGGAAACCAATATTTCATAAGAATAGCTCCTGATGAAATTTCAACTGCAAGAGTAATAGTACAGCTAAACCAGTAATTCCAACCAATTGCAAAACCAAATGCAGGATCTACAAATTTAGAAGCGTACGTACTAAAAGAACCCGATGTAGGCATATAAGCTGCCATCTCTCCCAAGCTGGTCATCAACAGGTAAACAATACACCCCATCAACAAATAAGCTATAATTGATCCACCAGGTCCTGCTGTATGAATTGTATTTCCGCTTGCTATAAATAACCCAGTCCCAATGCTTCCGCCTATAGAAATCATTGTTAAATGTCTCATCCCTAATTCTCTTCTTAATTTAGAAGGTTGGGAATTAGAAGGGAAAGAAAAAAGTGGATTTTTCGTTTTTATGGGTGTCTCTTTCAAGTGTCTCATCCTTTTTTGAATTATTTTCCAGAAAAAGAGTATAAAAAAAGACACCAAAGTTCACCCAGTGTTTTTAAAGTCACCATAGTATCCCCTCTCGAAACGCTTCCGAGGTTAGCTGTCGGATTCGGGCCTTGAGAGTAGCCCTACCTTCATTTAAGAAGGATTCACCCCGAGTGCAATCGCACAAAATTTGGTTCCCCCGCTCCATATGGATTCAGCGAATAGTGATATGAATTTATGTACAATATATTACTCCTATGCCCTCTTGTTTGTAAACAAGAAAATTAACGTTTTTTCAGGGGTAGAATTTTCGCACTGTACACTCCATTTATAGTTTGAATTCTTAAATTAAGTCACATACTAAAAAAAAGTGAGAATTACAAGTATAGTAATACATGAAGAAGAGTTTGAATTAAATAAAAATAATAGACCTAATTTTTATTAGGTCTATTATTTGCTAGTGTCTTTACTACTTTTAATTACATGGACTACTGATAAGTGGTGTTATGGTAATTAAGTAGGTATTGTATAATTTAGAAAATATATATTAATCAAAGTTAGGAGGGAGTTCATGGGAAGAGAAGTATTATTTGATAATGAAAGTGTAATTTTAAAGTTAAGTGGGGTAACAGGATTTTTTGATTTAAAATTAAAATTAAAAATTCCTTATAATACTATTAAGAATGTATATGTTGACCATTTTGATGCTCCATATGCCTGGAACCTCAATTTCTGCACTTAACATTTTTGAAGGTAGTTTTAAATATGCTGATGAATGGTATTTTCTTTCTTATGAAAATAGAGTACCACTCGTAATGATTGAATTAGAAGGACATGAAAAATATAAATATGTTTATTTTGAAATCAATGACCCTACTAAAGTAGCTTCGGATATTAGAAAGCATATAAGGGATTTGTAATTATTTTTTTGTATCTAAGAGAGTACTGCTTATGCTGATGTAATTTATTCAAACAAGTTAGATTAACTCTAGCTTGTTTTTTGTTTACAGATATTACAACCTCTTTATTATTAGCATTTCCAATGTATACTTTTGTTTCTATTTTTGAGGATATCAGGGGGATCGGTATAAAGTTTACTTTCATTTGAAAAAACATTTCCAACTAAATTGGTAATAAATTTCTCAATATAAATATAGATACTAAACATGGGTTTTATATCGAAAATTAACAAAAAATATAATATCATAAAAATTAAGATGGTTTGTGTCACTTGTTTTTCCCTTATGCTTAAGATAAGATCGTATTCGCCGATCTTATCTTTTTTTATTTTGGGTCAAATTGGACGTTTAGACACACTTGTCCAGAAAGCCCTATCTTATTGAACAGGGTTATTGACTCCTAGCGTACAATCTTTCACTTTTGGTGATGTGACACCTATAATGTACATATATTTTTTTCAAAGGAGGAATCTAATGTATATATCAAACAGAATTGGCTTATTTAGCTGGATTACAACTTGCATATACTTTCTAATTGAACCTTTCTTTATTTTCACATCTACAGTACCTTATAACTATTTGCATCATGCAATGAGTGATCTAGGTGTAACAACCTGTGGAAAATTCACCTATGAAATAGCTCCTTATGAAATATGCTCTCCTAATCATTTTTGGATGAATTTACTCTTTATTATTAATGGATTAACATTTTGTGTTGGAGTACTATACATTTCACAACATCTAGAAAAAACAAAAATTAATAAAATAGCAACATTTTTTATACTTATAATAGGAGTCTCCACTATAGTTTCAGGATTAATTCCTGCAGATGTAAACCTAATTGGGCATTCTATTCTAGTTTGGATAGGTATGCTTACTGTATATCCAGGATTATTTATTTTTGCTAGGAATCTTAAAAAAGCTAAAAAATGGACATATTTCTGTTTACTAAGCTTAATATTAATAATAATCCTTATCTCACTTGTTTTTCTTTTCCCTTTACCTTCAGGTCTACTACAAAGACTTTTTTATTTAGTTCTGTTCGTTTGGGGAACTGTATCAACCTACAAATTAATTAGATAAAGAATTTCTGTACAAAACATGAAATTGTGTCTAAACGTACAATTTTCTTTTTTTGATATGGTGACCCCATGCCCATCAACTTAAGAAAACAAATCCACCCCAAAACGAAAAAATGAGCTTTTTTATTACAAATTAGCACAAAATCTTGTTCTGGGGGTAGTTGTAAAATCTTAGCTTGATGGGCATGGGGTACCGCCAGCATTTTGGAAAAAAACACGTTAAGTAAAAAATACAATAAGCTGCCCATATAGACAGCTTATTTACATAATTATCGTTATCAGAAGTTGTTTTTAGATGATCAGTTCTTATATTTTATAATAGTGCCATTTGTATCTTTAAATTCTAAAACAGTCGTAATAAGATCAAAAGACTTTAAATCATCATCTAATTTATTAGGAAGGATCACGTACCATAAACTCCATCCTTTGTACTTTGTTTCGTTTGGTAAGAATTTATCTAAATCTACAATATGTCCTGGGGTAGATTCATATGATACCTTGCTAATAGATGGGTTTTTAAGATAACCAGAAATAACTTTTCCATTTGATATTCCCATAGTAGGTGATATACCAGAATCTTGTACTTCTAACTCACTTACATTTGTTGCTCCTGTTATCCCACTAACAGTCCATTTTCCATTTTCTATTTCTAAATCTGCTATTGAAATGTAATTATCAGGTGTAACAAAAAAGGCTATTTTTTCATCTATTTTTATAATATGTTTTAGAGCATTATATTTATCTAGCTCTGTATTATTTGTTGGTTTTAACCCTTGTTTTAATGCTTCTTGTTGCGTGTTGTACCCTGTTGAAATTGAACAGCCACTAATGATAAGAAATAGGGAACCTAATATAAGATGTTTTCTTAGTTTTTTATACAAAAGTTTTCCCCCTTTCATGTTTTGTTAAAATATGGATTTGTTATATTCTATCACGAAGAAATTAGAATAAGTCGTACATTTTTTGATGTATACCATATTCATATGAGGTTTACATAACGTCCTATTATTGGTAGCAAGGAAAAAGGCGGAATCTTATTCTCACAAAGGAACCTTCTTTTTTTGTTCTATGGATCTATGCCTTTTTTTATACATTCCTATCCTGAAAAGGTTTTAGAGTTCTCGTTTGTTACTGAATTAGCTGAAAAACTGCATAAAATTTTGCATACTCTTAGCGTGGGTTTTTTCCGAAATGCTGGCGATACTCATTAAATAGCAAGTGTAGGGATTGCTTGTTTGTAGATTAGTTGTTGTTTACCATGAACCCTCATTAGGACGGTAAATTTATCTGTTGCAAGGATCTGCCCACATACTGGAACGCCATTCTTTAAAAATACAGTAACTTCCCCTTTTCTTTCAATTGTTCATACATATCTTCTTGTAAATTAAACATGAAATGCGCCCCCTGGTTTCTTTGTATTTATTTTTCTTCTAATACCTGCTGCTTTTCACTGTTGGATATTTGTGATTCCCATTCACTTTCTATTTTTCTAAACCATTTTCCTATTTTGCTTAGATAATATCTTTTTACTTCACCATTAGGAATCCAAATTTCACGTTCCTGTATTTGATTCATCACTTCATGAAGAATCTCATCATGTTCATACTTCCTAGGTTTTCTATAATGTGTTTTTACAAACTGTGTATATTCTCTACGTAACCAATTAGAAATATGTTGCCTTTGTCTTTGCTTGAGATGTGACCATTTTTTATTTGTTTGAAGGATTTTTCCATTTACTTTTATGTGGTTTTTCATTGACACTCATCCCCTTTTACTAGCAAAACGAATATATAACTATCGTATCATATTTAAATCGAAATACTGCTCTAGGTACATATTTCGCAAGAAATCTATCCAAAATACACAATACATTCTCCATTTAGCTGATTAAGTCTACACAAGATTAAATGTAGACTATTATTGTATTGTTTTAGTTTTTTAAATCATTACGGTACGTGAAATTATTATGTTAACCATAAAAAAAAGCCCCTTGAAAGGAGCACTTATTTTACAAGATACTGTTCTAATTCTTTTAGTAATAACTCTGCACCTTCTGGACTTAATGTTATCTTACCATTTGCTAATGCTATGTTACGATTTGACACTTCTCCTGTTAATGCACAAACATGACCAGGCTGATACTTCTGTAAAATGATGTCTTCCCCTTCTACAAAAATCTCTAATGGTGATTTTTCTTTAATCCCAAGCGTATTTCTAAGTTCCTTTGGAATTACTATACGCCCTAATTCATCCACTTTTCTAGTTACTCCGGTTGCTTTCATCCAGCATATTTCCCCATTTCATTATCAATTTGTACCCAAGTTATTCTTTACTATTGTAACAGGCTTTCACCATACATGAGAAACATAATGAACCAAAAACAGACAATCCTAATAAGGAACTCTTTAACCCCTTGCTGAAAGGGAATACGACCTTCTTCCATCCTACACGCCCCTTTTCTCTACAACTTTTTTATATGTTAAAATATAGAGGAAAGAAACCAGCCAATTTCTTTCCTCGACGGTCACTCATGACTTTGCTCTTTGTTTGCTTCTTGCAAATGAAGAGCTTTTATTTTGCATACTTATACTTACTTTCTAACATCGCATAGCGCAATAACTTTAACTTTGTCTCTTTCCCCAATTCTTTCCACTCAGATACACCAATTTTCATTCCTCCAATAATTAAATTTGTTATTTATATAGCTTATAAGTTCCAGTTGTAAATCTTTCTAATTTGTTTATCACTAAACCCTTCATGGATTGCAAATATTTCTGGAAAATCAGAGATACACAAATCAATAGTTGTGTTATCAGTTGTTCTTATATAGTAATATTGGACAGCTCCCTCATAGGGGTCACCATACATACCCATCAACTTAACAATTTTATAACACTCTAAAACAACATTTCCCTAAAATAAAAAAAATGCTATTCTTTATATATATTTCTCCAGCAAGAATAGCGTTTTTTTATATCGATGGTTCTTCTATTTAATTACGATAGATAATTTGTAATTAGCATGTTCGTTTAGTTGAGTTAAGAATTGATCAAGGGCTTCATTAGATGGAAACTTACACTCTAGAAGATAACAACCTTCACCGCTAATTTTGAAGTTCTTTATGATATATTCCTGTTGCGTTTTTACAAATGATAAATAGGAACTGTGTTGAATGCTCCTTGTATAAATATTTATAAATGCATGAACATAGTAACCTATTTTTCTTTCATTCAGTTTAATCGTATAACCTTCTATGATGCCTTTCTCTTCCAGCCTTATTACTCTAGATGAGGTTGCTTGCCCCGTCAGATGGACTTTTTCTCCTAATTCTTTCATTGACGTACGTCCATTTTTCAATAACGCTTCTAGTATTTTTTTATCTGTATCATCTAACACCGTGACACATCCTTTCACATTTCAAGTCAAACCTTATAAATTTTTGATTTTATCTATGTAACATGATATCTCTCATATTTTATACTATTGGTGAATCATATAAAAGGGAGGAATACCGCATGGATATTAGACTTATACGTAATGCAACACTTGTTGTACACTATGCAGACAAGAAGTTTTTGATCGATCCTTTTTTAGCTGATAAAGGATCCACTCCACCGTTTCCAAATACACCAAATCAAGATATGAGAAATCCGTTAGTTAGTTTACCAATTTCTATAGAAGAAATTATTCAGGTTGATGCGGTTATCATCACGCATTTACATCCTGATCACTTTGACGAAGTTGCTAAAAAAGTTTTACCTAAGGATATAAAAATCTATGCACAAAATGAACATGATATTGAGGCTATTAATAAAGAAGGGTTTCACAATATAGAATCTTTACAGCATGTTACCAACATAGAAGAAATTAAGCTATTTAAAACAAATGGACAACATGGAACTGGCGAAATCACAAAGTTTACCGGTGAAGTATCAGGTATCGTATTTAATCATCCAGACGAGCCGAGATTGTATGTGGCAGGTGATACAATATGGTGTAACGATGTTCAACAAGCAATTGACACGCACGCCCCTGAAGTTATTGTGATCAATGGAGGTGCTGCTCAGTTTCTAGAAGGTGGCCCTATTACAATGACAAAAGAGGATATTTATGACACAAAACAGGCAGCACCACAGGCCAAAATTATCGTTTCTCATATGGAATCACTTAACCATTGCCTATTAACAAGAAAGGAATTGAATGACTTTATTGATGAGAAAGGATTATCTAACACTATTTTAGTGCCATCTGATGGGGAGTCCTATTCGTTTTAAAGTGGTGCAGTTAACCTAAACCAGAATATGAAAAGCCCGCTTTCTTAGTATGATGAGAAATTGGGCTTTCGTTACTTCACAATCTTTGGTCTATAGAAAAAGGAAAAATTCACACCTGAAATTAAACTGATATAACCTTAAGTTGATGGATGTGGGGTACCACCACATGCCCATCAAGTTTAGATTTTAAAGTACCCCCATAACGAAATTTTTATCTCTCTACAGTTATTTATGTGAATTAAGCTCGTGTTTTGCGTTTTGGGGGATAATTAGTTTTTTAACTTGATGGCGATGTGTCTGTACCCCTAATTTAAGATGATGTCGTACTTCCTCTTCAATCAGATTCGACTATACTTATTCTAACTTTCTACCTGTTAATAAACTTTACAACAGACCCCTAATTTACAAGCTGGCGGAACAAATCGAAATATCATGCTTTCCCATCAAATAACAAACAGCAACAGTACTTTAAATTTAATTCTTAGGATATCGCTCTTTTACAAGTTCTTCGATGTTAATAGCTTTTTTAATTTCTTCTGATGATAACCAAGGTGTATATCTTGTTCCATTCTTAGTTTGTAAATATATCTGAAATTTTTTATTATATAGTTCTTCTTTAAGGATTGTGGTTACCTTGATTAAATCTTTAATTACAAGGGGATTATTTTCAAATTCATTACTACCGGTATTAATAATTAAATTCACCTTATATCCTCGAACATCCATATATTCCAAATTCGCATAAGTAATACCTTGCAATTCAAAACGATTGTTTTGAATTGCAATTAATCTCTCTTCTATTTTTGTATGATTTTTAATCCAATTTTCCAAATAAATGTCTATGGTATTGTTCATCGTTTTTTTCATTGTTAATAACAGCTCTTCTTTTGTTATCATTTTTTGCACATTTTTAAAAGGTCCACCTAAAGATTTTCCATTATAATCCTTAATTTCAAGTTCTGTTATCTTTTTATTATTTTTCTGGATGAGTTGAAATAGAGTATATAAACGATCTAATTCCACTGATTCAAATTGGCTAAAGTCAATCTCGTTACTCATTTGCAAAGTTAATAATAATTCATTAGTTGGTTTTCCTTCATCTGATCTTCTATCCTCTGACAAATATTGAAGAGTGTTATCAGTTTTAGTTTCCACGTACCCTAATTTTTTTATTTCTTCTAGAGTTGGTTGGAATTTCTGATATGCCTCAAATGTTTTTTTTCCATATTTGTATTCATCACTTTTTATGGATGAATAGAAGAGACCATCTACCTCTACTCGAAATTGAATATTTTTATTATTCTTTGCTTGCACAGTATGGTATGCATGTCCCATATTATTTTCATTTAAAGGGCTCATATGTGTTACAACAACATCGATTCCGTGTTTTTCTTTTATATATTTTTGTACCTCATCTTCACCAACTTGATTACAACCACTTAAAAATATGAAACATACTACTAGCAATATTACATTTTTCATGCTTTTCATATAAGCACTCCCTACGTAAGATTAATTCTTGAATATGCAGCACACTGCAAAGCACTCTTTCCTTAGTCGTATACTTCAACTTTTATATAGTGTGAATCTTAAATCATTTAAGTTCTTGATGTTCCCATCTATACTGCTTGGAATATTACCACATTAAAATATATAACTTATTTGTTTCAAGGTCTTTCTCAGTTCTAAAAGCATATGGTTCATTGGGCAAATATCTAAATTGTACATTCATACCATGAGACCTATTTTACTATAAAATAATGAAAAAATACGCTATTCTTTCTGTAGAATCATAGGAAAGGATGGCGTTTTTTATGTCTGTTTCTGTGTCTAACGAATTACAACTATTTGCTCAAGAGATTCAAAGCGCCCTATCTCCAAATGCCTTACGAAATCTTGCTAGAGATGTTGGCTTTGTACAACGAACCAGTAAGTACCAAGCAAAAGATTTAGTCGCTTTATGTGTATGGGTGAGCCAAAATGTAGCTATGACTTCTTTAACTCAGTTATCTAGCTGTTTAGAAGCATCAACAGAAATACTCATCAGTCCTGAAGGACTGAATCAACGATTTAATCAAGCAGCCGTCCAATTTTTACAACACATACTTGCTGAACTACTAAACCAAAAATTAGCCTTATCTATGCCGATTTCTTCTCCATATACTTCTGTTTTCAAGCGCATCCGTATTTTAGATTCAACTGCATTTCAACTCCCAGATTCCTTTTCATTTGTTTATCCAGGTGCCGGAGGATGCAGCCATACAGCTGGGATAAAAATTCAACTTGAGTATGATTTGTTAAGTGGACAGTTCCTACATATTCATACAGGTCCAGGTAAACAACATGATCGTACTTACGGATCTCTGTGTGCCCCAACTGTGAAAGCGAATGATTTATGTATCCGAGATTTAGGTTATTTTCATTTAAAAGACCTTCAATATATACAAGATAAAGAGGCCTACTATATCTCTCGTATCAAGTCGAATACACGTATTTATCAAAAAAATCCTAACCCTGATTATTTTCAAGACAGAAGAATTAAGAAAGGTACAGAGTATATACAGATAGATATGGAGACGTTAATGAGCTCCCTTCAACCAGAACAAACATGTGAAATAGCTGATGCTTATGTAGGAATGATTGATAAAGTGCCAGCTCGTGTAATTGTTCACCGATTAACAAAACAACAGCAACAAAAACGATTACAAGATCAAGCTGTAAGAGAAAAAAAGAAAGGAATGAAGTATTCTCCTCGTAGTAAACGACTCAGTGGTATCAATGTATATATGACAAACACCCCTATAGATATTGTCCCGATGGGACAAGTACATGATTGGTATTCTTTACGTTGGCAAATCGAGATTTTATTTAAAACATGGAAATCATTCTTTCATATTCATCATTGTAAAAAGATAAAACGAGAACGATTGGAATGCCATTTGTATGGGCAACTGATTGCCATTCTACTTTGTTCTTCTACCATGTTTCAAATGCGGCAATTACTTCTTATGAAAAAGAAACGAGAACTGAGTGAATATAAGGCCATATATATGATTAAAGATTACTTTTTTCTTCTTTTTCAATCGATACAAAAAGACACCCAAGAGCTATCAAAGGTGTTACTTCGCCTGTTCAACCTCCTACAGCAAAACGGGCGAAAATCTCACAGATATGAGAAGAAAACAGTCTTTGATATATTAGGTGTCGTTTACAATTGTACCATGTCAGATAATCAAGCGGCTTAAATCAAAAAAATGAAACCCGTTAGGGTTTATTTCGTATGCAAATCTTTAAATTGCCTACACGTAGCCTTTAGAAAAAAAGAAACAACCTCTACTATGATTGATGTTGTATGACCTTAGCTTGATAGTGATGGGGTGATGCCAGCATCATAATGAATTTCCTCTTTTTATCAGTATTGGTAGGTAAAGAGGGGGCTAGGCACAAAAACAGGTTGTGGAGAAAGTCTTCTTCACAACCTGAGAGTAAGTTATATATCCAAATATGACCTGTTCTTTTAACTATTTAGTCTTTTATAATCTGTTATAGTCGATATAACTAGAGTCATAATAAATCCACTGACCTGTTCCAATTCTTAGCCAGCCATTCTTTTCTTCATATACTGTAACTTTTTCGCCTTTACTTGTCTTTCTAACAATAGAATAGTTTGTACCTGATCCGCTTCGAACATTTACCCCAATACCATTAATTTGAGCCGTTCCAATTATCTTTTCAACACTACCATTTTCAATTACTTGTAGCATATTTAGAATGAATGTTGCTGTTTCACCACGAGTTGTTGTTCCTTTAGGGTCGTATTGATTGTCACCCTTACCTCTTACAATACCTAGGCCATACAATCTTTGTACGTCTTCTTTATAGCTAATTTGGTCTTTGTCTGAGAATGGTAGGTTTACAACTGGTCCCCATATACCTTTATGCTGTAAAGCCTTGTTTACAATAATTGCTGATTCTTCTCTTGTAATAGGTGTGTTTGGGTCAAAATAACCATCACCTCTACCTAGAATAATACCTGCACTTGCAGCACGTTTAATACCATCTCGTAAAGTTGAGTTTGCATCGTTTAGGTCTTTAAATGAAGCATCTCCAGCTGGCAGGTTTAGAGATTAATTGAGCAAATTCGGCTCTTGTTATCGCTCTATTAGGTGCGAAAACTCCGTTTCCTTCCCCTATCATAATACCTCTTCTATTTAACTCTCGAATAGCTTCTTCATACCAACCTCCTGTAATGTCATCTTTTGGTTGATAAAGATTATTATAATACCCCTCAACGCTATTTACGAATACATCCCATTGCCCATTATTAATCATGTTAGCAGGGCAGATTTTACCGCTCCATTTTTGGTGTTTTACAATGTTATTTAACGGTACACCAGTTTCTTTCATTAAATAAGCTACAAGTTTCTTAGCGTTATCTACCGCTTTACTGTAGTTTCCGTCACTGTTAACTGCGATTTCAATTGCAATAGATTCTCTATTACCTGGACCATCACCGTCTCCTGCGTGCCATCCGTTCTCGTTTAATGGTAGGTGTTGATAAATCTCTTTATCGTCTACTGTAAAATGCCACGATGCAGCTCGGTCTGTGTTGCCTACTGCTTGGTTATATAGGTATTGGGCGTGGTTTCTAGCACCTGCTCCTACACTTGTATTATCAGTCTCATGAATTGTAATGTACTTTGGACTCATATAGTTTTGAGGACGAATATTATCGTTACCTGCTGGAACAATCCATTCAGTGAATGGAACACCATTTATTGTACTAGAGGTGCTAGGTGATATGGGAGACAGACTACGTTTTGTTCTGTTTGAATTGTTAGGAACAGTTAGTGTACCTGTTTCTTCATGAATACCTCCTGAACGTTGAAGACTATCTACTTTCTTATTGTCGACAGTACCTCCACCACGTCCGTCTACCTCTTCAAAACTAGCTTCAATACTTTTTAAAGCCTGTTCATCTGATGTTGTTTTACTTTGTTCCTGAACGTTTGTTGGTTGCTTATTGTTTACTAATTGTTGTTCCTCTGCAAACGATACCAATGGTGAAGATAATACCGTTAATCCTGCCGTGAATGCTACTACTTTTTTATTAAATTTAATATTCATTTTGAATTTGGTATATCTCACTACTTTAATAGATATACCTTCCTCCTTGTACTTCTTTTAGTCTAAATAATAGTGTGAATAATAGTTTAAATAATCATAGCCTGACCCTCAAATATAATGGATTAATTTTCCACTTTATATGATAAACCGAAATCTTTAAGTCCTACTAGATATATGAGTATTTCAGAATTATAACACAGCACAATTGCAAAAATATAATTAAATAACATAAATAATTTATAATGTATAAAACGATTCTGGTGCAAAAATCCCAAGACTCTTTCAAGTAATATCCTAATCTTGAACACTGATATGTATGACTCTAAAAAAGGTGCGTTATTAGTATAGAAAAGGAAAATTTGTTTAAATGGAGGCATTATCAGCCTGAATTAATCCAATTAATAGTAAGTTTGGTACCTATGGTACAATTTGAGCTTCCGTAACCTGATGGTATGCGACTTAAACAACAAAAGACATGAATAACATAGTAGAACAAGAGCATTGCCTAATTAAGAAGCAATGCTCTTATTCTATGCTAGCGTTCAAATATTTTGAAACATCTACAACCATTCATTCTGATCAAGGGTGGCACTATCAAATGAAACAATACCGTCATTCTCTTAAGCAATGTGACATAACACAAAGTATGTCTCGCAAAGGAAACTGTTATGAAAATGCCGTTATTGAAAATTTTTTCGGTATCATGAAATTGGAATTTCTGTATCGAAAAGAATTTGAAAGTATAACACATTTCAAACAAGAATTAGCAAAGTATATAGACTACTATAATCATAAAAGAATAAAGGCAAAATTAAAGGGTATGAGCTCGGTACAATACCGGGCTTATACCCTAGGGGCTGCCTTATGAAACGACTTGTCTAACTTTCGGGGGGCACTTCAGGGTTTACCGTACCAATCAAACTAATTAAAATAGGTACACTAAAATGATTAGAGACCCTAATTTATTTACACAGGTTAGAAACATCAGGCGATTTTTAAAGACTTTAGGATTATTGAATAAACAGTAAGAAATGGATTAAGCCAGTATTTTATTCTTCACTAATAAAGGGAGCAATTATTTTTTTTCACAAGAAGATAGCACGATATTCGTTGAAGGCGTACCATATTGCATTGTATTATCAATAAATTTCTCTAAACTTTCTACAGAATATGTTGCTATTTTTACAATATAGCTAATTTCCCCTGCTACTCTGTAACATTCAAGTACATCTGGATGGTTATAGCAAAAGTTAGCTAATGATTTACAATCCTTAGTCTTAAACAATATAAGTGCAGTAATTGGGCGGTTCAATTTTTTTAGAGAAACATGTGCATGATATCCTTCAATAATTTGCTGTTCCTCTAACTTCCGTACGCGCTCAGTTACTGATGGAGAAGATAAGTGAACGAATTCTGCTAAATCCTTCATTGAAATTTTTGCATTTGACTGTAATAATTCTACGATTTTTTTATCAATCTGATCCATAAATTATCCAACCTTTTTTTATAAACTAGAATAAATGAAATTCTTTATATAATAAAGCTAAACAATCAAATTTCCCTGTTCAACTTATGTATCAGCCTACTATCTTTATATAAAATTAGGATAGAAGGAGGCGATTTTCAATATGAAAAAAATTTGTTTATTATTAGCTGACGGATTTGAAGCAGTGGAAGCGAGTGTATTTACTGACGTACTAGGTTGGAATAAATGGGAGGGTGATGGGTCCACCGAGGTCGTAACAGTCGGTCTTCGAAATAAATTAACCTGCACCTGGAATTTTACTGTCATACCAGAAAAAACAATTGATGAAATTCAATTAGACGAGTTTGATGCATTAGCTATTCCAGGAGGATTTGAAGAAGCTGGTTTTTATCGGGATGCATACAGTAATGAATTCTTACATGTAATTCAACATTTTCATGCCAAACAGAAGCCAATTGCCAGTATATGTGTAGCATCCTTAGTACTTGGTAAAAGCGGAATCCTTATAAATAAAAAAGCGACCACATACGGTCATCCAACGAGTAAACGAAAAGAGCAATTAAAGAATTTTGGTGCGATTGTACAAAATGATTTAATTGTTCAGGATGGAAATATTATTACATCCTCAAATCCAGGTACAGCTTTCGATGTTGCCTTTTTATTACTTGAAAAACTAACATCTAAACAGAACGCTACACATGTAAAGGATCTTATGGGATTTTAGGAATATCTCATCAATAAATGGGTAATTTGTAAGTTTCTGAAGTTTATGAGTAGTTATGCGGTAAACATCCATGCTCTAGTTCTATGTGTTGAACCAATGGGAAGTCTATCTTCAAATTCACTACATAAGCAATTATAATAGTATATAGTTTACATATTAGAATATCTAGTAGCAAAAGGAGACATACAATTCATGTTAGACACGATTTATACACCACTTATTTTAGGTATAGTCTTTCTACTTTTATATTTTACAGGAAAAAGAGAAGATAGAATGATACTCTTCTTATCTTTCATTTTCCTGATCGATTTCGTGAGCCGTGCCATTGAAGAATCTAGTTTTAGAGGTACAAATGTAGATGCATTTTGGAAATTACTGCATATTATGCTGACATTTATCTTATGTGTACTTGTATTCCGTGATTTCCAAAAATCGTGGAAGAAGCGGAAAGAAGCGAAGAAGAAGATATAAAGCGTTGATGTATCTAAAAAGAGAAAGGTATTCCATCCAAAAATATGGAATACCTTTTTTCTGTTACGAATGTGTTTCTATTTTTTGGAACCATACACCGTAAGAAACCCCAGAAAATGCATAATATCTGCATGTATAATATTTTTAAACACTGTCAGCTGCTCCCCCGTAAAGGGGTACAGTTCCCTAAATGCAATTAATCTCGGGTATTTGTCTTTTTAAATTACCTCATGTAATTGCTGTATTTGTTTTTGTGAATAATGTTATTTTACTCCTCTATTCCCTTCTGTTCTAGCGTTCTCCCAAGTCGCATCATCCATGACTATAATAAAGTTATCGGGATCAACGTATAAAGTAACTTCGCAGACTTCTAAAATAGGAGAAAACCTTAACTTTTCTTGAAATAAGAACTCTAGGTACATTTTTGTTTCCACCGCATTGCCTGTATGAATGAATTTATTTTCTTTCACAATATCAACCATCATTTGCATCTATTGTAGTAACTTTTTTATTCGTAAATATAGCCAATTCACATTCTATTCCATAAACGTAGTTATTAATCAAGATTCATTCATAATGTCTCTTACTGCTATGAGTTTATGCTTCTTTTAATCTTTCAAATATAAAAATATTAGTTCCCCTCTTTGGTACAGATACGGAATGTTGTGACCTTTAGTGCCTGCTTCTCTTGATAGGGCATAAATAAGTAATCTTGTAATGTACCTTTAAAGACCTGAACCCCATTTGAGTATGCGATAAATGTTTTATCAAAATTTGACGACGTAAGTGTAGACATTAGGTTTTTCAGCTTATTTGTTCACTCCTGTTTTCCATTCAGATTTTGTAATGGTCCCGTCAAAGTTGTATGTAATCTCTAATTGGTCATAACCACTCTTATAGATATGCTTCGTACTCGTTCCGTTCGGCTCAGTAACATCTGTCCAAGGTAGGTTACTATCATCTATCTCACGAAAGTTCACACCCTCCTTCGCTATTTGTAACATATCCTTACTAGCCCATCTTGAAAGCTTTGGCTTAATTAGTTCTTTGTATGTTTCCTGCGCTTCTGAACTTCCTAGAGAAGTGAGATTCGCATATGCTTTCTTTTCTCGGGCTGCATATTGCTCCTCTTTGAGTGTTTCCTCTTCAGATTTCTCTGGCTCCGTATTTTGAATCGGCGTTTCTTCCTCTTTCTCAACAGGCTTTTCTTCAGCGCTATCTACTTCTCCATATGTTTCTTCAGGTGGATTCTCTATAGCATACAGCTTAGCCTTCAGCTTGTCGTAATCACTTACTAGGTCATCATACTTTTCGGCTAATTCCATTGACTTTTCTCGATAAAGTTCTACTTGTGACGATAATCTATCGTTTTTTTGGTTATAACAAGATGTCAACCCAAAGAATAGGAAAACGACTGCCCCATACTTTGCAACTGTCTTTCCTTTAATAGATTGTACTTTCTCAGCAATTGTAGATTTCTCTGATTTCATAATTTGTAATCTTTCCCCCTAGTTACTCAATAATCTATTTATAATAATTTGGTTACATGTAAATTTTTACCTGACTAGACATCGGATGTCCGGTTGACTATCCTAGACAATTAGTCCTTTTTTGTTTAAATAAATGATATTTCATTACATCATAGACAACAATATCTTCTTGCTCGTTGTTGCTATCCAGTCACTTATTCATGTGTTACCAATTCTTTATTGATTAGCAATTGCTTATAATTTCTTGGTATTACCCCGCGATAACTTTGTGCATTCAGAAAGAGATTTCTTTTCTCCATTTTCTCTAATTCAGATTGTAATTTATCAAGGTCAACTTGTTTTTCTTCTAATTTTTGATACACTTTATGCTGCATAACCTGAGCAATTTTTTGGAGCTGGTAATATGTATCATTCCAGATATTCACCCACAGATAGAATTCTTCTCTTGTTTCATCCGTTATATATGAACTATCTACTAAACAAGGAAGTAGTTCATCCTCACCAACTAAATAATACACGGCACAAGCTGGTTGCTCTCCTTTATCTGATACAAAAATAACAAGACGGTCTGTTGTTTGTACATAATGAGAAAACGATACACCGTCTAATACTACTGGTTCTTCATCAGAAATATGCTGAATGGATACATCAGGAAATGCCTCCAGTATGGATTGATATTGATACAGTTCATTGTAATATTTATGTACTAGGTAAACTATTTCCTGCATATGTTGGCATGATGCCTGTAATGTACTCATAAATTCCTCCGTTTTCTGTATTAATGTTATCATTATTCCTTATATGGATATATAATTATACTTTGATATATAAGGTATATCATTGTAAATTTACTCTGCCAATCAGCTTAACTAACCATTTGGTACTTATATAGCACCATTTATTATGTACTTCTGTTACAGTTAGGAAAAGTAGATTCTTTTCATTTATTACACCTTATGAAGCAAACTCATTTATTATATATATTATAAGATAGAAAAACAACAGAATTTTCATAAAGAACTCAAAAATTTTATTATTTAGGGAGAACGACATATTCGTAGTAGCAAAATAAATACAGTGAGAGTAGCTTCCTTTTCTAAAAATATGTACTAAAAAGTGAAAGAAAGACTAATATGGATTAATCAATAGGATCTAAATATGTTTACAATCCAACTGTTTTGGAAATGTATCTTTGTAAATTGAGAGTTAAAGGGGAATACAAAATGCATGAAAATTGGATTAGATTAAATGGAGGTTTTCATAACGATATTTTTTATAACAAAGAGCATAACAGCATAGTCAGGATTTCCAAAAAAGGTAAAACGAAAGAAATAGTAATGCAAGAAATAGAGTGGATGGGTTTTCTACATGATAAAGGTGTACCTGTTCCAAAGGCTATACTCCCATTAGCGTATGAAGGAGAACGAGTTAAGACAAATTTCGAATATATTCCAGGCGATTCAATTGATGTTACAAATAAATCACACTGGAATGAAGTAACTTTTAAACAATTTGGTAAAAGTTTAGGGAGAATGCATGCAATATCAAAAATTTACAAATTTGAAAGCATACACCGTCCTGCTTGGCGTAATGATAACCCTGATGTCTTTAATATTAGAGAAAATCTAATTCCGTGGATTGGCGAAAAATATGATAAGTTACTTAACAGTCTCAAAGCCTATAACATAACGCCTGACAATTTCGGCCTTATCCATAATGACTATCACCAGGGAAACTTAATTATGAACAAGAAAGGATTTATAACCATAATTGATTTTGATGATTGTTCTTACAATTGGTTCGCACAGGATCTTGCAGTAGCTTTCTATCATGCTTATTGGCAGCACGACTCCTACAATGGCAATACACATAATTTTTGTGATAGTTTTATGCGTAATTTCTTTAAGGGATATAAAATGGAAAATAGTCTACATAAGGTTACAATCAAACAAATCCCAATCTTCTTGAAATTAAGAGAGATTTATTTATATCAACTATTTAAACAATCATGGGATACGTATCATTTAGAAGCATGGCAAGAGTACACCATACAAAATCTAGAAACAAAAATTAATAATGAAACTCCCTATGCTGGTATTCATGATTTTTCTATTTATTTATAATGCCCTAATCATATTTCATTTTATCAAAACAGAACATGAAAACGAGTGTTGAACTCCCGCCACAAGTTTTTTCAGTAAAAGTATTAGCAAAAACCTTGTTAGGATTTCTCACTTCTCTTACATACTTACATTTTTATGGGTTTTTTTAGAAAATATTTGAAATATAATACAGTTGATTATATTATTATGTGTGTAAGATTTCTAGTTTTGAAAACTTTGAAGTTAATAGGGGGAAACAATAATGAAGTTAGGAAAATTAGCATTAATTGGTGTGTTAACTTTCAGCGGTTTTACTGCAATAGAAATGAGTAAGCCTACCTCACATGCAGCTGCAGCTTACTCAGATTCACTTAATGATGATTGGGGATTTAAAACCATTATGGATTTACAAAATTCAGATGAAAGTACATATCAACCTGATTGGAAGATTGGGAATTTAATGACTGGTGATACATTTTACTTAACACAGCACTTTGGTAGGGAACATTTTGGTGCACAAATGAAAATTTTTAAAGTGCACACAAATGGTACCCTAGAACGATTCCAAACAATAGAACCAGAGTTTATTCCTGGAACAGAAATTTGGCAAACCCCTATCACAGATAGCTATACAAGCGGTACTTATGTCGCTGCAATTAAATATCGTGGTGAATTCACGTATTCAAATCAATTTACAATCAATTAAGGATATAAACACATAAAAAAAGCACTTGAAAGAGGGCTTTTATAATTTCTCAATAACTGAAACTACTTAATGCAGTAAAATAATAATTGGATTGGCATCTAATTCTATATTAAGAAGATTCAAATCGCAAGAAGGCACCTTTGGTGCCTTTTCTTTATACAAATTTATAATGTATTATAGATGCTTTATAGTGCTTGAGCGTGATATTATTCAAGTTTTTTCGTAGAGAATGCGTAAATACAAACAAAACCAGTAATACATCTTTTCTGTGCCGTACTGGTTTTGTTTAAGATCATCTTAAATTGTAGCTAGTTCACCGAGATTGCAAATTCCGATTTCGGTGCCCCAGCGAATACGATTGTTCCGTTCTTCGGCAGTTTCACCTTGTTATTGCCACTCACGATGCTAAAGTTGATGCAAACTCCCTTCTCATCATACACCGCAAATGAACCATTTGATGGCAACGTCACGGTCATCCTTTTGTCTGTTGCCGCTTGTGGAATTGTAAACCATTTCGCATGCCCATTTGTATCCAACGTAACTTTGGATGATTGGCCTACATCAATTGGTTTTACATTAGATTCACTTACGTATAACAACCCAGCCATCTCCATATATTCATTTCCGCCTTCTGTATAGAAACGCGTTTCCGTCGTATCACGACCATTCATTACGGGAATTTGGATCTGATGCACCGCGATGTTCGGACCTGTAATTTTTCTGCCATCCCAATAGCCTGCTGGGCCTTCCTTGCGAGTAATTTGTGTACTAAGAAGTTTCGGTTGAACGAGATATTGAATAGAACTAAATTTCTCGTTTACAAGATAGAACTTGACACCTTCCCTCTTTGCCCATGCAGCAGCGGTTTTCTTCGATAGCACGTTGTCTTCTAGTTTCTCAGCTAAATAGTGGGTCATCACACTTTGCCCTAAACCTGAATGAGATTTATATGCGCTCTCCTTCAAATAAGTTCTTCCATTCTTCTCGGTTACGAAGTTGAGCTTGGAGGTACCCTCCTCATTAATAAAACTTCCATCAGCAGTATATACATATTTTTCTTCTCGATTAGATGGTAAGAACAGTTCTCCGTTGTTCGTAATTTCAATTTTAAAATGAGTTTCGCTATTGCCATAAAATCCTGCTTTCTTTGCTACGCCTTGAGGCATTTTGACTTTGACCGGCTTGCCAAAGGATTTGTTCGGCTTGATGTCCTTAATAGTACCTTTTTCTTTAAGCCTGGTGAGTAGCAATTCAGTTGCCATTAGTTGATTTGTAGAGCTCCTACCACCAGATGACAATACAGCCGCTGCTATTTTCTGTTCTGGTAGCACGACTAATATAGCATGTTGCAGTGCCGTATCGCCGCCCTTAGCCAAAGCTTTAATCCCATATTCACTAAATGGGTATAGTTTCACACTATCCCAGCCAAGGCCATAGTTAAAAATATTCTCTCCATCCCCTGGCCATATTCCTTTTTTATATTCCTCTTGCTCCATTGCCTTGACTACCTTATCAGAGAGGATCCCTTTTCCCTGTCCCATAAATAATTGTGAGAATCGCACCATATCTTCTGCCGTAGAAGATATGCCTCCCGTACCAATTACATTCACCGATTCAATTGGAAGTTGACCTTGGTAAGCTGGGAAATATAGTCCAGCCCGATTCTCATCCCTCCATTTGTCCCGCGGCGTTTTCGTATGATTCATCTTTAAAGACCCTGTAAAACTTTGATGTAGAAATTCAGTAAAACTCATGCCACTAACTCTTTCCACCAAAATTTCGGCCAGCGTAAAACCATCGTTACAGTATACCGAGAAAGCGCCAGGGTCCGCCTTCAAGTTTTGATTTGACAGTTGCTGTAACAAGGTATCATGGGCATAGGTATCATTATCTTCAAATAAAAATGCATTACCTAACGTAGAACCTTGCAATCCAGAAGAGTGATTCAATAACATACGCGGTGTAATACGTTTATATCGACCGTCTTTCATCTTAAAATCAGGAACATAGCGGACAACAGGAGCATCCAAATCGACTTTCCCTTCATCGACCAATTTCATTACAGCCGCTGTTGCATACATTTTACTGACTGAACCAATCCCATATTGAGTATCTTTGGTTAGCGGCTTTTCCCCCTCCATATCATTCTTGCCAGCCTGACCCGACAAAATAAGTTTTCCATTATCAATTAGCGCATACTGCACGCTATTCGCTTCATAAGACTTTGTAAGTAGCTCAGCCTTCTCTGCTGCAATCTTCTTCAGTTCCTGACTAGCTACTTCTTCACCAGTTACAACTGTAGTCTCACTTTCAGAAAATGCTTTCGCTCCTGTTGGTAGAATCATAGTCACCGCTAATGCAGTGGCTAACACACCAGTTAGCTTATTTTTCATCACGGAATTACCTCCTTAGATAAGTGACCGTTTTCATCATTTGTTTGATCCACTATGAAAATATGATAAAACTTATCCGTTCTCCCCTTTGACCTACTTGCTAAATTCAGCAAGTAAAATATTTTTAAAAGGATCAGGACTATCAGCTTTAATACTGTTTAAATTGACGGCCAATGTATGCTTGCCTCCAAGTGTGCCCCCAGCAAAAGTTAAAAAACCAGGAATGGTTCCTCCATGCCCCCATATCGATACACCGTTTGAAAGCTTTATTTTGGAAATTCCAAGCCCGTAATCGCCAAGTTCATCTGTTCCTGTAGGGACGGTTGTAAGCATTTGCTTTAGTTGCTCTTCTTTCAGTAATTTGCCCCCAAGTAAATAAGAAAAGAATTTGTTTAAATCATCAGCTGTAGAAATCATATCTCCGGCCGAGCTCCCCATACTTGGGTTATAATAAGTAACATCTTTCGGCTCACTTGCTCCGTCTAATTGAATATATCCACGGGCATGCTTGGTTCCTGGAATGACGCTTGAATTTCCAGGTAAGAATGTATTCGATAATTCAAGTGGTTCAATAATTCGATTTTCAATCTCTTCCGCATAGCTGTTCCCAGTTACTTTTTCAATAAGAATTCCTAGTAATACATATCCTGTATTTGAATACGACCAGCTCTTTCCTGGAGCAAAATCTGGAGGCATGGATATTCCCATCTTTACTAATTCTTCAGCAGTATAGGATTTTTTTGTATCCATCATATTAAAATCATTTGACCTTGTGTAATTAGCGATACCACTTGTGTGATTCAATAATTGCCTGATAGTAGTCTGTTTATCATCATATCCATTTCCTTGAATGACATCAGGCAACCATTTTTCAATAGAATCGTCTAAATTCAAGCGATTTTCTCCTGCTAATTGAAGTACAACTGTTGCAGTGAACGTCTTTGTCACGCTGCCAATCCGGAAACGAAAATCTGTTTTCATTGGTTGCTTGGTACTCAGATCAGCTACACCAGCAGCATAACTCCATGTTTTTCCGCTCTTAGAAACTTTAGCAAGTATCCCTGGATATCCAAGTTGCAATGTACCCCGCATTGCCTCTTTGACGGAATTACGGTCTCTTTGAGTGCTTGTTTCTAACGAGTTAGATACATTTTGAGTGGACTCCGCTTTTACAATTGAGGTTGGAGTTGTATATAACAGAGAACCTCCAGTTATCAAAAGGGCTAAACCTGTACATGTAATTCGACAGTGCTTTTTCATCAAAATATTTCTCTCCCCCTATTCATATTGTATATATGGTTTTTTACTGTTTTTAAACTAATCAATCATACAGCTTTCATCTTGACTAAAGACAAAAGGGCGATATTGAATTTGTAATCATTCTTATACCCACTATTTCACAAACGACTTTCTGACCTAAAAAATAACCTATCCTTTTTTCAGTTGTATGTTAACTTTTGTAATGTCTCTTTTCTTCCAAACAAGTCTTATTAATTAATTTGTTTTTTTATATAAATGTATGGTATTTGTTCCTCCTCTCAATCTTCTTTACATTTTAATCATACACAATGAAAATCTCTTTTTTCTTACCTCTTCCTTACAAATTCCTTACGTTCAAAATCACTTTTATAATTGATTATTTTTTATTTTAATAACATTTCATTTTGATTAATCTTTTTCAAATTGGATTCTTTTTAGTGCTCATTCACTAAGGATTTTCAAAGCATTGATAATCAAACTTTATTTCAACCAAACAGTAACATGTTTGCGGTATCCATGCTCAAATCATAATAAACATGATATATCCAGCAGCTTAAGTATTTTAATATAATATTAAAAAGTGGATATGCTTAAACGCATATCCACTTTCAACTACGTATATTTTTCACCTTAAACATACTTTTTTCCTGTTTATATACTTACCTTCGCTTCTCCAATATCCTGCTTTTTAATTAAATCTAAGTAAAAATGTGAGACAGTTGTGTTGTAATAAGGAGAAATAAAAATAAATGATAGATTAAATGTAAACATTCCGATAAATGTAGCTAATAAAAACCACCCAATAAATGATAACCAAAGAACAAATAATTTTAGCTTTTGTCCTTTCATTATTCTTTTACTTTCTCTCAATGCTTCACTTGCTGTATAATCAGGATTCTCTACTAATATGTAATACGACATGGAATAAGAAAAAAATTTAATAATACCTGGAACAATTAATAAGAGACTCCATAAAAAAAGAAAAATAGCTTGCAGCAGCCCCAATTTCATTGATTTAAACACATTCTTCTTTTTAAATCCCGAAAATACATCGTCTACCTTAGCATCTTCTTTTTTCCCTAAGTGTAAAGTAAAAACAGAATATCCATAATTGAAGATACCTTGTATGAGACTATAAATTAGGAAACAAACCCCACCTAAACCAATATAACTTATAATAAGTACAGCAAGTGCTGTTGGATCTACTTGTGGTTCCCCACCAATTGAATAAATAAATAACACATCCGGGCCAATTATCCCGATAAACAGTGCAAATATTAAATACATGAAAGTGGCGATTGCTGATGCACTTAAGGTTGGTACAAAATAGAATAAAGCTGATACTCCTATACCTACTCCCCATTTCCCATCTAACGAATTAAGTGCTGCTTTCTTAAAATTTCTTGTCATACTTGTATTCCCTCCTTTTTTCTTATTTTGCTTTACTAAAAACATAAAAGAACTTGTAGCAGGCCCCGCTACAAGTTCTTTTAGCAAAATACTTTAGCTCATCGAAAAATTATTTATTCTGCACAATCGGGGGTAATGCCTAAAATATGGTTTGTTAATATCATTATATAACATAATTATGAAATCTTGTTAAAAATTCTATATATTTAGACAAATAATTCTCCACTTTTTTACTTATTTTTTTATTTTCATGTAGTTTTATCTATTGAAAATAAGTATAAAAACTCTGCGCGGGGTAGCGCCAACCAAACGCGAATTTCGTATGCTAAGCAATTTTTCTGTAAAACTAAAATAAAAATTAATTAAAAATGGCGTGTTAATCCGTATTTTATGGTAAATAACAAGAATCCATTAGCTGTCCTATTGAATATATAAATATTTTTTGTAAAGGGTATATTTTCTAATGCCTTTATTGTTATTGATTAATCAATAACTTATAATCGATATTAAATAAATTATTATTCTCTACTTCTAATTTTGTTCTACATTTAACCCTCTATTCTTTTAGAGTTTTTCATTAAGAAGTTTAATGTTTCTTTTAGCCCCTCTTTATATGGTGTGGCTACTATTTTACCTATTCTATTTTCATATTTTTCTCCGCTTAAAGTAAATCCTTCTTCTGTAAGATACATAATTTCTACTACTTCTTTCATAACTGGGTTAAACAATCCACTTATACGAATTGCATTCTTATTTAATGGAATAACCATTTTTTTATTCCCAGTAATTTCACGTGCAAATTTTATTATTTCCTTTCCTGAAATCAATCCAGCACCTGGAATGTTCCAATTCTCTCCATAAGAATCATCTTTGTTTGCAATTTCTACAATCATTTTTGCCGCATCAGGTAAATAGACATATTCTCTTGGTGTTTTTAGATTACCAATAAAAATAGAAATTTTATTTCCTGCTAGTCCAGTCAATGTAGGATGCAAGTAAGAATTCTGCGAAGTTATACCATAATAGTCCGGTAATCTAACAATTAATGCTTTTGCATTTTTCCATTTCTTATCAAATATCAATTGTTCAAATTCAACCCTAATTTCCCCTTTTTTTGTATGAGGTTGTTTTGGATGATTTTCATCTCCTTTAGCAACTTGGTGACCGTAAACATATATTCCATCAACAATAACTATTTTCTTATCTAAAATATCTGCTGCCTTCATTACATTTTCTCCAAGTAAAAGGAGCTTATCTGCCATTTCATGATATTGAACATTCGCACATTGAAATATAACATCTACATCTTTTGCAGCCTCTACGATAGTTCTATAATCAAAAATATCGCCTAACTTATATGTTAACAAAGGTGTAGAACCATGTTCTTTCATTAATTTTTTTAATTTGCTTTCTGAACGCCCAAATGCAATAACCTCTATTTCTCTAGATAATAGTTCTGATACAACCGCTTGACCAGATCCACCTGTTGCCCCTAAAACAATTGCCTTTTCCATATTATAAATCCCCCTTTATTTTTTAATTTAGTTATTTATCAATCAATAACTAAATTTGAAATAAAAAACCGAAAAGAATCGGTTAGCTTATTTTCTTTAATTATGAATGAGCTCTGGTAAATCTAAGTAATAAGAAATATTACAAAGTATTCCTCTAGCTAAGAAAGTTGTTACTTCCTTCTCTGCATTTGGAACATTCGCTGATTGGAATCTTTCCAAAATATAGCTTCTAATACGAGACAATCCTTTTTTTGTACAGTTTCTTATTGTATCTTCTGTAACTGAAAGTCCTATTACCTGTAAGGCAATTTCATTAGGATATGATATAGACAGTTTTTCATATGCTTCAACCATTTTAATAACAATATCTTCAGGGTTTGATTCTACATTTTTAAATGTTTGAAGTATTCTTTCGAATGCTCTTTCCAGAGCTGCAACAAATAATTCTTCCTTGGTTCTAAAAAATCTAAATATATAAGGTTGAGAAATACCAACTTTTTCTGCAATTAATGCTGTAGTAGTATTATAATAACCTTTTTCTGCAAACACCTCTAATCCAGCTTCAAGGATTTCTTCCTTTCGATTTTCCTTTCTCTGATTCATTATATGTCAGCCCCTTAAAAATAGTTATTGATTGATTACTTACTTAGATGATAACTCATTCTTATTTAAGGCGCAACATATTTTCGTCACTAATTCATAAAATGTCAGCCTTTTCAATTTTATTATTGATTAATTACTAATTTCTATTCGATTTAGGTTCTGTATAAGTATCGAAAACGGTCGTTTAAGGAGCTTTAATTATATCTATTAAAAACGAATGAAATATGTTTAAAATACAGTTCCAAAACACCTTAGCCAAAATAAAGTATCATACTAAACATCAAATACCATTTATGGAACCTTCTTAACGTACGAAATTAACGTTATGTTGGCGGACCCCTGCACTAATTCAATCAAAAGTATATTTAATAAACAAAAAAGACCACCTATAAAATTTAACAGATGATTTTTTTGTGATTTTGCACTTGTGCACTACTTTAAAAATATATCACAAATTCATCTAGTATCCTAAACATTTGAATCTATAGATTGATCAAACTCCCACATTCTAGACGAACATCAATTAAATCTTTCTAATAGAAATTTTTTGCGTAAAAAAGTTTCAAGTTTACTAAAATCTGTTGAAGAATATAATATATCCATTCCATTTATAAATTCATGTTTAACTCGTTTCTCTCCCTCCTGGGGATCACAATGATGTGAATCTTTATACAACTGAAACATATTCCACGGTACTGCATTTGAAACCTCAAATTTACTTAGTAGTTCTGGACAAAGACCTTTAGTTGCTCCATCCTGAGCAGGAAAGGCAAAATTTTTATAAAGTTCGGCTGTTGCAGCAGAATAGTTATCCACTTTAGTTGAGAAGTAATAGACGCCATCAAAAAATCCTTCATATCTTATAAACTGCAATAATAGTTGTGGGATAATATATTCTGGTTTAAATGTGTCAGTCGTATTTTTTACACGTACAGAACATGCTGCCATTAAAGGCCAAATGATTAAATAAGAAATTACTTCATTTGGTTCATTTAATCTATCCGCCAAAAAGCGTTTTTTCTTAATTGTAACGTAATCATGAAATTTCTTAATTATCTTATCTATAAAAACAACGGGTGGTGTAGATAAATCAATATAACTTATATCATCTGATTTAAATACTGAAGTCTGAACCGTATTTAAATCAGGTTTATTAAGTTCTTCCCAGCAGGTTAAAGGTGTGCTTCCTAAATAGATACATGGTAACCCAGGAATACTGTATCTATATGTGCTGACTATTCCCCGAAGTTCTAACGGAATATGAAACATTTCTTTACTTGTAAATACATGATCCGTACCGACTCGCATTTTATAGAGAAATTCATTGTCAAAGTTTTGAAGTGTTTTTATATCATTGAAATGATTTGGTATAGACACGTTATTTATTAAAACTCTACGAAATTCTATAAAAGCCTTTGACGGAAAACCTTTATAATATTCTTTTAAAGAATTAATAATCCCATTACACAAATCCTTTTTGGTAATGACTGTTTCTAATGTTGCACTGCAGATGCTCTCTAACCCTGAGATATAAGTAATGAAGCAATCTTCAAGATACTCTATAAAATCATCATTCTCCCTAGTTAGGGGTAACTTTCCAACCTGCTTATACAAATCAATGATAGGCAGCACTTCTAAAACCCAGTTTCTTAAACGAGTAATTTTTTAGCGTCTTTCGAGAAATCAGATAGTGATAATTCACTGGCTTGCTTTTCATTATAAGGATTAAATTTAATTTTCTTAGGTTCATCTATTTTTTGTAACTCTTTATATAAATTAAATGCAATATTGACATCCTATTTACTAACATTAGTATCTTCTTTTATATGAGTTAGTTTAACTGCTTTCTCTATTAAATCTGTTCTTAATTTTGAAATAGTAATCACATCACTTTTCAAACGAAAATAATTAATTAAGGTTTTACACTTTCTCAATATTACGGCATCAATTTTCTTATATAATTAAATTATTCTCTTTATTTATTTTATGTATCTGTTCCCTTTGAACCCTACTATTATAGGGTTCCTTTTTTATAATCATATATTTATTAATTAATTTATCGATTTCCTGACTTAAATGGAGGACTTTCGTATGACTAAAACCATGTTTTTTTACCAGTTCAACTAATTGTAATTTTTTATTCTCTATTAGATCATTTAACTTCGCCACTAACATAAACTTTTTTCTTTCACACTCCCCCTGAGCAAAATAAAAAGAGCTGCTCCCAGCTCTTATATACTAAAATCTTTATTATTGCAGTGTAAAATTTCCCATATTCGATTATAAATGAATATATATAACGCTATCAACAATAATTTCTAGTGTATAAATAAAAAGCAGCAATATTTAATTACTGCTACTCTTTTTAAATTCATTATTTATAAAAAAGTATTCTTCCGGTCCATCAGCCTCACCATATCAAACTTCCAGCCTTATAATATGTGCTGCTACTTCCTTTAAAACCACATTCATAAATAATATGATAGGTGCCACGTTATGTTCTGGATCTCTGTAGTTCTTGAGATTGGCTATAAATGACCATTCATTATCTTTTAAATTTGTATAATAATCATTCTTTTCTTCCCAGTTTCCTATGTGCCACCTCATATATATATAGAAAATAATCTTCTGCAAATGCTTCATTTATCTGTTTCTTTGTAAATGGAATATCTTTACTATGATTAACTTTTATGTATTCTTTAACGAATGGAAACTTTAAAGCAGCTTCTTCCCAATTTCCTGTATTTATTAATTCCACCAATCCTTTATATTCATCTTTTATAATTACTTTATCTCGAAAAGCTGTATACATTTCAAAAGACAATTTTTTTACCCTCTTAAATTCATTATGAATTTAATTAACATATATATACTTAACTACACAATAGAAGGTTTTAGGAATCGTATTACGTTTCCCTTTTTACTAAATTCACTCTCATTGTTACAATTCTTTGAGGCAAGATCCACTATATAACTCTCTGAAATTTTAAAAGTTCTTTCCTCATTAAACATTGTCAGAGGAACTGACACTCCAACATTATTATCTAAATGACTTAGTACCATTACAGGGATAGTTTCTCCTTTTAATAAATCAACATATGAGGTCTTAACTTTATAATAATGCCCTTCTAAAAAATGCATTTTTCCGTTTATTAAATCCACTGCAACTCCATTATTACAATACGCTAAGTTTTGATTTAAAAAATGAATATCGTCTGATACTTTAATAAATTTCATCGTTTTATTATCAAATATATAGTAACCATCTCTTACTACAAAAAGATTATGTGGATTGATAAACTCTAGCAGATAATGTGTAATTTCAAAACTAGTATCTCCCTCAATCATTTCTCTGTATTCTACATAAAGTTTTTCTAACTTTTTAAATGTACTTAGTTTGATCCCCTGATTTGGTCTTGATGCAAGTGTTAAGTCATCTAATACCCATTTAGCTACATATGTTGACGTTGGAATCATTTACAATTTACCCCCTTGAAAATTCTATATATGAACATATAAACTATTTAAATTTAATAAGTTGGGCTCTACTTAAAGTATAGGCAGAATCTATTTAATAACTAAGATAATTCTCTAACTTTTTCATATTTACTTCTTATAAATTATAATTATCAAACTCCTACTATGAAATTTTTAATAATCAAAAAATTAATACAATTTGATGTAGCTATTTGGCTGTATAAAAATAAATCAACTATCAATTAACTGGATTTACACTTTAAAAAATGTACAAATCGTTCCTATTATTTCGAGACAATTCAAATATTTGAAAAGAAAACCCTACACAGAAAATCATATATGGATATTATGATTATATTTTATGTAATTACATGTGAGATTCTAAACGATATTTACGTCCTTTCAGAGACAGTATGCCCTTGATTATTTGGTGTATAAAAATATATTAAACATATAGTACGTGAAATTTTTAAAGAACACTTTAGGAGGTTTTAAGTACATGGAAAATGTTGTTCTAATTATACGGATTTCAGATTTATTAAAATCTATGGATAAGATATTAGCTAATTCTAAATCTGCAGAAAAAGTACATGAATTACTAAATACGTCAAAAACTAGAATTTATTGTTTTGTCTAATTCAATAAGCACGAATATCATCACATTCAGTATCTATATAGTTTAACTCTACAAATTGCACATCTTTTTGGCAATTTAACAATTCTATTTTATTCATATTGTTCCAATCAAATACTTCTGCATGAGAAACTAAGCATTTTGCTTTCACAGTAGTTGTAATTCTCAGAAATTGTTCTCTATTCTGCCATGTTGATATAAGACATGGCATCTCTAGCTCAATTAAAACTTTTTCTCCTACGGTAAAAAAATTCATTACACTGGGTGCATCTGATTCAAAAATTTCACATTCTGTTGTTTTTGAAATGACTTCTGCCCAACCATTTAAATAGTCAATACCTTTTAGCATAATGGGCAGCTGCTCTATCATTTCAACTTTTTGTGTTATAACCTCCAATAATAAGGTTTCAGCTAAAATATCAATCTTTTCTTGTTCCAATATTAAATTCCCTCCTTAATCGACGAAACAAAGAAATATTTTCTATATTATATTATGAATTGATCTATAAAAGAAAAATAAATGAATGCTCTATACAATTCTATTTAACATAACGCATTATAATCGATAGCAAGAAAAAAACGGATCCCTCCTCTAAAAAGGAATCCACCCTTTCATCATGTACTTCTATACTTAATTTATTTTCTTTGCTCTTGCAACCTTCCACAAAGCCACAATTAGTATAAGGAGTGGTATTCCCTGAATGAAGAGAAATCCTCCCGAAAAATAAAGCACACGACTCACTAGAGGAGGCGCTGTTGCCGACTCACCCGCAAAATAAGCCCCATAATTAGCCGCCACACCTGCATAATCAGCTATCCCACCTATAAGAAAAGCCGCTGGACTTGTGATTAGATTTATCCCTAAACAGACCATTATCGATGATAGGTTTTTAGTCTTAATTTTTGGTGAAACAGACAAGAAAAATAAGAATAACGCAGTGCCGTTTATAAGAAGTAGTGGTATTACATAATAAATCCCCATAATTCCCCTCCATGGCTTTAATTGTACCATCAGCAAGGATTGATTTGAACAAATAGGGTATTTATGTAAGTCAGATATAGTGTCTCATTATCAGTAACAAGAAAAAAAGCCCTGATCAGGGCTTTTTTTAAGATTACTATCATGAAATTTTTAATTGAAGAAAGACATGATTAGATTGATGCATCTTTTTTTGATGTCTGTTTTGTGAAATCATACAAAGCGATTGCACCTAAAAGAACAAGTATACCTCGAGGAGCATCTATCAAAATAGTTTCCCACATTTCTGGCATTGTCCATTTAATATCTGCTGTTGATGCAAGATATGATTGAAAATAACCGATTGAAAAATCAATTATACATAAAAATACAAATATTGTTAGACCAATTCGAATTAATTTCTTATTTGTAAACATATAACACCTCTCAAAACCCATTGGATATTTTTGATTTAAGGTTTTTTATATATAAGAATCTTTATATATAATTTTAACATACAAAAAACCCAAATAAATACAATATGCATATTTGCATATTGTAAACAGTATTCCATGATGGTTAAGAAATTCCTACAAGTAAAAAAAGAGCCCACTAGGACTCCTTTTTATTTTAAATTTTAATAGTTAATTATAGCTTGTCCAGCCGGATACCAGGTTCCGTTATTTGCTAGGGCGAAACCATAGACAGTCTGACCAGAGCCTATTTTTTGTTTAACATTATTTAATGATTCATATCCATATGCCTGATAACCATTCCCGCTTTGTGGATATGCTACTGCTAATGTATTATAATTATTTGGATTCGAATAGCTATTTGTCCAAGCTATTTTTTGATAATACGTTGAAGTGAATGGATTTTCTAAGCCTTTTACAGCAAACTCAACAGTGCTCCCATAGACATTAACAGTAGTATACGCCGTACTTAAAGTATTTAAGTCTGCAACCTTTTCCTTACTTAAAGTTGGTGTGTTTTCTGCCGCCATCACACCGCCAGCTCCAGATAACATGACCCCAGTCGCTAATGCTCCAATTGCTAGTTTCTTTAACATAAAAAATCCCCCTTTAATAGTTTTATAGCTTGCACCTTCATCATACTTTTGATTTTCATTTATGTAAATATATTACAATTTTAGAAACATAAAACTATTTATTGCGAATGTTGAGTTAAGATATGTTGTCTGATAATAACGATAGATGGTTATTATCATATGAAAAAGCCCTACATTAAGTAGGACTAAATAGCCTTAGCAATCTCATAAATAACGGAATCATTTGCACCACTTTATAACCGATACCTGCCCTTGAAATTAGACTGAATCCTCGCTCCTGACTACCAACCATAATGAACAAACTACCACATAACGCTACAACGGATGCTATTGGGTATGACACCACTTTAATTAAGAATATAACCGGTTTAAACGCATTTACAATACGATTGTATAATTGGCCCTCTATATAATTCTTTATCTTTCCGTCGTTTGATTGGACATCTTTAAATACCTCATTCACATCCGGATTTTAACCATCAGCAAATACATGAGGAATATCTATAATATTGCTGAATATAATTACACTGCCAATCATAATTCTCATTCGCGCCGCCACGGGTGCGTATTTTTTGCATCCTTTTTGAACAAGCTCCACTTTTTCTTCGTGCCATAGTTACCATATGGATCATCTCCTTATTTTTAAATGTCCATTTTGTTCAATAAAAAAAGAACACTATAAAGTGCCCTAAGCTTCTGAGTATAAAATATACGACAATGCCTTGCCCGTTCTAATGGCGCAACCTAAAAGAGCTTTATAGCGGAATATATATAGCTCTCGGAAAAGGAATAAGTTGGTTGGCATTGACTCGATATTGTATGTTTGGGAATTCCTTATGTGCAATAAAAAAGCTCTATACCTATTTATAGAGCTCTTTAAGTGAGTAACGGTGTATTTATATTGACCTGATATTATATGATAAAAGCCTCCTTATGTACAAACGAAAGAGAGCACTCCCCCAATAAGTGCTCTCCCTTGAAAAAATATAGGGGAACATGTTGGAAACCGTTCAGTGTCATTATATGATATTCTCATTCCCAACTATGCCTAAGTCATGTATTAAAGGGGGTTAATGTGTAATTTCTATACAACAAAGAAAAAAGCACCCGAATGGATGCTTAAATTAAACTTATTCATTATCAATATCTCTACTTTCATCATTAACTGATTTAGGGTCTAACATGATTCCTATATCCGGCGGCAAAATTAACTCTATACCAGCTACTGGTTGATTGTCCTCATTAAAATAATACTTCTTTATCTTATTCAATTCTTCATTTTTCTTATTTTCACTCATATTATCCCGCCTTTTATGTATGATATTAAAAACTTTTCTTAATATGTACATTGAGAAAGATAATATACTATTTTTCAACTCTCACACAACTTATAAAATTTTCACATAATAAAAGAACACCCATAATTGATAGGTGCTCTGATATATAAAGTGGTTTCCATCCACACATTCCAATATATGCTCGTCCATCTCGAAAGATGCAAACAAAAAAGCACCTAAATAGGTGCCTTTTCGAAACGTATAACGCGAGTAGCCCCCACCACTCTGTATGGTTCCGTTATCCATTAGACCTTTAATAATTTGTGTTTCTTATTAGCCATCTTCTCTTTTGCTGCTTCAATGCTATTTACTAATTTCTTATGGTCCTGATCAAATTGAATCATTCCATCAAACATAGCTGGTGCTACTGCTTCTTCAACATAAGGAAGAAACAAATTGCTCCCATCTTCTCCGCTTTCTCCAGGTAATCCAATTGATGCTGTGCAATGTTCTTCAAATCAAAACGTGTATCTTTCTCTGTAGACTTCGCTTCAAATGCGATAGCTCGCTTATACACACCGTCATAGTCTACTGTACTTTTAGCTTCATAAAATTCATTTAGTACACGGCCACCTTTATTTAATACCTTCACAGGAGCCGGGCGCTTGCTTATAAGCACCACTCCCCCTCTTTGATACATTTTTTTTCATTCGCTAGATTGATAAGCATTCCAAATGCAATCCCACGGTTTCCTAGTCCCGTTGTTACTCCTCACTTTTTATTAAAAGGAGTATTTTGTTCAGTTGTCTCCATTACATACAATAAACGTGCTTCATGATATAATATTTTCATTTACATAAATTTACTATTTCATAAAAGGAGGTAACTATTATGAAAAAATGGATTATTGCTATCATATATTGTTCTCTTTTAACAACATTTTCTTATTTATCTATTAAAACTGTACTTTTATCCGCTACTACCTCTACTTCATTCCCAAATCTTCATTTCTTTGTTGGAATGTTCGGATTAACCTTTGGCATTTGGCTATTCGTATTTGGAATACGAAAATATATTTTGTTTGCCACGGAGGATGAAAAAGAACGCCGAAAACTTAAAACCATGTTTTCTATTATTTCAGTTTTATCTTGCTACGTTGCAACTCTGTTATTTTTTATTTAATTCAGCCTACAGTTTGTACATATACTATTTCTGCCCCTGAATAAAACTCAATATTCCGTCAATACTGTAAACAACCCATTTCGAACCATATTCCATTACCTGAGCAGTTAGCTTTTGCTAGCTGCTCTTTATTTGTACAAGGTACTCAATTGACTGGCGCACATATAATATTCTGAGTTCCTTTCTTTATAAAATAGTCGTTATAAAATGAGACTCGTCACGAGAGCACTTTACTAAGTGCTCTTTTTATATTCCAACTTAATACAAAATAAAATTTTTATTCTAATCTTCTCTAACATCTTCCTTAATGAAAAACGACTCACAGTTTGTATAAGCCAAGCATATATTTACTTAGACAAGACATAGTTTTTTACTGTACATGTACAATTTTTGTGCATGTTTTTTGTTCAATACAATAACTATTTTATTAAAAATCCTTAATGAGCTACTCCTTAAAGTTTTGTAATATTAATGTCACTAAAATCAATTTTTCCACTATAAACTCTTTACTATAATTTTCTATATACACAAACAAGGAGAGTGTTATATGAAAAAATCATTAGTTATATCTGTATTACTCGCACTATTTTCTAGTTTTGCTATTGGATGCGAAAGATCACCTACTATAAATAGAATGGGAACCGAACAATATTATGTACAGATAACAAACAACGGTGAGATAAAAGGGAACCAACGATTCTATACTTTATCTACTTATAATAAGGATGGGATAGAAAAAACAGTTACATTTGGAAGTGTAAAACCTGGAAATAAACCTCTTAAAGAAAATGCCTTCATCCGCCTTTATGTCAACCAAAAATATGACAACAATACTGAGATAAATCATAGAGAGTTGAACTACCCCCACTTTCACTTTGTTTAGAAGTGAGGGATTCCTAAGTAAAGAGTTCTATCGAACTCTAATTGATTAGGCTAACCCCGCAGTCCTTGCGGTTAGAAGCCTTATCGCTTCATTCTTTATATTGATACTTGCGTTAATATCCCTATCATGGTGTGTACGACAAGAAGGACAGTCCCATTCACGTAGGTTTAGATTTTTAACGTCTTTATTTTGATATCCACAACAAGAACATAATTGGCTGGAAGGAAATGTTTTCGATACGACAATGACTTGTTTTCCATACCATTTTGCTTTATATTCCAACATTGTTCGAAATTGTGACCATGATACCTCACTAATTGCTTTTGCTAACTTATGATTCTTTAACATATTCGATACTTGCAAATCCTCTATACCGATAACATCGTGATTTTTGATGATTTCAGTTGAGATTTTGTGCAAGTAATCTTTCCTAGCATTTGATATGTATTCATGAATTCTAGCTACCTTTACTCGTTGTTTATTCCAGCGAGAAGATCCTTTCATTCTTCTAGAAAGAACACGCTGCGCTTTCGCCACCTTATCTTCTAATAATCGAAAAAACTTCGGATTTTTATAGGGTTTACCATCTGACAAAATAGCGAAATCTTTTAGTCCTACATCTATTCCAATGTAAGAATGTGTTTTCGGAAGTTCTTGTACTTCTGTTTCAACTAATAGTGACACAAAATATCTGCCAGAAGGGTTTCGTCTAACAGTCGCATTTACAATACGTCCCTTTACTTCGCGGCTTTTGGCAAATCGAACAAGGCCTAGTTTCGGCAACTTTATTTTGTTCCCTACAACGGCAATGTTTTCATTTGTTTGTTTTGTGGTGTAAGATTGTACGTTATTCTTCTTGGATTTGAAACGCGGGGCACTATTTTGTTTTTTGAAAAATCGTGTATATGCATCCGCAAGGTTGCGAACAGACGACTGAATCGCAATACTATCCACTTCTTTGAGCCAAACAAACTCTTTCTTCATGGCAGGAAGTTTGGCAGAGCATGTACCATATGTTAAACCTTTTCCAGTCTCTTTGTATACGTGATCCCATAGGGATAGGAAATGATTGAATACAAAGCGAGAACAACCTATCGTTTTGTTAATTAGAATTGCTTGTGCTTGATTTGGATAGATACGAAACTTAAAGGCTTTATTAATTATCATTTAATTCACCTCCATTTCAGTATATGACTATTATATACCAAACGTACATTCGATAGGTAGTGGAGTAAAACTTTCTGTAAGTCGAACAATTAAGATGGCTTCCTGCCATCCCTTGTTCGAAGCCAATTCATCTCCCACCTACTCACTCGGCTGTGACCCTTCACGCTCCTTGAGGAAGGAGTCTTCTTGGCTAAAATGATAAAAACATAATAAAAAAGAGTGCGATTAAGATATGCACTCCTTCAAAAGAATTTACCACTCTCGATGGTCACCGTGATCATGATTACGATCGCGTTCATGATCACGTCTACGACGACACTCATCACAATCGCAGTCACGTCTACAATGACAGTTGTTAAAATCGTTTCTTCTGCGTCTACGACCGCATCCACAAAATACTAAATCATCCCAAAATCTATTACAATCTCGAGAATGTCCAAAATTATTATTCCATCCCATAGATATGATTCCCTCCTCTAAAAATTGAATTCATCATATTCTATGATTAAAAGTTAGAAATGGTTTGTTTACTAGTCTATGTTTCAGACTAATAATATTTCAATTTGCAAGTCTATCTGATCCCTAATCTTTCCTTAACAACAAACAAGACGCCACCCAGATTACGGCAAGCGCCTACGATAATTGCTATAAACTTAATCAAACTTATTTATCCTGACTTTATTTATTCCTTTGTTTCCATACCCCATTCTCTTTACGATAAGTATTCTTGCCATCCATGAAGTCAGCTGTATTACCCGGAATGCTATATTTCTTATTTTTTTTCTTAGCCTTCTTCTTCAGTCTCTTCTCTTTTTGAATAACTTGCAAATCTGCCTTCCATTGTTTCAACAAATCCTTTTCACGTCGCATCGAATTTGTACCCCTTGGATTAAAATGTGAACTAAATAATTAGATTCTACCTATTTATATAGAATCCTTTAATCCAAATGTCCATTTTATTCTACCCCTCGTTTAATATGTACCAATTTATGTTTTTCCTTCTATATAGGCCAACGATATATTATAATCCTTTATATCACCAAGGAGGTTTACCATTCTTTATTTCCATAAAATATTTCCCGTCTTAGGATTCTTTTGGTTTTTATACGGTTTTATTGGTCTCATATTTTTATTACTATTCCTTAGCGTATCGTAACAATGCGTATACATGTATGCTTAATGTGTAATTTCTATATAACAAAGAAAAAAGCACCCGTTATGGATGCTTTTGATTACTTATGCGCTTAATTTTCCAGTAATCTCTTCTGCTGTTAAATCGTATTGTTATTCCTCACTGTCTATAAAAATAATTAGTTCGTTAAGTTTCAATATGTAATATTGTATACTCTTTACTTTCAATTTCCATATATGCAATAATTTATTTATAAAAATACAAAATATTAGTAAGGATGATTTATATGAACAAATTCCGGAAGAAGATAATTAAATCCTTACAAATTTCTTGGGGATGCTTAGCATTTGGTGTATTAATATTTGCTATCTTCTTAATTATAGATCTAACAGATACACCTTTAAATACATTAATTTGGAGAGATTGGCTAGGTTCTTCAGTAGGTGCAGCCATTGTATCTGTAGGAATGTTTACTTTAAGTAACTTGGATTTAAAATAATTTTTCCGTCAATACTATATGTAGGCTGTATGTCAAAACTCATTTGAAGTAATTTTCTTTGTATCTCCTTGTATGGAGCAGTTAACTTTTACTAACTGCTCTTTTAGTCGTGAGCATTATTGACAAGCTATCATATAATGTAGTCATGCCTTTCTTAAAATTAAGTTCGTCACTTGAATTATAAAAATGGGATTAAACCCTATAATCTTTTCAAGAATCAGCCATATTTTATTCCTGAAAAAGTGCTTTATTTTACTGAAAGGTGGTTGCGGAAACAACTGCCTTTTTGTTTATGACAAAAGGATTATTTTTTTCAAATGTTTACTACTAATGATCAATAAATATCTTATAATTGTTATATATGAAATAATTTGTTTAGGAGCAGATAAAATGCCAGTTACACTAGAACTTATTCTTTTTATTCTTATAGCAATTAGTGCTGTTGGCTATTTGATAAAAGAATCTCAAAAAACCAAGAAAAGAACACTTGGAATTTCACTAGAACTTTTAGTTCTTTTCTGGTCAATATGGAGAATCTCGACTATTATAATCCAAATTTCGGAATATAATCTCTCGTGAATAAAACCCAATATTCCGTCAATACTTTATATGACATTAGATTTTCTCCCTGTTCCCCCTTGGAGAACCGAGCAGTTAGCTTTTGCTGGCTGCTCTTTGTCTGTAAAAATACACTCAATTAACAAGAAACGCATATAATATTCTGTGTTCCTTTCTTTATAAAATAAAGTAGTCTTCACAAAATGGATCTCATCACGAGAGCACTTAATAAAGTGCTCATTTTTGGTTTTAAAATAAACAAAATGAAATTTTTATTTATTTTTCTTTCATATATAATATTTTAATATTTGTTTATGATATAGTTGTAACTTTTGTACAACATATAGCTGTATCCAGTGAAACTTCTAAAATTGTACAACTGAGCAATTAGCTACTTTAGCTAGCTGCCTTGTTATGTAAAATAAGGCATTTATAAAAAGCTTTCTCAACACCCAACTGATGGAATCCAATTACCTTTTATGGTAATCACGTAAAAATCTATCGTTCCATTAACAGGACCCATCCCCCTAATCGGGTCCTGTTAAATGTTCTCTATTAAAATGGTGTTTTGGTTCGACTATCGTCTTTACTTCCCCACGTCCTACAATTCAATATGCAATATTACATATTTGGTATATCAAATTTATAAACATGTAATAATTGCTTTATACAATGTTTATAATTATTATCGAAAGGAGAATACTACATGTCTTTCTTTTCGCGGTCTCCTCTTATTTTCTTAACAGTTGTTGCAATCATCATTTCTATTAAAAAGACTAAGAAACAATAGCTTTAAATAGTTACAATAAGTTATTTTTAGGAGGTGTAGTTATGTCATTTGCAGCATGGAGTGCAATTTTTATGACTTTAATCGGAGCAATGTCAGGAGTAATATTTGGTACAATTTCTTCTAAAAGAAGTAAAAATATCAACTAAAAACCTACTAATAAAAATAAATTTTTATTTTAGTGACAGCTGATACAATCTTAATATTCTAGCTGTCATTTTCTATTCAAATAACTATTTTTTCACTTTTTTGATACATTTATGAAACATTTATATGTTATCTTCAGTATGTTCTTTTCATAAATTGTGTGAATTATACCTACACAAGAAGCTCTAGATTCCTAAATCTAGGGCTCCTTCGTTTAAATAAATATTTTTTCAATTTGATGTATAGACAACTATATATTTAAATGTTAAAATATTATTGTGATTCCTGCATGGTTTCACATACGACTTTTTTTCTTCGGTTATGGGGTTCTTACGTAATAGTAAGAGCCATTTTTTTATTCCAATAATTTTTTTGTTAAAAATTTACACACACGTACTTTTCGATATATAATTAAATTATCAATATATTAGGAGTGTTAAGTATGTCAGGAACAATAATGATTTTGTTATATATTTGTTTCGGAATGAGTGTCGTTTTTAGCTTAATAAGGGAATTTCGAAAACCACAGAAAAACCAGTTCTTAATTTTAGTTGATTCTTTAATTTTGCTAGGAGCTCTATTCCTAGTTAGCAGTATCTTCATCTAAATCAATAACCACGTAACTCGGTACTATTAAGATTTCTTTACCGCATACATTACATTTAGGATTTCCATGTGCAGAAATCCCTTTAATAATTTCAATTTCTAATAAATCTATTTCTGTGTTATCAAATATTTCAATCACATGTAAAAGTTACGTAAAGATTGCTATGATTTAATTCTTCCACCCCAGAAACGTTATATAATGAAATTGCAAACATTAGGTTTTTACCTTTCTGTACGACATAATTCTTTGCTAGGAGCAAATCCTAGCCTTTTTTATTTCACCCTCCGTTGATTCGAAGTCCAGATTCCCTCTTTCAATTACATTAGCCTGCATGCTAGCCTCTTTAGGGAATTCAATGTAATCAACAAGTACACTAACCTTCCCTCTAAAACCACTATCCTCAGTTCCAAGAATCACGCGTCATACCACTACGCGGACGTACCTGCAATTCATATCCTGGTGGAATCTCCAAAGCTAATCCCATTTGTACAACCTTTGTTTGGCCCGGTCATATAATCGTGTCCTCTGCTGCTACAAAATCAAAACCAGCACCACCAGACTTTGCATATCTTGGTAACTCCACATCTTTTATAGATTTTCCGAACGGGAAACCCCACTACGGTGCGATAGCACCCACTTTAGGAATGGGATGAGAGTGAGGTCAAATGCGATGTACAAATAAAACACCGAAGGTACGTTCTCTACATCAAGAATTTGAATTGGGATCATTTTCATAATAGGCAAATAAAAGTCTCTAAAACAATCTTGTTCTCTGAAAACAGAATACATAGGAGGTTGAAGTAACAAATTCTTCTACTCCGTAAAATGTATTGAGTCGTCAAGCACAAGACGCTAAAACACATTTGAGAACTCACAATCTGACTCGTTTGGTAATAGAGAATGAGTGCCGTATCTGCTATATGCACTGGATACGGAGTGTTGATGACACACCGCAATCTTGCACGTCAGCGATACTAGAAATAGACTTCGCCTTTGGTAGTAAGAATCCCACTGACATTAGTCAGCTTGTGGCTTTAGCCGTGGGAGTGTCAATTACCTCCCTTTGCTTTGATTAATAATTGAGTCACTTCGTAAACATCATGTTGTATTTCCATCATTCTTGATACACTCCTTTAATTAGATTCCACAACTCTTGTTCAGTCATCTCATAAAGTTGTCGACCAGTCTTTTCCTCTTTATAAATTCCTTTTTGTAGTAAAACATCGATATAGATTTGTTTCCTGTCCATGTTGCCTCCTAGCTACTTTTCTTCTTAGGTCTCCTTATAGGTGTAGTTGCTGCCCTTTGTGGACTCCATCCTCCTTTTAATACTCTTTTACTAAATGTGCTATATGAAATACCGTTCTCTTCAGCTAAATTGACCATATCTTCCATTGTTGCCCTTAATTTCTTTACAGGCTTTTTTGCTGCTTTCTCTGGTGACATCCCTTTATAAACACGAGTTAAAAATGTTTTCTTTTTAACCCCATTTTCTAATGCTATTCTTAACCACTTTTGTTCCCTAAATTGATATTTCCGAGGCGGTGTATTAATTGCCTTACCAACATCCCATCCCATTTGATACACCCTACGATATAACATGTTATAGCCAATGCCGTTCTTCTCAGCTGCTTGATAATCTTCCTTTTCTAGCCATCTATTTATCATCATGGCGCTATGCCTCCTAATCCAAATTCATAATCTCCTCTAAAGTTCTATCTGAAATATGGGTGGTAATGATTTGTATGTTCCCGTATTTCTTTTTAGCCATTTCTATAGCTGCGCCCTCGGACTTCGCGTCAAACCAACGGAGCTTCCATTTCTCGTCTTTATCGTAAAACTCTACTGAATACGTCATAATGCTATTACGTTTCAAAAACTTATCCGCTGTACTTGTTGCAGTATAATCAAAACTTCCGACTACATCCTCTAGTGTTAGTTGTTTCATGCTCCTAACCCCATTGGGCGCGATTTGATTTTGTTCTTATCTGCCTGATCCATGATTAATGCGGCGATTTCTAGTTGATGCCTTCCTAGCTCTTTTGCTATTTCGAGAATACCTTTATCCTCATCCCACATTTTTCTTAATTGAATCACTTCACTTTCATCAAACACTAAGTCTAATTCTTCTAAAGCGATATATAAGTTACGACGCGATTTCTTCATGTACCTTTCCTGTTGCAACGCCATTATGTAATTCTCCTTTTCCAAATCCGTTCCAAGTCGTGGCATCCCATTTCCCCTCCAGTTGTAATTGATGAATTTCCCTTAGCTCCGCCATAACAGCATGACGTCTTCTATCCACTTCTTCAGGACTGCGATTCCCTGCTTCGCAAATACAAGGTACAAATTGAAAGCATCCATTACCCATATCGTTCTTAATTATTCCCGTTCCGTTACATGCACACATTTTAATTCCCCCTTTAAAAATGATAATGTCTTTCTTCTGTAATACTTTGTTTCTTTGAAAGTAATCGTTCTGAAGTTATTGAGAATCCGCGATACAATCCGTTCATCATAAGCACCCTCTAAACACACTCCTGTAAGGTTTGTTGTAAATATAGTAGATTGAACCTTACTATTTTGTTTGATATATTTTTAACTTGTTGTAATTCCTTTTTATAAGTAACCCTTGCTTCTCAAGTTTGTTTATTATCCTTCGTAATGTAGCAGAAGACCATAAAGGAAATTGCTTAAGTCATTCATCGTAACTGTTATAGCCTTCATTGAAATTCTTTAATTTATTTACCAATAATGAACTTGTTGTAAAATATCGCTTCATTTAATACAATAGTTTTATTAATCCCAATAAAACGATTAACGATTGTTAATGTATAAGTAATTTGCTCATTTAGTTCACTTTCTTCATCCAACACTCATAACTCACATTGTCCTCCATGCCAGTAAACCGAACCTTTTCTCTCCCTCTGAACTTACCTTCATGATAAAAGGTTCTTTCTGCCCTATATATTCGTTTAATTGGCGTTACATAGTCATAACCTCGTTTTTCTAAATCACGAACTGCTATTAACATCTCCTTCATAGACCCACGCCTTACAGGTATCTTAAACATCACGCATTCGCCCTTTCGCATACCGCTATGTTGCCTTTAACCCACTTTGTTGATTTCTTAAGTACTTCTTCTGCTTGTTTTAATGTCAATTCGACAATTTCTTTAATACTTAATTGTCCTTTAATCATGTCTTCATCTACTTTTCGACGAGTAGCTAATTTTTTTATGTTTAATTTAATTGCACTAACTTGTTGGGCATTAATTATTTCCTCTTGGATTTCTAGTAAATCTTCACTCGCATAGATTTATAAATCTAATCCGTGAATTGCAATTGCTTTTACTAAGCACCGCTGGATACTCGTGTTAATGTCAAAGCTGTTACGCTCTGCAATCGGCTTGTTTTGATTGTTTAGTAGTGGATGACTTTGACTTAGTGATTTTCTTGTACAGTTAATTCCCCCCCCCTACAAAGTAACCACAATCTGTTTTGAGGTAAGGCCCTCCATTAAATCGTTTTACTTCCCATATTGCTGTTGGATCTACTTTTTAACTGCCCATGATAAGTAGTTAAAACGCCCCTTCTTTTCAACATGTTCCTTGCAATCTATTTAAGCTAATTTAGAAAAGTAATTTTCAGTTGTCATATCAATTTCCCCTTTTTAAAATGGTGCTATTTCCGTTTGTTTACTAGCTTCATACACTTGCATAAGTGCTTGTAATCCATATTCGTAAGCTACAACCATTGATGCAGCGTTAGGCTCTTTGCTTTGCTTATATCGTTCAACCAAATTCATTAAAATTTGAATTTCAGCTTCAATTTTGGTTTGTAGTCCCACCTTATTCACCTGCCACTTTCTCTGTAGAATGAGACATTACATATTGCGTAATGCACTCTGTTTCTGCGTGTAAGTAATCACCACCAAAATCTAAGTAACTTTCACCGAAGTATATTTCTCCATTGCAACCTTCACATTCTTCAATAAAGTCTCTTGCTGATGAGTCATGATAATTACCGTAAGTAATTGGATTTTCAATCATATTTCATTCCTCCTTATTTACTGAGAAAAAACGTATGTTATAATATATGTAGCTAATTTTAGGGAATATTTTCTCTACAACGCTCGTTGCCATCGAGCATTTTTTCATTTTTAATAGATAACTACCTAACAATCTGTTAAAATTTAGTTACCGATATGTGTAACAACTGGCCTGTGCTTCTGTACGGGCTTTTTTGATGCTTTCAGGCATCGTAATACTTTGGAACCAGTCTATTAGGTGGGGCCCCTATTAGATTACCGAATATTACGAAAAGCAAGAGCTTGTCTTATTCACTCTGTAAAAACGCTATTACAAACATAATCCCTTTTGGCTCCTATGGATTATCAACTTTTTTCATAATTTTTATCTTTGTTTTTTTATATTCATAATTTCGTAACATCTTTATATAATGTTTTAATAGATTTTATGTTAAACTTATAACATTCCAAGAAGTCCTTTACTTTTAGAATCGACAATTCTTCAATACCCTTAGTCTTGCCCTACATCCCCTGTAGGGCTTTTATCATTAGCTAGAGTGATATACCTCAACCTTATCAGTGCTGTTATGCACAACTCTAGTTCTTAAATCCCTTATGATCCACAAGACTTTCTTTTGTTCATATTCATCATCTTGTTACCATCCCATTTTTTGTCCCAGACATCTATTTATTCGGTGTACCAGGTATTCCAATAAACATATTAATGACGATACGATTACCAGTGATAATGTGCTTTCCTCCATCATTTACATCGCCGCCCTATCCATTTCTGAAATAATTCCACCTTTCGTTAGTATTTCATGAATATTTTATTTCCAACGAGAATTCATTTTCAATGATCTTCTACCATCCGTATGCACTACATCAACCGTTTTCGATCTTGTATAACCTCTGTTTTGGTGTTTGGAGTACAGTAACCATTGATTATTCACTTTGTACTGCACTTTTTCTTCTTTCAGGATTTTATTAAGCTTCATCGCTGATAATCCGTAATCCGCTGCAACTTGTGAGACTGTTACAGTATCTTGTGATTGAAGAATTTGGTCTAGGTATGTAATCTTTGATGCGTTTTCTGCAATCTGTTGTGTTAACATGAGCCAATCTGAATTCATTAACGCACTAGGACTAAAAAGTAAATCTGCTGTATCTATGTGGGAGAACGAAGAAATATATAAATGTCCATCGAGAAAAACTTCTTTAGATATAGCTAAACTCACAAATGTATTCGTTTCTTATGTATTAAGTGAATCCAAAGAGAAGAATCCTAAATTAACAGCTAAGGATGACTTAGAACAAGTAATGATAGATATCCGATCTAAGAATTCTGATAAACAAAAAGAACTTATTGAAATGATAAAACAACTAGTTAAAATAGTAGGCGATTGATAGCGTTAAATGCTACCAATCGCCTCTTTTATTTTCAAAAGAATTTCATAAGACTCAGCATCCCCATTCTGAGCCGCATTAAAGATTCCTTGTAGATTACTTTCAACTTCAATTAACTCTTTTTCGATTGTATTTTGTTCCATCACCAACATCCTCCGATATTTTCATAGTAGTTTGTGAATTTATCACAATGTATAACTAATATTTAATTTTGAAATTTAGTTAATCCCCCTATAAACAGCGAATGCGATTGCCCCATTAAGAGACAATCGCATTCGCTGTTTATATCGGACCCTTAACCAGAAAATTATCCCATTCCTGTCCCTGGGTCCATTCTAAGCATAATTTGAGTTTGAGCATCCTTTGCTACTTGTATTGGTGAAAAATGGAGTATTTATCTAATATCCACCGGTAAATTCTTATCACTTTCCCATTGAGAGTTATGGCTCTCTTTTTTTATTTTCGCTCGACAAAATATGACGATATAGTTGTAACTGGATTTGTTATGCTTGCATTAAATCTTACATTTTAAAAGGTAGGAAAATCATGAAAAAAATAAAAAAGAGAAACAGCCAAGCGAATTAGAACTCGCTAAACAAGCTATAGCTGCTAAGTATCAAAAAGAATATGGAATCACTCCTATTATTGTAACTGTTACTCTTAGGGGGATTAAAACAGGATACGCTGCAGTTTCAAAAGAACATATCCAAACATTTACTTACGATAAAGACGCCAAAGATGTAGTAAGTATATCTACACATCACTTCAGTAACTATACAGATGTATTTATTGATCATTACGCTATTAAATCCAACTTTGAATTCAAAGGAATTAAAGATACATTTACATTTATTCCAAATGGTTCCGGAAAAGAAATAGAAAGCTTAATTAAAAGTTATACAGATATTGAGATACATAAAACTGAACGTAAATGGTACCAAAAAGTACTCGGGTTCCGATCTGGTAATAAAGTAAAAATGGCTATCGCTTCTTTAATTTACCTGGTCATTGTTGTTTCTATATTCAATACGGTTACCGGAAAGAAAGAAGAACCGAAACAAGAAGTAAAACCTGCTGTCACTACAAAAACTGCCCCTGTAAAGGAAGAAAAGAAAGTTGAACCGAAGCCAGTAGAACAACCAGTTGATAAGAAACAAGATAAAATTAATAAATTTAAAGATGATACTCAAAAAAGATTAACGGAAACCTATAAGAAAATTGATGGTGTTAATCCTACAGTATCTATTAGTGAAGATGGAAAACTAATCACTCTTGCTTTCGATCTAGATTCATACGCAAAATATGATAAGGTCGATAAAGAATTGTCTGTGTCCACTTTCAAAACATCTGCTGGACCATACGAAAGGTATAGAGATACAGCATTCAGAGCTTATGGAAAAGAAGCCAATATCGCTAACAAAGATGACATTGTAGTTAAAATTATAGATTCATCTAATAATCAAGTGGTAATTGATGATGTAAGGGATTATAAGGAAGAACCAAAACCAAAAACTACTCCTGAAAGTAAGCCAGAGGAACAACCAAAACAACCAGAAAAAAATAATGTAGTGTATGAAAATTGTACACAAGTGAAAAAAGCCGGTAAGGCTCCGATTAAACAAGGGGAAACTGGATATAGTAGTAAATTAGACAAAGATGGCGATGGGATCGCTTGTGATAGGTAAAAGGCACTCGAAAGAGTGCTTTTATTATTTCTCAAGAAACAGTATACATAAATATGGTAAAATTATATTTACGAGATACAAATTATTAAAATTAAGATGGTTCAAGTCGGAGGAAGGCACCTTAGGGTGTCTTTTCTTCTGGTTATTGTTTTATTTATAAAGTACTTGAATTCAAAAAAGACATAGAATAGAACTTAATATGATAATCCCAATAAATCGATAATATCAATGACCTTCTTATTTTCTACCCTACAATAAAGCTTTGTACCCTTGCGCTCGATCATTACCATATTACCTTTAGTTAGTTTGCGTAAATGTTGTAAAATCATAGGTTCCGAAATATGCGTCGCAGCGTTCAACTGGGAAACTGTCAAGGTCCCACTTACAATCAATTCACGTACAATTAATAAACGACTTAAACTGCCTAATAATTCTAAGATTTCAGCACCACTTTCATAATTACTAGAATTCATATTGAAATCGCCCAACATACTATTCATCTCCCTAATATTGATACAAATACTAGCTCAAATAGCTTAACATAAAAATCGGAGGTATTATCCTAATAATTTCTATAAAAATGTAAAAATTTCAAGTTTTGATAGTTCAAGTCGAAGGTAGGCACCTTAGTGCGCCTTTTCTTTATTATAAAAACCCCCAAGCATTCATACACTTGAGGGCTTATCAATTGAAATGTAGGGCTGTTTGGAGTTCCTTAACCAATTAATAGAGCTGCAGCAAACGCTGGAATTGGCACAGGGATCTCGATACTTTCTACAACTAAGAAGTATTGTCCACTTACTACTTTAAAACAAACTAATTGCATTAATTAAGAGTTTTAGTGCACTACTTCTCGGAAGTTGATCTTGTAGCGCTCTTTCTCGTAATTCACTATGTTTTCCAAAGAAAAAAGTGAAAGACAAGGTGATGAATACATTTGCAAAATGACAAAACTGTAAGAATACACGAATGTTTGTAAGAAAGTTCGATGTTTTCCTTTTTCTTTTTTTATTATAGTGAAAAAGAAGAACGAAATATTCTCTTATGTAGGAAAGGAAGATAATAATGATTGACTTATTAAATAAATGGATGTTAGAAAGTACAGGCAATTTCAATATCGTTGTAGGACTTACAGCACTTCTATTTTTTGGTTCAGTAATTGCACTTATTATTATTTACAAAAAAATTGGTAAACGAGATGAAAGAACAAATCCTATTTATTTTAAAATTATTTCTTGTATGTTTACTACTCAAATTCTAATGAATTGCATATTTATTTCTTTAGTGGGTAAAGATATTGAGAATTTCCGTCAAATCTTCATATTATTTGAAGCTTTTGTATTTTTTATTGGAGCTATTTATTCGTTTAAATTATATAGACAGGAATATAAATAATTCACTTGCAAGAAACAATAAAAAAACAGTAGTGTATAAAATTCACTACTGTTTTTTATTATGTATCTTCGAATGTAAACTTTTGAATACTAGTCTACTTTCTATCATTTTCCAAGAATTTTATGTAGAAATTACAACATTTCTTATTTCAAACCGAAATTACGTGATAATTCTTCATCATGAGAAGCAACAGCCTCTGCAGTTTTATTAAGCTGCATATTAATTTCTTGTAATAGCTGTGCAAAGTTTTGTACTTTTGGCTTTAATTCATTGAACTGTTGGTCAAAACCTTCAAATGCACGGCCTTCCCATTCTCCTCTTAATTCATTTTGTAAGTTTTGTAGTTGACGTAAAATGTCCTCAATTTGATTTGCACTTTGTCCATATCGAGTCGCTTTCGATTTAAGCTCCTCTGGTGACATACGAATTTGTCCAGCCATTTTTATCTCCCCTTTAGTACATAATGAGTAAAATGCGTATTTGGTTAATTTTACTAAATATATTATAGTGCATTGTTAAAAACTTTCAAATATTTTATTTTTCTATAATAAAAAACAAGAGTAATCACAAAGACTACTCTTGTTTCTTTTCCTTCTCTTCTTTTTCAATTTCAGATACCGACTTTTCAGGGTCTTTTATAAGTTTTCCAAGTTCCCCAGAACGCCCCAATTTTCTTTCAAAAGTATCATTATCATCAAGACCAGCATCAAACCATAATTCTCGATTATCATTTATATATCCTTTTATGTGAGGAACTCCCATAGGGCTTATTTTATGTTCTATAAACGTAATAGATTTTACATCTTGAATATTATAATGAATATACTTTTCTATTCTTGCCTCTTGTACTTTCCAAAACCTTTCTTCTTTTTCTTTTTGTTTTAAGTATTCCATTGTAAAATACCCTCCTGCTATAATACAAATAATGGATAAAATAATTATCAATTTTTTCTTCATAGAAAATCCCCTTGCATTTGAATATAGTTAAAATATACCATAAAATGAGTTGAGACATATGAGTGAATTTAAAAGAAATTCGAATATAACAGATGAAGATTTTTTTAATTTGTCTGATTATGTTTATGATAATGATTATCTACATAAGGGAGCTGAAATACCAGGAATAAACGGTGAAACCTGGGTAGTTATAGAATCAATAGATGCAAATTACCAAAAAGTAAAAAATGGATTACAAGCTATTGCAGTAGTGCCGAAAAAAGATTATGAAGGAAATAAAACTCACTATGAAACTATAGTATTTGCATTTCGTGGAACAGAGCCTAAGCAATTAGCAGATTTCGAAACAGATATCGATCAGATTACGTTTGGAATTAAAACACATTCTAAAGTAATTACTCCAAGTAATAGTCAAACAATAAAACCGGATTCTGCAACATCTTTTAATACAGGATTGGAATGGGTAGATAAAGTAAATAAAACATATCAGCCAACTTATGTGCACGCTACAGGACATAGTAAAGGTGGCGCAGAAGCTGATTATGTTGCTTCGGAACGGAATTTTTATGCAACTACATGGGCAGCACCAAATCCCTATGGTTTACTAAGTCCTGAAGCAAAAAAACGAGTAGATAAAGGGGAAATGGAAAATAAGGCTACAGATTATACACATGAGAATGACCCAATTGGTAACCATACTCAATTCGGTGCACCTCTAATTGGTAAGCAATTTACAGTAAGACAGAATGATACAAAAGAAGGATTTTTTACACGTTTAACTATGGAAGGACACGGCAGAGATACATTCAGGGGATCCTTTCATTCAAATGGAAGTCCCATATTAAAATTAGAACCTGAAGACATTATAAGACAAGCAAAAAAAATTCAAACACTCAGCAATCGATTATCAGATATCGCAAAAAATATAGAAGAGTTTCAAAGAAACGAAGCTGAAGCAGTTCAAAAGTTAAAAAATCAATTAAAACATGAAACAGGGCCAGGTGGAAGATATCATTTATTAGAAGAACACGAAGTAGATGAAGCCATCTCACAAATTGCTAAAATTAGAAAAGGTGGAAATGACTATTTTCATGACGCAAACCTAGCAGAAGAATTAATCCATCTTTTAAAAAAAGAACAAAAGAGTTTAAGCCGATTCGGAGATGATATTAGTGATGCAGCAAATTCACTAAGAGATAAAGACAATCAATTAGCAGGGAATTTTCAGTTTAGATAAGGAGATAATTATATGATGGATTTTATGGGGGAAATTAAAAAGATAGAAAAGCAAATCGAAAGTGCTGCAGGAGATTTAGCAAATCAGGTTGTTGATGAATTACAAGCTGCTAAAAAACAAATTGAAAAAGAAATGCAGCGTATGATGTTAAAAACAGAGGTAGAGTTTAAATCAATAGATATTATAAAAGAAGATACATATGCTCTTCAAAAAAACATAGGGATATTTCACGATTTACAAACAAATACAAGAGATATAGCATCAGAACTAGAGAGAAGTTTCGAAAGTAAAACTGGTAGTAAAATAAATGAAACATTAAAAAAATATGAAAAACAAATTAACAACAAAATTTTTAATGAGCATGTTCACTTGGCAAACAGTTGCGGAAAAAAATAAGGGAAATAGAAAAAAGTCCTCTTAATATAGGACTCTTTTTTTGTTATTCCTGAAAGTAAACTTTTAAATATTAGTTTACTTTCAAATCCTCTAGAACATTGCGCCCCAAACCAATTCCCTTGATATCATCAAAAATGATAAAAAAGTATACATTCAAAACGCTGTAAATAACCAAGAAAAAGCAAAACTCTACATTCTAGCATTAACTTCTCCTGTGCCTGCAGCAAGGTATGTAATAAAGAAAATGAAATCATAAAATGTAGTTATCAGGTCGGAGGAAGACAATTTAGGGTGTCTTTTCTTTATGCATAAAAAAGCCTTATCTTCCTATAAAAAAAATAAGACCTTTATATACTACCTATTATCCGATTCATCAGTTTTATTATAAACACATTTAGCTTCTCCAAAAAGACCGCCAGTGTCCCATTCGCCACCATAATGAGCACATCCTAAAGGATCACGATCGTCTCGCATACTTGGATGTGTATTTGGTTCATGGTCATTATTTATAATACTACCAACAATAAATATCCCTCCGATTACAAATACCACCGCAACGATTAAGAGTGTTTTCCCATTAGGACCGGTAACAATATCATTTACAACTTCTTTTGCTTCTTGCTGAGTTTCACCTTTTGAAAATAATGAAAGAATAATAGAGATTATAAATATGAAAAATAACACTATTATAAATACCATTACTTATGTCCCCTCTCAAATATATATGTACTATTAATTAACCAATAATTTCCTTATTCATTATATCAGCTAGGGTACACGGAAGTATAATAAATTATCTTTATAATTTAATTTATTAATCGAAACGGCATTTATACAGGATAGTTCAAGTCGGAGGAAGGCACCTTTGGGTGTCTTTTCTTTTGTATATTAAAAAACCTCAACATCCAATGGTGAGGTTCTTATGTATATTATTCAGTATCTTGTTTTCTCTAATACTTTCTTCTTGATTGAACATCTATTGATTCATAAGCAAATAACCAAAAATTATCACAGAAATTACAAGTCCCGTAGCAGCACCTAATAGCATTTGCCCCTCACTATCAGTCCAAAATTCTTTTAAATCGGCTTTTTCCTGTTTCCTATTTTCACCTGTTGAAAATAGATAGCGAATAGAATATATAACTAGTAAAAAGAATGACAGGATTATATCTATCATAACTTATGTATTTCCCTAATATATGTGCGTTATTAATTAATCAATAATTTCCTTATATATTATATCAACCAGGGTACACGGAAGTATAACGTATTATTTTTATAATTTAATGTATTAATTGGAACGGTATTAATACAGGATATTCCAAGTCGGCGAAAGGCACCCCTTGGGTGTCTTTTCTTTTTAAAATATATAAGCGCACCATCCCTTTCCTAATAGAGGCCTCCCCTTCATGCCTCCTTACAGGGAGAATAATAAGACTTTTTATATTTACCCAATTACCGAGCTCTCAAATGTTTTAAATAGTTACAATACATGTATTACTTCAATAACATATGATTATTCTTAAGAATGTCATTGATATGTACCAATAGATGTTAGTGCAGCAAAATGAATTGTGTTATGATGTGAGCAAATATAAAGCTATCTAACGGAGGGATTCACATGCCGCATGTTGTGTTTCGTGGAATTACTATTGAACAATTAAAAAGCATAAGCAAGCCATTAATAGAAGAGCTTGCAGAGATTTGTGAGTGTGGTACGGATAATTTTACGTTGGAACTACCAAGTTCTACGTTTGTATTCAATGGAGAAGAAATAGAAGCGTTTCCTCTTATTGAAGTGAAATGGTTTGAGCGTGGACAGGAAATTCGTGATCGATTTGCCAAGGCCATTACTACACATATAATGGATTTAGGACTTCCAGAAGTAGAGGTTGTATTTACGGTTTTCACAGAATCAGCGTATTATATTAACGGGAAGCATTGTGCAAGTTAGAGCTATATGAAAGATTTTTGTAACATTTATAAGGAGTAGAACCACATTGCCATCAAGCTAAGAAACGCAAATATCTAAAAACAAAAAAAACGAACTCAATTCTCATAGACAACTAACTGTGAAAAGATAAATTTTTTGTTTTTGGGGACATCAAAATTTTAGCTTGATGGATATGTATGGTGACCCCTAATGGCTGCTATATCAATACCCAAATGATCAACCAGAGACATGAATTGTAATATGCCAACTGCCCAAAGAATTGGAGTAATATTGCTGGCCATGTCCCTAATTACATTTCCAAACTCTGTAAAAAGTTTTTTATCTACTTTTTAGCTTCATCACTCATTTCAGTGATATGAGTCCAATATTTCATTGTAATGGGATTGTATTCTACCCTAACTGTGACATTCTTTTGAGCATCTGTATTTACATATCCTTCAATCGTTAGGGCATGAATCGCATTTGATGGTCTATTTTCTTTTTTATAGGAACTCGTATGCATGTCAAAGGCTTTTTCAACAATTGTTAAATCGAAGTTATACTCATTTTTCATATACTGAATCGCTTTCAATTCAGAAATATTACGGATATTCATTTCTTCCTCTGGTGTAAGAGCCAACTGCTTTTCTAATTCTACGGCATGTTGGTTATCTTTAGATAGATTTAGAGCTCTTGTATTTTCTTCCGAATTATAATCTACCAGCCACTTTTTATCTTTGTAGTACGCTTCGACAGAGGATTTGCATGAAAATCCGCGCTTTCCTTCATTTTGTGCATCACAGCTAGCTAACTCAAAATGAATATTTATTTTGGAATATTCCGGACTTCCTGTACCTTCATTCGCTTGCATCCTACTTTCCTTTGTCACATATGTAATCTTTATAGGACCATTAGTTTTTTCAACCTCATGTTTTACTTTTTCTTCAATACGTTGTTCCTGGACCTGTTTCGCGAAAATGTAGTTCTCCTCATAAAAATGATACATTGCTAAAGGAACAAATAAAGCAATCCCTAAAACGATACAAGAAAGTGCATAATAAGCCAACATTCGCTCTGTAGTATATATACGGAAACAGGCAAGCACAACACGAATATATACTAAAGGCAAAGCGATATAAAAAATAGGTACTGAAAAGTAAAATGTAAAGGCTGTAATTAGAAAAATCCCCCCGAGTAACTCGATATATCGCGGAATACCTATACTGTATGCTGCTAAAATCAAAAACCAAATGTAACTTGTTGATACAAGAAAAGCAATTCTATAATACTTCTTACTTTTTATGTTTTTCTCTTCCATTTCCCCACCATCTTTGCAAAACTAAAACTCTACTATCGCTTACAACTTAAAATAAACGCTTACTTACATTAGGCTTCTTAAATGAATGTAAGTAATACAAGAACCAAACTTGATTCGTACAATCCTTACGTTATTTGAATTATGAGTTAGATTTAGATCTCGACATGATTCCTCTTTTAGTAATAACATAATTCTCTGGTAAGCAATTTATGCCTGGATGATTTTTGCAACGTGAAAAAAGCTCTTTTAAATCTCGTTGAAAATCACTACGTGGACGCTTTGGTTCTGCAATTCCCCATTTATCCATGCACTCTAGAATCAAAGATTGAGTCTCCGGGTATATCCTTGCAGTTTCAAGAAGACAGCCAACTGCCACTGAGCGGATAGGTTCCTCGTATGTTTTCTTAAGTTTACCTACACAGCTTGTAGTCATATGCCAAAGCCATACGTGGTAAGTTTGATTACTATCAGGGATAGGTGTATTAAAGAATCCCCTGCGAATGCATGCCCATAAAGCTAGTATACTATTATTAGTGAGAGTAGATGATTCGTGGTTATTAACATTTATGACAAGTGAACTTATATGATTGGATATATTAATGCCTCTTTCAGCCAATCTCCTCCATATACTACAAATGAACTCATTTGTCGGTATATCTTGTCTATAATAATTCGATAACATAAGTTCTACTACTTCCGGTGGCAACGAAACGTTTAACGAAATTAATTCATCCAACATTACAGCTGCCCAGTACTGAACATATCGTTCAGAATTTAACTTATCTCGTTCCTTCTTGTCAATATACAATAATCGTGCGATTTTCGTAACGTATGGTTGTAGATCAGCGTCCCTACTCAGACTTTCATAAGCCACTTCTAACAAATCAGCAATTAATTCAGGATTGTTCATTTGAGTGTAAACACCCTTATCATGCTTGTCATGACATAAGCTCTCAATATAGCTAACTATCCAATTTGTAGCTTTCGACGTTTCACCAGATGATAGTATAAAATCAGCAAGGCTACTCTTCATACTTTGGCGTTGTATAGATTCCCCAGAAACAAATTGCTGTAACTTATCCAAAATAATTTCATCTTTTAACATATCGAATACAGATCCCCCTTCACTAACCTTATCTCTAGCCTCTCCATCTCTATCCATTTTACCTTATTTTAGTAATTATTGATGGAACTTTTAAAACAATTTTAATAACCATCTATCTGATATACGATAGATGGTTATTATATTTTTAACTTTATACATTTATTATTTAACTATTAACAATCCTTTTTATATCCTCTACACTTACTGAAGTTGCTTCCGCTATGATTTCAACTGAAACACCTAAATTGAAAAAGTTTTGGATTAAATGAACTCTTTCTTGTTCTCTTTCTTTTTGATCAACCTCTAATAATTCTTGTAATAAATCTGTACTCATTGTAAACACTCCTCATAATTTTTTTAATAACAAAGCAAATCAACCATCTTCTCTGTTTTCTTAGGAATTTTTTTATAATAAAGAAAAGCTGATGGATAAAACCTCCATCAGCTTTTCTATTTCTTGCTATTCAATTAGAAGCTAACTGTCGCTGCTTCCTCTCCTGAATTAATCATTCGTTGTTCAATCTTTCCTAGCAGTTCCTTTATCTTACTTGAATAAAGTTTAACTGCTTTCGTAGATTGAGCATTCTTAAGCTCTTCTGTCCATTCTGCTAAATCTTCCTTTTCTTGATCATCTAGATAATCAAAAACTTCCTTTCGAGACATGGGGCTCACCTCAACTTAACTCTTTGTATTTGGCCGTTACATAACCAAATCTCCTCATCTCTCTATTTCTATTTATAACAGATTACTCCTCTTTTATTCCTTATTCTTTTTTTCGAGTTCGGTCAATTTCTTTGAAATAGACTGAAGCTCGTCAGTTTTTACTTGTTCCGTCGCCAAGCGATTGTGCAGCAGGAAAGCTTGCCCTGAAATCCCAGCAAGAATACTCACCTTAAGAATATCCATCATTGTTTCAGGGTTAAACATTGCAACACCAACGAGTGAAGCAATACTTCCTACAAACATCTCTCCCAAGAAACCCGGGTGAAATGCAAGCTTTTTCTTACGAGGCAACAAAAACTTTTTGTTTGTGATGTAATGACTAGCCAATCCTGAGACCATACCAGCCACAACTGACACAATTACTGTAACCAACATAATATGCACCCCTTTTCGAAAAACTTTTGACATTGCAGCAGCAGTTTCTATTTAATAATTAGTTGCTATGACACAGCATCACCCCTTTCAGGCAAAAACAAATAACCTTCCAGGAAAATGAATTGTTTACACAATGAAATAAAGTAACATAAAGTTCCTTTTTGTGTAATTTCATTAACCCGAAAGGTTATAAGTAGTTAGTGATATAAAAAAGAAAAAGAAAAAAATGCAACTAAATTATATCACAACGAGCCACTTTTATCTTTCAATTCAGAAAATTAATTTCATAATCTAACTTTCTGAAATTATCAAATTAAAATTACATAAATTTATTATCCTAGTTCCTGTGATTTCGCCTAAATTAGTATAATTTTTAAACGATTCAGGTCTCCTATAATCTGTAGCTGCGACTATTGATTCAATTTGAAAGTTCTATTCAATAATTCTTTAACTGAGAATGACTCTTTACGTATAAACTTTAGAACTTCCGCTAAATCAATAGGTACCATTGTAACAGCCACTTTTTTAATATTTTCTAAGTAGGGTAGATATATCCACCCCTCTTAGAAAATATTAAAGACAAGGAATTAATCCTTGTCTTTTTCATAACTACAGTTAAATTTTTCTTCATATTCAATTACCATAACCAAAAGCGGTTGGTCTTGTTCACGTTCCATGAACCCGCTTGGTGTTATTTTTTTAACTATTTTCTCGTAATTAGCACAATATTTCAAAAAGCCATTCACTTCTTCATTAATTCTTAATGCATCAGCAATAACAGTTCTAATTTGCAACATAATAAATCCCCCCAAATAATTTTTTATTTTAAATATGTAATCTCAGAAATTCGAAATCCATCTATTTCTGGTACATATTTAAATTCCAGAATTAAATTGTTTTGTTTTACCAAAAACAGTCCTTTTTTTACTTTTGTAACAGTTCTTGGTTTTTCATAATTAAATAGACTTGATTTACTTATATAAGTAACTTTGTAATTCTTATTTGTACTAAAGTAGTGTGATATAAATTCATCAGCTAATTCTGCAGTAGTTACATGATCTCCTAAAAATATTTCTAGTTCTTTTTTGTTTTGATAAATGTTTAGGTGACCATCCCTATCAATATCATCAAATATTAATTTGAATTGCCCTCCTAAGTCATTAATCACATTTTGTGATAATTCATCTTCAAACAAATAATTGTATTGAATTTTTTGTTTCAAACCTTCTACTTTGATTGGAGTTAAGGCATCTGTTTGAGGTTCATCCTTTATAAAGGTGTTATAAAAAACAAACGTCATAGCTAAAACGCCTAACACTAAAAATAATATTTTAATCTTCATAAAATCTTCTTCCTTTCACAATGTGATGTTCTCCAAAAAACGCAAAAAAGCCCTTTTCGGAGTTATATTTAAAAAGAAAGTAAAAGTAAGAAACTTAAACTATCTTTGAAAATCGAAACCCCGAAAGGGCTATAGTAGTTATAGATATAAAAAAATTGAAATTAAAAAAAGTTACACTTAATTTTAACAAATTACAGCTATAAAAACAATGATTATCAGAATATTCAATCTATTAATTCTATGTTATAATAAATATTATAAACCTTTAGAATGGAGTTTGATCTTAAATTGAAAAAGCGCCTAATTTCTGTTTTTCCAATATTAATATTTATTATTGGCGTTGCCTTACTCTTACTAAGACAGTTCGTTTTTTTTTCATATAAGGTTTCTGGAGTTTCTATGGAAAACTCTTTATTTAATAATGACAAGGTTTTAATTAATCACTTCACTCGTTCAATAGAAGATCTGCAAAGATTTGATATAGTTGTTGTTAATTCCCCGCTAGAAAACACTTCAAATAATAAAACCATTATAAAAAGAGTAATTGGTTTACCTGGAGATACAATAGAATATAAATCACAGCAGCTTTATATAAATGGACTTGTGGTAAAAGATCTATACTCAAAAGGTATAACAGTTGATTTTTCATTAAAAAGTATTTACGGTTTCGATAGGGTTCCGAATGATACAATTTTTGTATTAGGAGATAATCGTGAAGAAAGCTTAGACAGTAGATTTAAAGAAATAGGATTTATATCTTTGAATGATATTGAAGGTAAGTTAATTTTACGCTATAAACCATTAAATAAATTTATGAAATTTTAATACAATTAATTAAACATATAAAAAAGGTCCAACTGTAGGACAGTCGGACCTTTTTACAATATGATTTTGATTAGTTAAGTTCGACTGATAAAAAAACTTATAGATGAACCTTCTAAAATCTTCGCTATTATAAATTTCCGCTAAAATCTTATTTAGCTACATCATTAGAATTTGATGCAAGTAATCCATTATCCTGCTCTTTAGAAGTTGTTCCTGCAGTTTTCTGTTCTGGCTTTTGTTCTGGTTTCTGCTCTGGCTTTTCTTTCTCAAGAACTACCACATTTACTGTTTCAGTTGAGCTATTTCCTACCTTATCGGTTGCCGTTACTTGAACTGATATTGTGCCTGGCTTACTTGTATCATACGCTCCTACTGTTACTACTGGATTTGGATCTTTATTATCTTTTACACTCACTAAACTTCCTGGACTTAATTTATCTCCCACATGTACGGTTACAACTTGTTTCGCTGTTATTACTGGTGCTTCCGTATCCTTCTCCTCTTCCTTTTCTACTACTTTTACTGTTACCGTTACAGTTGAGCTGTTACCCGCATTATCAGTTGCCGTTACTTGAATTGATATTGTACCTGGTTTACTTGTATCGTACACTCCCACTGTTACCACTGGGTTTGGATCTTTATTATCTTTTACTTCTACTAAATCACCTGCATTTAAGCTATCTCCTACATGTACAGTTACATCTTGTTTTGCTGTAATTACTGGTGCTTCTGTATCTTTTTCCTCTTCTTTTTCTACTACGTTAACAGTTACTGTTGTACTTGAGCTATTTCCTGATGCATCTGTTGCCATTACTGTTACTTGAATTTCTCCTGCCTTACTTGTATCATACGCTCCCACTGTTACTACTGGGTTTGGATCTTTATTATCTCTTACCTCTACCAAATCTCCTGCATTTAAGCTATCTCCTACATGTACAGTTACACCTTGTTTCGATGTAATTACTGGTGCTTCTGTATCCTTTTCTTCTTCTTTCTTGACTACGTTGACAGTTACTGTTGTACTTGAGCTATTTCCTGATGCATCTGTTGCCGTTACTGTTACTTGAATTTCCCCTGCCTTACTTGTATCGTACGCTCCCATTGTTACCACTGGGTTTGGATCTTTATTATCTTTTACTTCTACTAAATCTCCTGCGCTTAAGCTATCTCCTACATATACAGTTATACCTTGCTTTGCTGTAATTACTGGTGCTACTGTATCCTTTTCTGGTTTTGTACCGCCTCCACCATCGTTACCATCTCCGCTCGTTGGTGGTTTTGTGCTACCTCTATTATTACCTTCACCACCAGTTGGCGGTTTCACTTCCCCGCCATTTGTGTCACCAGAAGTTGGTGGTTTTTTATCATTATTAATTAGAGGTATTGAGTTATCTGCAATAGCTACACCGTCATTAATATTTTGATCGCCACCAAATACAAAGTTCTTACTATCCTTATTATCCGAGACAGAAGGATTGTTTGTTGCTGATACTATTGAATTATTTAAATCAGAAAAACGATTACTTGATTTATTACCGTCAATAACTGAAGCTAGGTTTCGATCTGAATTTATAGCGGCGGTTGCAATTGAATCTGTTAAGTCATCAAATTTCTTTTTGGTTTTGTTATTTTCAATGATACCGGCTAAATTTTGATCAGAGCTACGTTTTGCATTATTAATGATTTCATCAAAATCATTAGTATTTAGATTTTCATTCGTTTCATTCTTACTTTCATCTTTCTTCTCATCTTTTTTCTTTTCTTTTTCACTATCCTTTTTCTTTTTAGATACTGATGCTGTTTTAGTGCTCTTTTTTTCAGAAGAAAACAGCGAGCAGCCTGTAACTACCCCAACACTTAAGGTAGTTACAGTAGTCGTAAGTAACACTTTCTTTAAAATTTTCGAATAATCTAAAGGCACAATCAATTCCTCCTCATTACCTAACCTGCACTTATAGTTGCTACAGAAGTAGCAGAACTATTAGGTGTAGAATTATTAATTTTTTCGAGTAAATCTTTATTTCCAACCTTTTGAGCAAACTTTTTAGCTTCCTCAGATTTATTTAATTTCAAATAACTATTAACAATAATTCCTTCTCTTCTGCCATCTAGTGGCACTTGATCTCTTAATTTGATAACTTCTTCATGTTTGTTATCTAATGCAGCAATTTCAAAATTAACTAGTGGATTTTTTGTTTTTAATTCTTTTACTTTTTTCAAATTATCTACAGCTATATAATATGAAACTACTGATTCTGCAAAATCTTGTTCTAAGTCAATTGCCTTTTGTGCTTTACCACTTAATAGATACGTAAATAAAACTGCCTTTTTATCTTCTTTTCCTAACTTTTTATAATCGACTTTATCAAATTCTAAGGCAGCATCTTGATATTTTTGAACTGCAGATAACCTTAACCCACTTATTAAATTCGCATTAATTTCTAAACTATTTACATTATTTGCAGATGCAGCCTGTGAATTTTTCATATTGCTAAAGGCAAAACCTGCTACTACTAATAAAACAATTGATGCGACTCCTATAATAGCGTACTTATATTTTTTCATATTATTTAAGATTCCTTTTTTATCGATTGCGACTTTCTCTTCTTGTTCAAATTTAGTTTCATTTGATAGATTTCTTTCATCACTTTCGGATTCTCTTTTCGCAACAGCTATTTTTTGTCTCTTTTGTGCTTCTTTTATTTTCTTTTCTTCCTCTAATCTTCTTTTTCTTACTTCTTCAAGTTTTTTCTCTTCTTCCTTCCGTCGTGCTTCTGCTTCTTTTCTTGCTTCTTCTTCGGCCCTTCTACGCGTTTCCGCTTCTGCTCGTTTTCTTGCTTCTTCTTCTGCCTTTTTACGTGCTTCCACTTCTTCACGTTTTCTTGCTTCTTCTTCTGCCTTTCTACGTGCTTCCACTTCTTCACGTTCCCTTGCTTCTTCCTCTGCTTCTCTACGCGCTTCCACTTCTTCACGTTTTCTTGCTTCTTCTTCTGCCTTTTTACGTGCTTCCACTTCTTCACGTTTTCTTGCTTCTTCTTCTGCCTTTCTACGTGCTTCCACTTCTTCACGTTCCCTTGCTTCTTCCTCTGCTTCTCTACGCGCTTCCACTTCTTCACGTTTTCTTGCTTCTTCTTCTGCCTTTTTACGTGCTTCCACTTCTTCACATTTTCTTGCTTCTTCTTCACGTTCCCGTGCTTCTTCTATTTTTAAATCATTTTCAGAAGTGCCTGCCTGTTTTTGAATTGTAGTGATCCAAGCAAGAGCTGGGTTACTATTTGAAGGTTCATTTTTTGGTAAATTTACATTTACACTTTCTTCACGTTGGTTCCGCGGCTGTTCTGAATGCTCTTGTTGTATTTGCTCATTTATTGGATCTTTGTAGACATCCTCATATTGTTCTTCTTCCTCTGCTAGTAATCGCTCACGTCGTTCTTTTTCTTGTCTAATTCTTTCTTTAATTACGTTTCTTTTTCTATTATTTTGCATAAAACAACAACAGCCTCCTTTCTATCAGTACCTCATTAATGAGAGTAATTAAATTATTCATCCTTCATAATTAATCATTAGATATTTCCACAAAAAAACTAAGGAAAATTAGTGATAATATTATTTTTTAAGCATGATAAATTAAAAAAGGATAAATGGTCTGCACCCATTTATCCTTCTTTTTACTTTACATCTATTGAATTCATAGTACATGTTCTCCTCTTAATGCATCACTTTGTTTCAAATTTTAGATAAAAAAAGATACTACACACTTACTGCATTGAATATTCAGGGATATATGAGTTTATATTTTCACACCATATTAAGTTCATCCATAACTTTCAACTTTTCATGTAGTAGATTAAAAATTTCATCTTTATAGTCACATTTCTTCAATTTTTTAATTGCTTCTTCCTTTATTTGTGACACTCTTTCAGTTGTTATCATAAGTGCTTTTGCAATTTCTTTATGCAAATACACTTTACCATCTAAAAGACCAAAACATAGATTTAGTACCATCTTTTGTTTTGGGTTTAATACTTCATCAAATATTAACCATATCTCGTAATTTAAGTCTTCAATTACCATCTCATTTATTGAAGGAATTGCTGATTTATCATCATGGGATGAATTTGATATACCTATATCTTCATTTATTGTATCTATATCCAAAGTCATAGTAGTAGCTCGCTTATAATATACGTTGTGCCTAATGACTATTTCGCTAGTTACATCTAACTCTTTTACAACTTCCTCCACCGAAGGGGGTCTGTTGTACATTTGTAAATATTTATCTTCTAATTCGACATATTTTAAATTAAATTGATTCACATAGTTAGGTATTTTAAAAGGTCCCGACCTTTTTTTACATATAATTCCTAACATCCTTTTTTGTATCCACCAAAAAGCGTATGTGGAAAAGCAATAGCCTAAAGCTGGATTAAAATCTTCCATTGCCCGTAACATTCCCTCATTTCCTTCTTGAACCAGATCATCAAACTCTATATCAGGGTGCTTGTTTTTGTACTTTCTTGCAATAGATAATACTAACCCTACATTCACATGAAACAAATAATCACGTAGATCCTTTTCACCATGTTTGTACCGCTGAAATAAATTTAAACTTTCTTGTTTTGAAAGTACCTGATAATTTCCTATTTCCTTAATTTCAAAAGTGTTACCTTCTGGATAAGCCATTGGCTTAATACTTCTTGCAGTAGAACCTTGTGTTATAGTTTTATTTAATGACTCATCGCGATTCAAGCTGCTATATGATTGATTCATACTTATTCCTCCCTTCTCATTTTTAACGAATTGTTTCTAAAAACATCTTTGTCTCCTTTTGTACGTTACTAATCAACTTACAGTTCCTTGCGCATGTATTGGCAACTTCTTTATGTGCTTTCGTTTTTCTCAATTCTATATAAATATCGCATCCTTTGCAGATGCTACTAATACCTTCCATTATTTCTAATTGTCTTCTTCTTTCATATAAAAACTGCTCTTTTGTTTTCTTCTCGCTTACTCGTCTCCCCATTTGTTTCAACTCGTATACATAAATAGTATTATTTAGTACTTAAAAACTACTATCGGTATTACATAGATACGAAACTTCTCCTTCAAAACTCTTCCAAATTTCTCCTGTATGTATATGATATAGGATTATAACAAAATGTAAAATAAATTATTCTAAAAATTTCAAAAATTACCAGGATATTAAAATATCCATCATTTCCTTATGATTAAACTAATTATATATACAATTTAAACCCTGATGACTATCAAGAATACGTATAAAACAATGGATGTATTGTATTCTTCTATACAATACATCCTTCGATTTTATAAAACCCACTCATTCTAGTTATGGTATAGAAAAGTACTGAATCATTTCTACCCCTTATTAATATATATCTTAATTCACTTCAATTAAAATAGCGTTTATCTCACTTTCTCTATTGCTGGAATATAATCGTTTAACAGTAAATCATCTAGACCCTTTCCAAGATTAATATCCCAACTTGCATAATTAATACTTATCCCTTCTTGATAAAGCGCTTGCGCACATTCTAATAACGACCGCTGAACATCTGAATTTGTAATCATATCCATATCTAAAGCGAACGTCGCCTGTCTAACTCCCATTTTTTTCAATGGTTCAATTAATATTCTCCATACTTTAACCCCTGGTATTGATACAACTGTGGTACCATACAATACTTTTTCCTCATTTGTTAGAAGCTCGTCTAAATTTTCTGCAGCAATATCAGACTTTAGAGCGCCTTCTGAAACTCATACATTATCCTTTTTTATTAGTTCTCCACGTTCCAAACTTTTCAACTCTCGACTAGGTACTGCTACATGTATTGGCAATGGGTTCCCAGCTCCTGTTCCATGGAATTTCCCACCTGAACTGATCCAAATATATTTACTTTCTAACTTTAATTGTACTTCACCTAATTTTTTACCTTCATAATTAGTTTCATACCATTCTTTAACATCGATTTTACCTTTAAATATAGACTCTATCTTCCCATTGATTTTATAGGTCACCTCTATAACATTGGGTTGCTCAATAACTTCTGCCTTAAAGCTTGGTTTATGATTTTTTACAACTGTCATATATTCAGGATTATCAATTCTACATTGAAAACCGCATATCTGATTATATATATTTCTCTGCGGTATTAATAAAGAATCTCTCCTTCCTGCAAACGTAAAATATCTTCCATCCTTTGTTTCTTTTGCATAAAATCCTGGAATTCCAACAATATAGCTTGTTTTCCCTCCTACTTTTTTTATTAGCTCTTTCGTAGTATCCCAAGGTTTAATAGGAAAACTTTTGTAATTTCTAACATTTATTACTTCACTTGTAACCCTATGTTTCGATCCCATTAACATTTTAATATGTTCATCTCGCATGTCTAAAAATTCTAGGAATAAAGTATAAATAATATCAAGGTTGTAATCATTGTTCTTCCTATGTTCCTTAATCATCTGATTTTGAGAAAAGTCATATCCCCTTTTTTGATCTTCAGCTATTATATGTAAATAGCCTGCTTCCCCCAATACTGTTTCAGATGAAATTCGTCCACATATTATTTTAGTTTCAGAATCATTAACCATGCACCATCCTTGCTTACCACATATAGGGCACGTTGTTCTATAATATTCAAACCACCTCTCATTACTCCCCTTATTCATGCTTCTCACTGGCCTTAATATTCTACTTGCTGCTAACTTTTCAATTGACATCACATATCTCCTTTCCCCTTGAGCAAATAAAAAAGCCCTTTGGAATACGGAGGTTAAATACCACACAAACGTGTAATTTAATCCGTAACCCGAAGGGCTTCATGTAATCACTAGAAATTAAAAAAATTAACAAGTTATAATAAGAATATACTAAAAATTCTTTATTTAATCTAGAGGTTAATTATAATATTATTAAACTCCCACTATAATTATACATGGGCATCTTACTGCTTAACCCCTTTTGGACCTTTTGAAGCGAGAACTTCTTCGGAATTAAATACTATTTTAGCAATCTATATTTACTAAGCTATAAGGAGCCTCCTTATTAACCGTCCACTAATGTTTTTCTGCTAACTTTTTTTGGTACAGTATACTCTCTACTAACCAATTAATTGCGCTATTAAGGGCACCATTGTTAACCATAATCATTTTCTTGTAAACAAGCATCATAAGATTATATTTTGTTCAAATTTAATTAATCCTACTCAAAAACACTTTAGAATACGGACTATAAAACAGTCATATAATTATCAATCTCATGTTGATACCAACAGAAAATCAACACATCTCACCCGCATTTGACATTGACATATCAGCTGAGATTAACATGTCAAATGAAGCGCACCAACTTTATCGCTAGTATCCACCGGTTAACATTAACAAACAGCTACTTATCAAAAACGTTTGTACCTATCTAAACTTCAAAATCTATATTAGATGAACATTAATCCACTCCAACTGATTGTACGGAAATAAGTTAATTAATAAACTACCTTTGCAAATGTTTAAATGCTAGTACGACATAAAAAAAGAAACACCATGAAACTATCAATCTCATGTCGATACCAATGAAAAGAGAAATGGTTTTCAATCTCTTATTTGTTATTAACATGTTAACTGAGATTAACATGTTAATTGATTATTTTCTTTTGTTATCAATATCATTTTGAATAAGATTGACATAACATTGACAATAAGATTTCAAAAAAGAAGAATCGTTTATAGCTTTCAAGATTTCAAAATCTATATCGATTGAATTTTTTCTTCTTCGGCAGTTTTCTTGAAGTGAATCTAGTGATGATCTATCCTAGAAAATGTCTCGACACCATTAAAACATAGTTGAAAATTTAATTGGGATAATAAATGATGACAGCATTTTACCCTTTATTTATCATTGACATTTAGTCTAAAAACAACACATAGAAAGGAATACTGTTTATATTGTTAATCTCATATCAACAATTTGCGTTTAACATTAATATGACATTAACAATTAAGTAGTTAAAATACACATAAATACAGATCTTAGGTCTTCGAGATTTGTATTAGTTATAAATTTATCTACCACAACAGATTTCTATCGAAAAACCAAAAAACACTTTAATAGAACTATAATTTTGGTTAGAAGCTAACAAGAAATCCATACAATTGATGGTTTCTTATTAGTGACATCAAAAAATAACAGTTTTCTTTTCATTTATCATTAACATGTAACTTGAGATTAACATGTTAAGCACTCGTATTCTTTTGTTATCGATATTATTCTAATTGATGTTGATAAGACATTAACAATAAAGCATCAAAAGCGAAAGCGTTTATGGATTTCGAGATTTCAAAATCTATATCGGTGAAAATTTTCTTCTGTGGAGGTTTACTCGAAGCAAATTTAGTGATGATCTATCCTAAAAGATGTTTTCACACTATCAAAACATAGTTAAAATTTAATCGCAATGACATATAGTCTAAAAGCAAAACGTAAAGAGACATGCTATTGAATTATTAATGTTATATCAAAAATTTGCATTTAACATTAATATGACATTGACAATTAAATAGTAGAAATGCACATAGAAGCAGATTTCGGGTTTTTAAAATCCACATTAATTAAAAATTTTATCTACTACAACAGATTTCTATTAAAAAACAAAAAGGAAAACACCCTAAAAGAACTATAATTGTGGATAGACATTAACAAGAGATCCATACAATTGATCGTTTCTTATTAATAACACACGAAAATTAACAGTTTTCTCTTTTTTTATCATTGATATATAACCTGAGATTAACATGTTAATAGGGCTAGTTATTAATTAATGGTAGTTTCATATCAACTATTGTTGATTAATATTGACATAACATTAACAATTTATGATTCTAAAGTTGAGAATATACATACAGATAGAGTTTTAGATTCTACATCTATTAAAGGACTTTTTTCTATAGTAAAATTCACTGCATTAACTGCGGAAGATATCATTCTTGAAAACATTTTAATAGTAATAAAAAATAATGAATCGCTTTTTATTACTTACGATTTAAAAATAGCAATTGTATAAATCAATTTTGATTATATAGAGATCACTTGTAAAGGGTGATACCCCTTAAAAAAGTAAGTTTATATTAAACCACATAAAAATACTTCAATAACCTATAATAGCCTTTACGTGCATTCTAAAGACCTACTGAAACCAATTAGCTATACAGTTCTTGGTTTTCTACTACCGGGTATCATAAATTATAATAAATATAGGCCTTTATTTACTATTAGTATGGACTTTTCTCTTTAGATTTATACATGCTTTTTAGCTTTTAAGTCTTTAAGTTTAATGCTATATCCTCATAATTTATTTACAAATCACTAATATTTTCTTATCATTAGTATATTGTAAACTAATTTGTTAATTTCATAGCAACAATAATCATTAATAACTAACGGATTATTAATAGGACATTAACAATAGTTAATTCAAAAGCCTGATTTATCAACTTTATGTTAACAAGTGATACTTTATATATCAATGACACATTTCATGTGAATGTCAATCAATAAAGGTATTGAGGTTTATATCGTCGAAAGACACTTAACATGTTAATCTCACTTTATATGTTAATTACATTTTGCTATGGCTATTATATTTCAAGGAGGTATAACGATGATTGAACAAGATAACAAAAATACAAATGAACATATGGAGTCCAATAATACAAACTCTAGTCATGAAGATACTTTTGAAAAAGCTTGGCGAATAACAGAGTTTTCAAAACTAGTAGGCCGACATCATAACACTGTATACAATTGGTTCAATATCCTAGAGGAAAAGGGGTTACACGGAACATTAAGAACCAATAATACAAATGAAAAGCTATATAATACACTGGATTTAGAGATAGCTTTATTTATCAAGCTAAAGAGGGATGAAAAGTGGTCGCTAGATGCAATTATTGAGCTTTTACCACATCAATTTGAACTAAGACCAGTTTCTCCAGAAAATCAAACCAGTGAAGTCTCAACCCAATTAAACATGCAGGAAGCTGCAGCGACTATTGAAAAAATAGTAGAGCAAAAGATTCAAATGCATTTACAAAACATTGAATTAGAGTATCAAGGAAAGTTTGAAGAGGCTATACGTGCAGTGCTACCTGAACCAGAAGACCCCGAAAAGCTAAAAGAGCGCCAAAGACAAGAAAGACTAGATAATATAATTATTCAACATAGAGCGCGTACAGAGTTAAGAAAACAAGCTGAAAACGAGTGGAATACACAGCCAGAAGAAACTCGTATAAAAAAAGTTGGTTGGTTTAAAAAAGAGGAAGATCTTGCGAGAAAACAACTTTTCATAGAAAACTATATTGATGAGAACATGATTGAATACATGAAAAATGTAATGAAAATAGAAAAATAAGCCTGGAATCTTCCAGGCTTATTTTTTATTTAGTTCCGAACATCTTATCTGGATCCATAAATGCCGCTAATTCTTCATCATTTTGCGCTTGTGATTCTTCATCTTTAACTGGTTCTAATTCAAAGTAATCACCAAAGTTAATATTGAAGTCATCATCCGAGTCTTGCGCTTCAATAGTATTAATTTGAGACTTTGTATATTGAATTTGACTTTGTTTTTCTTTAAATTCATTATATTCTTCAACTAATCCTTTAGATAAACGTGATGGTAGTGCATCTGTCTTATAGAAAGTATACACGCTGCCCATAAAGTCATTTTTACTCACTAAATAGCCATTAAAAACAGTTCCATTGATTGGTAGTTTATTTGTCACTTCTACTTTTGCATCATCCATAAATGAATCATCAATGTTCTTCTGTTCATCTAAAATTGCTAACATACCAAAATGATGTACCTTCGATGCCTCTAAATCTCCATTTTCATTTGTCTTCATCAGGTCAATAGGGTGATGGAATGAACTTCCTTTCAATGATTCTGAGAACATATCTACAATTTCTTCACTGTTTTCAATTTGATTCATATTACGTGAAACCTTATTAATTACTAAACATCCTGTTCTTTCTAGTAAAATTCGTTTAAAGTCCTGAGAATCTAGAATTACTGATGTTCCTGAACCATTTGCAGCTGTGTTTAACTCATGAATAATATCTCCAATACGCTGATTTGCATAGTCTCGTGAGTTTCCAATTCCTTTTTTCTCATTCTCGTTTAATCCTTTAAACTCATCATAGAAATGTTGGTTATCTGCAAATACAACAAATGCAACACCTTTGGCTGGATCATTAGCTAACTTCCAAATTTCTTGTGAGAATTTATTCACCTGTCTTAGTACATCCGGCCCATCTGCTCTAACTGGAAGTGTAACCACAATACCCATTTTAATAAAATCTTTACGCTCAATAGCATTATTGAAAGCAATTCTTGCATACTTTTGTTGATTTTTTATTAATTCTTCTCTAGGAATTTTCATTGCCATACTTTTAAGTTCTTCAGCAATTACAGGTTTATTATGAAAAGCGGAGAATTCTTCAATTGCTTGAATAATTGTAGATGTACCTGTACCACCACCTAAACCAGCAAAAAATAGTACTAATTCATCAGTTGGTCTAACACGTTCTGTTATAAATTCTTTTAGTTTATCTTTAGCTTCTTCATTAGATTCTATGACCTTTACAGCACGCTCAGGATTCTTACCTAAACCACCTAATTTTAGTGAAACTTGGTTACTTTTCGGCACATTTTTCAGTTCAGCTAAATCCCCATCATTACTATTCAATGCTAGACAATTATAAACTGCTGTCCCGTCTGTATGCTTGTACTCAGCAAACTTATCTACCATTCTAGTTCCAGCTTGACCAAAACCAACCATAGTCATTTTCACAGCTACTTCGTTTTTCAGAAAGTTTTTTGCCATTATTTTATCTCTCCCTTATTCTCATTACTTTTTTTGCGTTTCCCTAATTCAACTAATACTTGTTGTCCCCTAATAGTTGAAATTAAAAACTTATACGGATGCATAATTTTTTCTGTTATTAATGACATTGAAGCTAAAGTAGCAACACTACCTTCTGCCGATCTTCTTGAAATGTTAGTTCTTTCAAGTTCTAATGAATAGGATTTACCCTTAGGTTTCTTTACTCTCCTATCAATAACAACACTTTCTACTATTTCATTTATTGAGATTCCTCTCATATACTTTGTCTCTTGGTATTGTTTGTTTACTTGTGACCCTATGTAATGAAATACATTGTAGAGTATTTCGTCTTCTTCAATAATGTCTGCAAACATTTCCACAACTTCTTCAGTGAATTTGTTTTGTTTATATTTTTCACTTAATACCTCGTTCAAGTTGTCCCCCCCTTAAAACGTTGGTTAATTATTCCTAAAAATATATTACATCATTGTAAGACGTATATCAAGTCATTATATATAAGTCTTATATTAAGTTGTTATATACAAGACTTATATATAATTTACAAAATGTAAAATCGAAGCAATGTTCTATATATCAATGTTAAATATATAAGACGTACATGAAAGTCTTTTATATAAGCAGTAAATAAAACATGTTAATATGAGGTTTCATATAACTAACAATAACTATTAAATTATAAATATGAGTGCAGTATTTATGTATATTTTTATCTAGAATTATAATTCCAATATATAATACTCCTAAAATAACCTACTATTATCATGGTTATTTTATTTATACATCTTATATATACGAACTATATATAAGAC
>NZ_SEIY01000015.1:0-1742 GCF_004634455.1 Bacillus sp. 007/AIA-02/001
TAGTAGCACTCCTTATCCAACCTCACTTTCATCCCATGCCTAAAGGCGAGGGCTTTCTCGTTCGGGAAGAGCTGTAAAGTAGAACAAATTCATCATAGTGTTCCTTTATCAATAGTCCAAAAGGTAAGATATCTATTTTAATTTCAATGTATTTCCAATCTCTTATATATTTTATTTTTTCATTTCCATAAATCCAGCATATTTTAGTTCAAATTGATGTTCATTTGGCTTAGAAGATTCTAATTTAATGAACTGATATTCTAGTTGAACTACCCCCACTTCAAACAGTCCGTTAGGACGTTAAGTGGCGGGTAGTTCACTTACATAGAAATAAAAAAAGCCGCCCAACAGGACGGCTTATGTTTTATTTCAAATACTCGTACCACCAGTTTCTTTCGTCCATCCAAGCTGTAATCTTATCAAGCTCACCATTTGGTAACACTTCGGTTTGCAAGTATGCTAAACCAGTTAATGGATCAGAAATAACTTGCCCTTTAGTTCCACGCTCATTCATAGCATTTAGAGCTTCTTTAACCAATGAAATACCAAAACCACCAGATTTAACATATTGATAACCGCCATTAGCAACAGATTGTTTTGATTGTTTCTCTCCGGTAAACCAATCCAGCGTTTTGTCACCTTGCAATAAATTAATATCCACTTTTCCAATACCATCAATATAACCATTGTCGGTATATTGCCAAATGTCACAAGTATAGGATGGTTTCTTCTGTGGACTACCGTCATTTGTTCCGTATCGTGGTAACCAAATAAAATCAGCTTGCACACTTTGTAAATTATAGTCACCGTACATATGATGTGCTACATAAAATCCTACTTTCCAACCTGCAGCTTTACATGTATCAATAAAAGCTTGTGATGCTTTAGCTAAATCACTAAGGTTACCTTTGCTTTTCATTGACTTTACTGTGTCATCTTCCACATCTAATACAAGGAATTTAGCATTAGGATTTACCCTTGCTAAGAAATCCTTAGCTTCCACAATTGCATCTGCTACTGATACGAAACATCCATAAGCATATGCAGCATGTGGAATACCGTATTGTTCTGATTTTGCTACATGTTCATTATACAAATGATCTACTAGATTTGAACCATATTGTACCCTAGCAATTACTAAATCTAATTGTGCTGCTGCTACATCCCAATTAATACTTCCATTCCATTTTGAAATATCTACAATGTGTCCCATTACTGAACATCTCCTTCAAATAGTTTTTATTTAAATTCTGTTACGTCTTTAGAAATAGATCCAAAAACTTTTGCCTATTCTTCAATAACTTCCTGGTTCTTTTGAATAACAGCTTGGTACTGCTCTTCACGCTGTTCATTCTTTTTTGTATAGTAAAAAGCATCCATACAAATAATGCTGCGCATGCTCCCTATTGAATACCTGAAATAAAATCTCGATAAACAAAAAGAGCACCTCAATTGAGACTGCTCCTTTTGCTATCATTTTTTATATTTGTCTATATTTAATTTTTTTCTTTTCTAGAGTTTGATCTTCTAATTTTCGCTTCAATCTCAGAAGATACACTTTCTAACAACCAAGTAGGAATCCATCTATCCCACCCAATCCGTACACAATTGGCTGTAAAGCTATTAAAAATATGATAAATTAAACCACCCGTTACCATAAAATAGAAAAACTCTGGTAGTTTAAATGCAATATCAAATAAATGCGCTAAAGAAGGTAATAAAAAAAGCACCACAGTTCGTGC
>NZ_SEIY01000015.1:1842-12067 GCF_004634455.1 Bacillus sp. 007/AIA-02/001
AAAAACTCTGGTAGTTTAAATGCAATATCAAATAAATGCGCTAAAGAAGGTAATAAAAAAAGCACCACAGTTCGTGCAATGCCCTCAATTCCATATTGTGATGAATACGTACCATCTAATTTTGAAGCCTTACTACCAGTTATCCAATCTAATACAACTACCCATACCAAAATGATAATCCAAATTAAATTAGATTTACCATATAAAAAATTAAATATAGTTCCCAATCCCCCACTAATTACAGAAGCAACTTTAAATTGGGTGGTATTAATAACATCCAGTACATTTAACGTTTTTACAAGTTCATGAATTCGTTCCAAACTTTCACCCCCCTTTTTACATTTCAAAGCAAAATAAAAAAGCCTGCTTTGGCACGCTATCGCTTAAAAGATTTACATATTCATTTTCTTCCACGCATACTCTAGTGGTTCATTTCGTGGCGGTTTCATTACTTCTTTTTCAGAAGTTCCTCCCTTATTTTGAGATAAGTTATGCATAACGCCTCGACGAATAGAGATTTGCCTAATACCTGTTCGTATCCAATCATCGGGATTTAAAATATCCCCTTGATGTGTTAGGAGTTGCCTAACGCCTGTATGTGAAAAATCGATTGGATTAACAATACTCCCTTGACGATGTGTATTGATTTCACGTATTCCCTCATGATATAGCGTTGTTGGAGATATAATTATACCCTGATGTGTATTAATTTCGCGTGTTCCCGTACGGTATAGATTTGTTGGAGATATGATCATACCTTGAAGTACTGCCATATACTTACCTCCTACTTATTCAATCCGTAAAGCTACATAGTAATCACTAAATGAATTAAATTGATTAGATATAGGGGCCGACGTGTAAAATAATTTGTACTTATGAATTTCCCCATTTTCAACAACCTCTGTAATATCACCATAAATAAAACCGCTACCTCTATAGATGTAAAAGCCATCGTACTTCCCTCTAAATCCTTCACGACTATCTCCCATGTATAAAGGAGTGAAAACTATCTTTCCTTCATTAGAGGGTGCCTTTAGAAGGACTTTATCCCAATAAAATGTAGAGTTTGTATCAGAATATGGAACGGAACCTGAAAATTTACTTCTATCAGTTATATGTGTAGCTGTTTGACCGCGAGAACCGCAGCTAAACATAACACTGAACGGGCAAGAATACGGTGAAAATAATTCCGGTTGATAGTATTCCTCTGGAAGACCTATAAAACCAATCACTGTCTTTCCTTTGTGAGATGGGATTTCATCATCATTTGCATATACACAATAAATGACAGTATCTTTATCGACGTATAGATATAGGTCAACCATATATTTTTCATAATTTAAAGCAATTGCCCCACTAGAATAATTTGCTTTCCCTTGATGGAATACTAAAGAGAACCAAACTTCTTCTCCAGTTCCACTCCCACCCTCTTTATCATAACCTCTGATTAGTCTGTAACTACCATCTGTATATTTCACATTCGGTTCTCTTATGTCATACGAACTTGATAATGAAGAATTTTTTGCAAGCGTATCATAAGGACGCAGCTCAATATAATTGTTTTTGGTTCCATCATTACCTGTAGAATACATAACAAAAATATTATTCTTATCCGGTTTGTCAGCATTTAATTGCTGCCATCCAGCCTTTTTCATTTCATCAATAATCTTCATAAAGACTTCTCTGCGCTCTAGTCTGTGTAACTTACAAATTTTATTTGTCATTTTATATGTTCCTCCTTAATTTAAACGTATTGCTTTTATAGAAACATTAAAAGTAGAGGTTGCTACGCCCTATTTTCTATATAAAGATGTACCTTGTTTGTATGATCTTTATCCTCACAAGGAATAGCCAAAATATCATATGTTCTTTTTTCTGATAAGCTTTTATAGACTTGATTCCCATTCTCTTTTTGATCGTACATAAATAACATTGGTTTAACGTTTGAATCATTTGTAACTTGAATCGTGCGAATATCGTATTTGTAACACCCTACATCCAGTGGCGTATATAGAACTTTCCCTGGTTCAATTGTAATTTGTACATTCCTCTCAATAAGGATTGATGGTGTAATCCCTCTTTCGGATGTATATCTATAAAATTCATTACAGTTCCCATATTGTATTTACCTCAATTATGTTTTAGATGAACATTAAAATAAATTGGTTCAAATGCTCGGACATTTGTATCCTTCACAGCCTTTACCCAAAAATCTCCCATACTTTGTTCAGCTACTGAATCAATCTGTATTTATTTATTTTTTTCTTTTCTAAATTTTGATCTTCTAATTTTCGCCTCAATTTCAGAAGATACACTTTCTAACAACCAAGTAGGAATCCATTTATCCCACCCAATCCGTACACCATTGGCTGTAAAACTATTAAAAGTATGATAAATTAAACCACCAGTTACCATAAAATAAAAAAACTCTGGTAGTTTAAATGCAATATCAAATAAATGCGCTAAAGAAGGTAATAAAAAAAGCACCACAGTTCGTGCAATGCCCTCAATTCCATATTGTGATGAATACGTAGCATCTAATTTTGAAGCCTTACTAACAGTTATCCAATCTAATACAACTACCCATACCAAAATGATAATTCAAGTTAAATTAGATTTATCATATAAAAAATTAAATATAGTCCCCAATCCCCCACTAATTACAGAAGCAACTTTCAATTGGGTGGTATTAATAACATCCAGTACATTTAATGTTTTTACAAGCTCATGAATCCGTTCCAAACTTCCACCCCCTTTTTTACATTTCAAAGCAAAATAAAAAAGCCTGCTTTGGCACGCTATTGTTTTAATTTAAATTATTTTTGCTATACGTTCGCTTTTTCCATGGTGATTCTAATGGTTCTTTTCTTGGTAGTGCTTGATTACGAATTTCCTCTTCCGGTATATACTGATTTTGTAGAAAATCTCCTTTAAATGTTGTAGCTGGAATTCGGACACCTCCGGTTACAAACAGACTTGGCATATGATTCGCTTGCCCTACGTTTGGAACCCTTTGTCCGCCCATATGGCCTACTAGATTTACTATTCTACTTCCTTTTCCTATATTGGATACCCTTTCTCCATCCATAGGACCTATTAATTCTACTATTTTACTTCCCTTTCCTATATTGAATACCCTTTCCCCATCCATAGGACCCATTAGATCTACTATTCTACTTCCTTTTCCTACATTTATTCTGCGAATACCTGTTTGCTGACAACCTATATTTAATATAGATCCTTTAAATACAACCATATCGCACAATCACCCAATTCTTATTGCTAAATGTGTGGAATTTTGTCCAAACGAGTTTGTGAACCTATTGCTTGAATTACCGGACCAATAATTACTAGATGTAAATAAAGGTTTATACACCTGAATACCATTTTCACTTTCCACTTCAATTGTATCATTTTTTGTTATTCTTCCATTAGATACAAATGAGTATATAAATCCAAGTTTACCTCTTAGGCCTGTTTGAGGATCATCTAAATAAAAATCTGTTAGCATCATAGGGCCTGAACCTGAACCACCATCAGAAGGGGAAGACCACCCTATGACCTGACTAAATGACATTTGATATCCTAATGGGACGTCTAAAAGCGCTGCAGGTTTATTTAAAATTAAATATTTATAACTATCTTCATAATAACCTGAACTACTCGATGCATTAATTACACATGAATAATATGGATCGTTTTTTTCTTTCAAATATGTTTCTTCAGGTATCCCAAAAAAATTAACAACAGGTGATGTATCAACACTAGGGTTATCTTGTTTAAATTTATCTACATTAGGTATTGTGACAAATATCATTCTATCTAGATCACAGTAATAATAATACTCTACTGGCAATTCAGTGCCCGTTGTTATTGAATTTGAATAATAATAACTTGGTATAGAATTAATAAAGTTCAATCTGCCATATCCTGAAATAGCAGATGACTTATGCGTTTTATTTTCAAAGTCCCATTCCTTATAAAACTCAAAAATCGCATTTGAATATCTTGTAGTTTTAATATTGTAGGAATTGTTACCAATGCCATTGGACCCTGCATAAAAATATAAAGCTAAATACATTGGAGTATTTCCTAAACTACCTTTAGAATGCAAAACAACACGATAATCTTTATGGTTACTTGCATCTTCAAGAATTCCCCATCCACTTTCCACAAATTTACTAACAAAAACGTCAAATAACTCCGCTCGTTTGCAAAAACCTTTTTTATAAATAATATCCATAAACTAAGAACCTCACTCTACTCTAATTGCTGCTGCATTAGTTACAAATGATGTATAGTTACTACTAGCACCACCTAAAACTGTATATCTATATTTTTGAATTTCATTATTAACTTTAATTTCGATTATATCACCATCAAGAATATCTCCTGTCTGAAGAAGATATACTCTTCCTAATCTTCCTCTCATTCCTGTCGTACTATCCCCATAGAACACCTCACTTAACACAAACTTTTTATCTATATTGGGCGATAACGGAGAGACTAAGCTATGAGTTCTTTGAGCGATCGTACTCTTACCAGAAACTTCGAGTAAGTTTTTAGGGTTATCTGCGACTCGTAAACAATAAGTACCAATCGAATTACCGCAGTATCCACTATTAGCATATACAGCACCGGAATAAGACTTATTTTCGTTTCTTTTACTCTCTTCAACGAAAGATTGTTCAGGAAAACCTAAAAATATAAGTCCATTTCCTAAACCAGTATATTTAAAGGGGACAACTACAAAAATAATAACCTCTTTATCGACATAGTAATAGTACTCCATATCAAACAGCTTATTATATTGCCTTGAATAGCTTATATTTGTATCCTGATTAGCTGTTCTTCCTGGAAAAAAGCAAAACGAAGACATTCCGTCTTGTGAATAGAAAACAGTATTGTTAGACTGCATTGTTCCCATTCTCATGGAGCCGTCAGTATAATCAGTTGTTCTTATATTATATGGAGAATAGTTAGAATCGTAACAAGTGAGATGAACAGCCATATGCTTATCTCCATTGTAACCATCTGTATAAAGACATATTTGGTCGTCCGTTAAATTACTCCCTTCTTTTAATTTCCATCCCCCATTCAATGCTACCTGAACAAATGTATCAAATAACTCATATTTTTTGCATGTTCCCTTTGTAAAAATAGCCTTAGTCATTTAATTTCACCTCTAAATTAATGTTGTTACTTTTAATACCACAGTATACAAAGAAGGAACATTACTAAAATTTTCAATAAACATGTGACAAGACTTTGTTTGATCTTTATCGTCACAAGGAATATTGATTATATCGTATGTTCTTTTTTCTTTAATACTGCTGTACTGAATTTGCCCATCTTTTTGTTTATCAAAAATTGTACACTCATAATCATTATTTGCTGTATTTTCAATAAAGATTGTCCTAAGTTCATACTTGTTTATACCTAGTTCAATAGGTATATACTTCTTTTCATTACTATTAATCTCAACCTTTACTTTTTTTTCGATAAGCTTTGGAAGAATATTTTCTGTTTGTTCTTCTTGCTTATAATATCGATTTACGACCATTGATGTTCCCATCTTTTCACCCCCAACTACTCATGTTCAAGATGTATTTGAAATTGTAATGGAGCAAGCCCAGCATAATCTGTTCCCTTTGTTACTTTTAACCAAAACTTTATTGTTTTTTCTGGATTTACATAAGGAATATTGATACTATCTTGATATTGACCTGGTTTACCATTACTGTCTAACGCAAGATCCGCCCATGACCATCCAAATTTATCTTCATATTGAGCAATACTTAAATTCACATTATTTGCTCGTGCAACTGAAGGATTCACAAGTTCTAGCATAATTTCTGATTTCCCTGATATCATATCTGGCAATCGAGTTTGTGCTAATGTTGAAAGCTCCTCACCTGAAAATTTAATTTCTAAATTAGATCCGAATCCATATACATCTCCACCATAAAATGTAGTCTTAATAACACCCAATTCTTTACCTTCAACATTTTTCAAAATAACTTTACCTGCAAATTCTAGTGACGGGAGAGTAATTTGAATACCAGTGTTATACCCTGTATTTCCATTGAAAATAATTCCCCCAAATTTATCTTCCATCTGCACACTTATATTCGGCGCTATATTAGCAATGGTTAACTTTCTTCCTCTTGTAGCAATAATGGAATCAATATCAAGATTTACAAATTTTGAATTCGATCCTTTTTTTAATACAACACCAAACTTACTACAGCTCATTCTATCTGAGTCGTAAAAATTAAAACCTTCGCCATAATCAGAAAAAAACGTCCAATCTTCATTATCTTTGCACGCCATCCACTTCAATTCAGTTGTTTCTCGAGTACCATCTTCTGTTTCTAAGAACTCGATATTCTCCTCACCGTTTTTCCAAACGATAATACCGCCTTTGTCATCTTCATGGGTTGGCGTATAATCAGCAGATACTTCAAATGCAAATTCTTTCTCATTTGGAAGATCTGCAAGTAATAATGTGTCACGCGAAACATTGTGTAGCATTCTAAAATATCCTTTTCGATCAATTAAAGAATAGCTACCGACAGGAGATGCAATCCATCTGGAATCGAACGTATCAAAATCATCCTTAAAGATTAAACCACTTCTTATTTGATATGGTTTTAATTTCTCATCAGGTAGTTTTAATAGTGTTGCACCTTCTTCTAAGTCAATAGCATCGATACTGATGTATTTCCCTGACAACTCAATAACGTGAATCATATCTTCAAGATTTTTCTTTTCATATGCAAGTGTTTGGTATTGCATAACTTCTCCTGAAAGTTTAAGGATTTCCTTTTGGCCATCAATTTTCAATTCAATGTCTTCCGGATAGGATGGACTTGTCATACTAATTAATCGGAACTTAGTACCCTTGAATAAAAATCTAGCCGAGATGGTGCTATCGTTATTGTCTTCCTTACTCTTCCAATGATAAGTATTATTGTAGCAACTAACATCAGCTTCAGTTGTTTTCCAGAAACCGTTGTATTCAATATTCTTATGAGTATCGTCAAAACGTACCCAACCAGGTTCCGGCTCAACTAACTTGTCACCTAATCTAGCAAGTAAGTATCCGTCAGCGTCAATGTCAATGGAATCTAACGACATAGCTTTACCAATCACTTTTACAGTATGCTTGCCACGGTCTAAACCTATTTTCTCGTAACGTATGACTTGGTTACCTGAAGGACTATTGTAAACCATAGTTTCTTCTTTACCATCAATAAGTACTTTAGAAGTTGCATCGTAACCACTGTCGCCATAAGCTAGAAGTCTAAGTTTAGTACCTACGAACTCAAATTCGAAACTCGTGTCAAGTTTCTTGTCGAGATTGTAATGAGTTGTCTTGTTGTAGTGCTTATCATTACCCGTGGTTAGTTTCCAGTTACCGATATAACGAATTAATGGATCGGTATCATCAATCCGTTTCCAACCTTTTTCAGGCTCTGTAAGAACAGTACCTACACCAGGTCGTGAAACAAGACTACCAGTGTCATCAATATCAATAGCATCCATTCGGAAGTCATATTCTAAAGCACCGGGTTGAGTTGTTATAACTGTTACCGTTACATCGTGCTCAATATCTTCTAAACCGAGTTTCTCATATTTCAAGACTTGGTTTGTATCTTGTGGTGCAATAGCGTCAAAATACTCTTCCGGTAAGTCATCAATTTTTACTCTGATTCTATCTGAATAATATTGATTAGTAGCACAACCAACAATGAGTCGTAACTTAGTACCTTTAAATTTGAATACCATACTTGCATTTTTACCCTTTTTAGCACAAGTACTTTTTCCGCCATAAGCACCATTATAGGCTACGTTTTTACTCCAGTTAGCATCATATTGAATGTATGTGGAGTTGTCATCATAACGTTTCCATCCATAGTTTGGATAAGTAGAAACATCACCAATACTTACAGGTAGTCTATCAATGTGTCCAGTAGCGTCGATATCAACACCAATAAATTGAGGGTCCCAACCTTCATGAGTTCCACCGTTGACTGTTACCATGTGGTATCCTTCATCTAGGTTAAGTACTTCACACGCAACTTTAGCTGGTCCGGATACAGGGAACATATTAACAGGATACTTCACTCCGTCAATTAATACGTGACCAAGTTGTTTTTCATTTGAGCCTAAGTTAGACGAATAAATCAATCTAAATTTTGTACCGAAGAATCTAAACTGAATTTTATCGAACGAGTACTTGATAGGTGGTGTTTGATTTTGGTAATCCATGCCACCGGTATAATCGAAATACATATTCTCCTTCGTGAAGCGTTTCCAACCGTCTTCTGGTGTAGCTAAGAAATCTCCAACTGTTATAGGTGGTTTTTCAATATAACCATCTGCATCAATGTCAATTGCATCAATATTAAGTCGATAAGTGCCTTTAGTTCCACACTGAATTCTAACTCTATGCTTCCCTTTAGTTAAGCCTAACTTCTCATATGCAAGACCTTGATATACCTTAGCAGATGCTATCTCGCTATACTTTTCTGTCACGCCATCAATTGTAATTGATATGTCATCTGTACGATATGATGCAACATCGAAGCAAGTAATAATTCTAAGCTGAGTTCCATAAAAATCGAATTCAACTGCACCTTTAGAGTCATTGTCTTTTACATAATGATAAGTACCATTATACCAATCAGAAGATGAGCCTTTTTCCCAAGTACCTTGATATTTAAGTAACGAGTCGGTTCCATCAAGGCGTTTCCAACCTGCCTCTGGCTGTTTTAGTTGGTCTCCGATCTTAACTGATGGCTTACCTCCAATTGAACCAGATTCATCAATGTCAATAGCATCAAGATTTATATATTTACCTTTTATTTCAACAGTATGCAATTTATTTGATAAACCTAACTTCTCGTATATTAACGACTGGTAGATAGCAGTTAAGCCTGAGGGTCTAAAGAAATTGATAGTTTCTTCTACTCCGTCAATTAGAATTTTAGCGCCAGAGTCATACTCAGATAACCCAATTCCAATAATCCTAAGTTTTGTCCCTGTAAAGTTAAATTTTATCGAAACTGGGTTAGAATCAGGTGGGATGTTTGAACTTGCATGTTTATAATGAATGGTTTTGTTGTAGCATCTACCATCAGCACCGCTTGTTGCCCATACACCATTGTATTCAATATTACTATCTGTATCGTCAATTCGTTGCCAACCAGGTTGAGGCTCGAATAATACATCACGTAGGTTAGTAGGAGTTTCTACTAAATCACCGCTTTTTATATCAAAAGCGTCTACTGCTATTAACGTACCTGTGAGCTTCACTGTATGAACGCCGTTGGGTAAGTTTTTCTCGTATAGTATAACCTGATACCGAGTCTTGTCCTGGTCAGTTGGAGTTTTAACCTTATATTTCTCAGTCACACCGTCAATTTCAATGGTAACATCCTCCCAAGAACTTTGGGAGTAGTTTGCTGAAATGACACGAAGGCCTGTACCTTTGAAAGAGAACTCTACTGTCCCTAATGTCCTGTTCGAGTGGTCAGGAACTCTATAAGTTGCCGTTTTATTATATCCGGGTTCATACCCTCCACCCTTAGCTAATTCCCAGTAATCACCTCTGTAATGAATTAGGGGATTTGTATCATCTACACGAGTCCACCCTGGTTCGGGTTGTAATAGAATGTCTCCTACTTTAGCAGGTGGGTTTGGTTTTACTATAGACCCCGTTTTGTCAATATCGATTGCATCTAGCGTTATGTCTATACCAGATAACTCAACTAAATGCTCTTTATCTTCAAGTCCAGTTGCTTCAAACATTAAGGTTTGCTGAATTCCGTAAATTGGTGGTCTTCCTTCAACCTTAGTTAAGTCGTAAGATACTCCGTCAATCTTTAAAATAGCTTTTTTCTGGAAATAACTGCTTAATGCTACAAGTCTTAACTTAGTCCCTTTAAATTTAAAGGTAGCAGACGCTTCTTCTGTACTCCCCGATGGTGCAGAATAATAATGAAGAGTTTCATTGTATGCACCTTTCTGAGTAGTTATGAAATTCCATTTTCCGTCATATCGAATATTTGAATCTGCGTCATCCATACGCTTCCAGCCAGGTTCTGGTTGAGGTAACTGGTCACCTACTTTAGCAGGTGGTCTTTCAATACTTCCGTCACTATCAATATCAATAGCATCGAAGTTTATATTAAGGCCGGATAGTTTAACTTTATGCTCA
>NZ_SEIY01000015.1:12167-107730 GCF_004634455.1 Bacillus sp. 007/AIA-02/001
TTTCAATACTTCCGTCACTATCAATATCAATAGCATCGAAGTTTATATTAAGGCCGGATAGTTTAACTTTATGCTCACCGTTTGCTAAACCTAGTTTCTCATAAACTAAGGACTGATATTGAGCATTTGGTTGCTCGAAGTTTATAGTCTCAACCGGTTGTTCGTCAATCCAAATTTGACCTTCCCTATACCCAGCAGAAAGTAATCCTATTATTCGTAACTTAGTGCCATTGAATACAAACTCAACAGTAGCAAGTTTATCTGAGTTCGGGCAATAGTGAGTAGATCCTCCAGACCATTTGGCATCTGAATGAGTTGCCCATCCGTCTCCTGTATATTTAAAGTTTGAATTAGAATCTTCAATTCGTTTCCAACCCGGTTCTGGTTGAATTAATTGATCACCTACTTTAGCAAGCGGTTTTTCAATACTTCCGTCACTATCAATATCAATAGCATCGAAGTTTATATTAAGGCCGGATAGTTTAACTTTATGCTCACCGTTTGCTAAACCTAGTTTCTCATAAACTAAGGACTGATATTGAGCATTTGGTTGCTCGAAGTTTATAGTCTCAACCGGTTGTTCGTCAATCCAAATTTGACCTTCCCTATACCCAGCAGAAAGTAATCCTATTATTCGTAACTTAGTGCCATTGAATACAAACTCAACAGTAGCAAGTTTATCTGAGTTCGGGCAATAGTGAGTAGATCCTCCAGACCATTTGGCATCTGAATGAGTTGCCCATCCGTCTCCTGTATATTTAAAGTTTGAATTAGAATCTTCAATTCGTTTCCAACCAACTTCAGGAATAGTTATAACTTCCCCTATAGTTGCATCATAATCTACAAAATAGTCTGCGCCTAGTAAATCGACTGCACATAAAGTCAAGTTCATGTTTTCATTTACATCAATTACTACACTATGAATACCTTTTGAAAGACCCATTTTCTCGTAGCATAATTTTAATCCATCTTTCGGATCACCGTATTGTGCGAAAGTACCACTAGCCATTCCATCTATCGTTACTTTAGCTGATTTTGTAGCATCACTAAACCACCTAGAGATGATTCGAAATGCCGTTCCGAAAAACTTAAATCTAATCTGACCGACATTCTTAACTCCTGTCCAAGTATAATCTTCGAAAGTCTTCCATACGTCTTGAGGTAATAACTCAATTTTGCGCTTCTCACTAGATAACTTAGAATCATAGTTATGCCTTGTCCAACCCGATTCCGGTGTATTAAGTACATCACCTACTTCAGCTTGTTTTACTAAGTAGCCCTTATTATCTATATCAATAGCGTCTAAATTGATTTTTTCTCCTGATATTGTAACAATGTGCTTCCCTTCTACTAAGTTAAGTTCCTCATATAAAAGAGCACATTTTGTTACCCCTGTTCGATTGAAATTTATATCGTTTGTAATACCATCTATCGTGATAATTCCTTTTTGATAATACTCTGTCATTAATCCAATAATTCGTAAGGACGTGCCATAAAATGCAAACGTAGCAGAAACAATACCTGCAGACGTACGACCAGTCCAATGAACAGTTCTATTGTAACCACTGTCATCAGGTGTAGAGATAGTCCATGTTCCAGAATACTTAATTAAGCTATCTGAATCGTCAAATCGTTTCCAACCATCTTCGGGTTGTAATAGAACGTCTCCAACTTCAACAGGCGGTTTAATCATCGAACCAGTTTCATCTATATCAATAGCATCTAAGTTTATATACAGTCCTTTTATCTCGACCTTATGAACTCCTTGAGGTAGATTCAGTTTTTCATAAACTAAACGTTGATATATAGTATCAGTTGACGAGAAGTTTATTACTTCTTCTCTGCCATCAATCAGTATTTTTGCATCAGAGTCGTAAGGATTAACTGTCAAGGCTATAATTCTTAATTTTGTACCTTCAAAGTCGAAACGTATCGATGCTGGGTTATTATCTACTTCAGGAGCTTTATAATGGCATGTAGAGTTATAAAGGCTTGAGTTAACAACATCGTTCTTCCAAACTCCTCTATACTTAATATTAACATCAGTATCATCAATTCGTTTCCAACCAGTTTCAGGTTGAAGCAGAACGTCACCTACTTTAGCAGTTTTTACTAATTCTCCATCAAGAATGTCAATAGCATCCATTATAATTCCTTCAGGACCCTCAAGTTTAACTGAATGAAATTCATTTTTTAGACCTTCTTTATTGTAAAGTAGAACTTTCCAGTTATCTGAACCTAGTACTGGATTGTATGATTCTTTGACACCGTCGATCGTTATATCTACAGGACCATAACCTAAATTAACACTTTTAGAAACAAGTCTGACACCTGTACCTTTAAATGAAAATTCTACAACTGATTTGGTAAGGGAATATACTGCTGTACTATTATAGTACCTATCATCAGTAAATCTATTCCAAGCACCATCACCATACTTAATTAATGAATCAGCATCATCGAAACGATTCCAACCAGGATCAGGTTTATCTAATATCTCCCCTACTTTTTTGGGTGTAAATACATAACCATCAGAATCGATATCAATTGCATCAAGATTTAAGTATGTACCTAGAATCGTTACTGTATGCGGCCCTTTATTAAGATTTGTTTTCTCATATATAACAGCTTGCCTTGTTCCCTCCCATGCATCGTAATCTAATCTCTCTGTATTGCCATCAATAACGATTGTTGCATATCTATCATAACCACCATTATTAACAAGTCCAATAAGCCGAAGTTTAGTACCTACGAAAGAAAATTTAATCTGTACTGAGTTTGATGGTTGACTAGAACTTTTATAGTGGAATGTTTTCAAATAATTATCAGAGTATTTAGAGTATCCACTAAACCAATTTTCTCCTTCAAAGATAATATTCCTATCGCTATCATCAATACGCTGCCACCCTGGTTCGGGCTGAGTTAATACTCTCACCATCATATCACCTCTCCATTTTTATCTTAAAATAATTTCAATTGCTCCATCAGTAGCAATTACTATGCCCTAACTATTTGTATTAACAGCTTGATGGATCAATAAATTTAAATATTTCATGCATAACAGAAAGGAACTAATTTACTTACTAAAAGACATTTAAAATACAATTGAACTGCTTAAGCTTTTACTTTTACAACAGCTCTAGCAGTTCAATTTTAAAAATTACATAATGTCATGAAAATACGAATATTCGATATCATATACTTAAGTAAAAGCTAATCTAGCACTCTACTTTATTATCTCGTTTTCTTCCAATTCCAATTATTCCACCAAGATTCCCGGCTATGTTTTAACCATATTTTTGGTTCTTCTTCGATTAATATATCGCTTTCCTCAAATTCAACCGGTTCTTCTGCCTGATAGATATTTTCTAATTTAAACGTATCGTTTTCAACAAGTATACTTTCGTTGTCTAAAATGCGATTAAATTGTTCTATTTCATCTATATTCGTATGAACGAGATTTCTTCTATTCACTGGAGTTGATTGGATCTCTATACTAGATAATTCTCTTACATTTTCAAACATACCGTATGTATTTATGGATGCTTTATGAGTTGATTTTCTTTCCCATTCATATAGCTCATGTATATTTGAAGCCTCTTCAATTGACTTCCGATGCATATCCTTCAATTCAAAGATATTCATCATTATATTTCGTACTGTACGATCTAATTCTTCATTCTTCACTACATCTGTATTAAATTCTCTTACACCTTTATGCAATTGATCCGTGACTACTATATTTGCCTCTGCCTCTTTCATAAGCTTTTCCATTGGGGCAGATGTAATATTCTTTACATACCAGTTTCGATCATTTATTGCGGTTTCATATTGTTCAATACTAATCTGTAACTCTCTGTCAATAATCTTAAAATTCTCTTTATCGATCATTTTTGCAGCTAATTCTTTTACGACTTTTACATTATCTATCGTTGCAACAGTCGCATCAACTTCTTGCAAGACATTACCAAACTGATAGAATGAACTAATTTCTGCTCTTGTTTCATTTTCTTTATTCATTATTTCATACGTATCTATATTTGTTTGTAATTCTCTTTGGGTTCTTGCAAACAAATCATAATCTGGTAAGTAAACTGTAATTCCTAATCCTTCGAATAGATCAAACTCTTCATACGATGCTTCTAGTTCTTTTTCTAATACAAAAGTATCACTTTCAACAAGTATACTTTCGCTGTCTACTGTTCGGCTGGATTGTTCTATCTCACCAATAGTAGTATTAAAAGTATTGTACTTATTCGTTAAAGTTGTACGGATTTCTTCACTAGCTAGTTCTCTTTCAGACTCACTTACATGATATTCATGTATTGATGCTTTATTATCTAATTTTCTTTGCCATTGGTCTGTTTCAAGAATATTTGACTCGTACTCATTATTAATTTGTCGCATATCATCAAAATGCTTAATTTTCATTATGAGTTGTTTCGTAAGTCGTTCTAATTCTTCATCCTTAATTACATTTGTATTACGTTCTTTTATTATTCTCTCTAATTGATCAGTAGCGATTATATGCGTATCTATTTCTGGCACTCGCTTTGTCATCGGATCAGATATAGTACTTTCTGCATACCAATTCCTATCATTCGTTGCAGTTTCATATTGTTCAATACTAGTTTGTAACTCTTTCTCAATATGTCCTATATCATTACTATCAATTATATTAGTTGCTACTTCTTTCACTAGATGACCAATCGAATCAACCGTATTAATTTCTGCTTCTATATTATTTTCTCTATTTGCTATTTCAGCTGTCTCAATATTCGTTAGTAATTCCCTTTGAATCCTTGCGAATAAATCATACTCCGGTAAGTAAACTGGAGTTCCTATTAAATCAAAAAGATCAAATTCTTCATAACGAGAATCCTGTTCTTTTACGCGTCTATTAACAAGTTCATATCCTTCATCATTATGCGCTATCAATTGTTCTTGCTTTGTAAACTCTACAGGGCTAATACATTCTGATTCATTATCGACTTTAACTCTTTCACTTGTTATTGGTTCATTACTTTCTTCACTTATAAACAATCGATCATACAATACAGAATCCGCTACTTTATCATCCTCCACTAACAACTCATGAAGGTCACGCTTTGCTAATTCATACGCATTTGTAAATGGAGTTTCTATTTCACATAGAATCCGATTCATGGAAGATATATCTGCTTGAGCAGTATGATACTGTCCATTTACTCGATTGAAATGTTCATATCCATATATTCCCATATCTTCTTGCTCACCTATAACTCGATTAGAAAGTTCATAAGAAGGTACATTCACTTCCATTTGTAATACTTTTCTATCTATAGCAGCTACATCGAAAAAGACTCCCTCTTTCTCTTGCATGGTTCTATCTGCTAGATCCGTATCACGAACATTACCATATACTGAACGTATGTCTCTTTTAGCTGAATTAACTGTTATTTGTTTCGCTTGTAGTTCTCTCTGTACACGAGCAAATAAATCATAGTCTGGCATATAAACTGGGATTCCTAAACTATTAAAAAGATCAAATTCCTCATAAAATCCAGTCAATTTTTTGATTTGTCTACTAGCAAATTCATAGTTATCTTGAATAGTCCCCAATAATTGTTTATGTATTAGGTCCATTTCCTCATGGTGTATATAGTCAGTCCATACATGTTTCGTTTTCTTATTAACTTGTTCGTCTTCAGCTAATTTTACTTCTACTTCTTTTGTGAGCACATCACTCTGTATCATTTCTGGAAGATTATAATCCATGTACAAATGATTCTGACTTGATACCATCAATGACTCTACTAAATTTACCTCATTAGAATGGTACTGTCTTTCTAATAACTCATATTCACTTATGAATTTACTTTCATATTCATGCGTTATATGATTCATGTCATTCATTTCTATGTGAGATGAATCATATTCTATTAATAGTTTTTGAGCGTTATTATATACATGGCCACCATATGTATATATGTCTTCCATTATGCGGTCCGCAAATGACACATCATATTCATTAGTTTGAAGTTCTAGCTTTTTACGTTCTAAATCTTCTATATTAATAAATCTTCCATCTATCTTCAGTGCTTTTCTATTTACAAATTCAAAATAATTTATTTCACCATTTCGCTGAATGGCATCTCTATTCGCTGTATTGTAATTTATATTACAAGCCTGTATTTCTCTTTGTTTACGAGCAAACAAATCATAATCTGGCATATAAACCGGAATCCCTGTATCAGTAAATAAATCAAATTCCTCATAAGAAGTAGTTACTTCTCTTGGCAAGTTATTATAAAGCTCAAAATCACTTATCTCTTGTACAGGTAATTCTTTTTGGCTAATCTCTACATGATCCACATTTCTAACTACAGTACTACCTATTTCTTTTTCTCTTCTTTCAGTCAATATTGTCTCATAAAATCCTTCGCCATATAAAATACGTGCAACCTGTACCCATCGCGGTATTTCATCTACATTGGTTGCAAATTCTCGTAATTTCTGTTTTACTCTCTCTTGCTCAATTGGGAGCATATTACCTGCTTTATATATCTTACGATCTGTACTAGACATTTCTGTTACATCTGCATACTTTGTATCTAATCTGCTTCCATTGTTCCCTTCCATATGTTCCATATCAAAAGTTCGGTCATGTTGCATTGCTTTCTGATAGTAATGAACATCTGCAAGAATTTCTTTAAGCGGTTTAGAATCCTGTATGCTTAACAGTTCCATGTTGATACTCCGCATTAGGCTTGCAATATCCACTTTAGCAATATTAGCAGTCACCTCAACTTGCCTTATTGCCTCTACAACAAGGTCTGTTAATATACCTTTTCCCTTTACTATTTTGGTTGCAAATACCCCAGCATCTTCTTCCTTAACAGCTTTGAATCTTGAATATGGAGGCAAACTGACTGGAAAATTATTCGCATTTTTTACAAAAGGATTTAAAACAGAAAGCGAGAGACTATATGTTTTCTTCATTGTTGATCCCAAAGGAATCGAAACAACATGACTCTTCTTTTTCGTACATAAAGAAGGGGAAGCAATAGAATAAATTTTCTCACTCACTCTCTGCATTCCCCCTTATATGATTAATGATTAAATATCTTCTTTATAAATAGCTAGACCAATCGGATTAAATGGCGTTGCTTTCGCTTGTGTCATCGGAGAGACTGCGGTAGTCGGCAACGTATAACGATATAATTGTGCAAATTCATAACTTGCTGTAATCTCTACCCCGTTAATTGGGATTTCTTTAAACGTCACTGTTTTATCATCTTCATTTAAAATAAAGTCAGTATTAGGAACTAGAGTACATGCATTGAACAACTTAAGTGTTCCTGCTTTTGGTTTATGCTCTAAATGGAAAACTTTTCTCATTCCATTTCCTTTTCCTAAAGATTCACTTGTAACTTCCTTTTCAATTTCCAATTCATCGGCCTGTTGAATATTTTTTGGGTGAACAGCATAGACATCATCTAATTTTCCAACATATCCATCATTAGGATGAACGATATAAATCTGTGACAAATGATATTTCCCACTATAGACAGATGGATTAAATCGACCTTGTCCACTATCAATATCCATATCGTGAGTAATAAATGATAAATAATGTTTTTGATACATTGCACCTGTATATGATTGAGCTAATAATACAGAATCATTTCCATTACCTGTATTTTCTCCGTAGTCTAAATTTGCATTTCCAATTTTTTTATTAGGCGCATAATTATATTGATCTCCGTTACGACAACCACCAATAATTACAGTGTTTTTACGCGGTGCATTATCAAATGTGTACATTCTTCCAATATATAATGGTACAAATAATGCTCGAACAGGACTTGGTGTTGGATCTACACGCATAAACATAACAATACGATCTTTATTTCCATTACCATACATATAAACGACAGAATCACGTTTCCAATCTTTTGTAAAACGGGCTTCTGGTGTAAAACTAATCGGTGTATAAGGCGAAGGATTTACAAAATTAACTGTAGAATATACTTCAGCCATAATACTTTCCATTTTTTGTACGTCAAATGATGTCTTCGCTACTAAAGTATCTAACGTTCCGTCTGCCTTTGGTGCTAGAAAATACACTCCAGAAAATTTAATGTTCTCGGAACTTTTTGGGGCAGTTTGAAATTCAATTGCTGTATCTGAAATTGTATATTCCCCCGGATCGACCATCTGATTATTTCTATAAACCATAAAACGACTTTCATCAAAATTTGAAAATGGCAAATTAAATGATTTTTTTGAACCGGTACCGTTTCCTAAATCACTTTCAGCATCTGATAACTTTACTTCCTTCTCAATAAAATATTGGTTAAACGTAAAGAAAATCATATCATTATTTGGTTCGTATGCATCATTTGTTAATCGATACTCACAGGTGATTTTATCTCCTTTTGCAATCGCTTGATTAAAAATAACTTTCCCCGCTTTAGCATCAACTTTATATTTATCCTTTTCTAGTAAAATGCTATTTACATACACTAATAAAGAACTTTCAACTACAGGAAATGTCGGAATTTGAAATTCCTTTTTCACTCCATCTCCCATGCCTAGTTTTCCTAATGGAGAATCCACAGGAATAAATCTACCATCTGTAAAATCAGAATCGCTCGTATCATAAGCATTTGCCACTCCAAATCTGCGCCATTCTCCATCACTACCTAACGATTCAAATAATCGAACATCAATAAACTTATTGATACCACTTCTAATTTTAAAGTATAGCTTTCGACTCCATCCTCGCTCTGTAATCATTTTCTCTAATTCAACTGGTAATGTTTGTAAATATGCTACTTTATCAAACCACATGTTTTCTCTCTCCTTTACATTGACTTCTCATAAATTCCTAATCCAGCTGGACGATATGGTGTCGCTGGTCTTTTTGTAATTGGCGAAATGGCATCAACATTATAAAAACGATAAATATCAAATGTATCTGGACAAGTATTCTTTCGCACTTTTAACTTATCCCCATTCAATAATCCTAAAGGAGATAGTAAAACCATGTGAGGTAAGAAACCTCGCACACCTTCATCTGGATGAACAACATAAGCACGAGATGTATGAACTCGACCACTATATACCGAAGGATTAAATTGATACTTATATTCATCATTATCATGAGACTGCCAAGCTAGTGGATATTGACCACCATTTACTCCTTTTCTATCAGGTGGCATCTCATTCGGAGCAACATTCCAAGCAATATAATGAGCTTGATATCTAGCCCCTAATCGCGAGCGCTTAATAATAACGTTATCAATACCATTACCTGGTGATTTAGGATATGTTTTTAAAATTGGTAAGCTATCATTCACATTTCTATATGGTTTCTTATCATTAAAATCAAATGCATGTGAGCTATTTTCTGCACCTGTATCAAATGCTGTCCCAGCCCAAAGTGCGTCACCAATTTGATCATCTTTCGCATAGCTTTCAATTTTGCCCATGTATAAAGGTGTAACCGGAACTACATTATTTTCAAATGCAGGTGTATTATCTGCTTGAATTAATAAAACTACACGATCCTTATCTACTTGGCCAGTCACTCTAACTAATGAATCAGGCCACCAATTTGTTTTTACATCAACCCCTTCTAAATTCGGGTTACGTAATGTAATTTTTACAAACGGTGACATCATAACATCCGTATTAGCACTGGTATAATCTATACTTGGATTGCCATTCTTCATAAGAATATCCGTTTTACTCACTTCTACATCTATTAAAATTTTTGTGAAAGAATCATAAGCTACTGCTGTCGCTGTCCCATCTTTAAATGCAGGATCTTTTTCAATCATATAAACATAAAAACAGGAACGATCAAGATTTTTACTATATCTTAATTTTGCATCCTTAATAAACTCCGCTTTATCCTCTTCCGTATTAAATTTATACGAAAGATCCTTTTTAGCAATATCCCAAGATGCGATTTGGACTAATCCATACATAGCCCCTTCTGCATTTTTAATAATCGTATGTTCCGCAATTCCAAACCGGTATAATGTTTCATCCATACCAGAATTCTTTAAAATTGCTAATGGATAACCTGCTTTTTGAAACCTTTTAACCTTTGTCCATCCGTTACTAGTTGCTACATTTATAAGATCATCTAAGAAACTTCCTTCTTGAAATACCTTTTCAATAAACGCCACTTTACTTCACTCCTAATCTTTTAAAAATTGATAATTAAGCCAAATAGCTTTTTTCTCTAAAGATTTATTTATATATTCAAAACGGATAATCGCTTTCGCAGGAATTTGTTTAACAACAGAAAAATTAAATCCTTCAGGAACATCTTTCATATAAATTTCATCTGCTATTTTTTCATTATTAATATATAAATTCCAATAATCATTATCGTTATATTTTGATGCACCAATAGAAAATGCAATCATCTCCATATCAACTGGTGCTATAAATTCATTATGATGAATATTTTCATAAACACCTATTCTTCTTCCTTTTATAAAAGGAATCGTTTTGGTTGGAAAGTATGGAGCATCTAATCGGCCACCTGCCATATAATTTACAGCAAAACTCATAATCTCCCTCCCATTACTTCAAAAACTGTAAAGCAATCCATACTTGCTTATTATTAATTCCTTGGTTATGAAATTTAAAAATAATTTTATCTCCAGCCTTTAATTGCATATAGGACATAAGACTTATACCTTCTGGTATTTTTTTTGTATAAATATCCTCACAGACAATACCGTCATTTACAATAAGCGACCATTTATCATCGATTTCATACATAGAACTACTCACACTAATGGCATAAAACTCCATGTCAATTGGTAATACGTATTCCATCTTATCTTCTGTCCATGCTTTAGAATCCATTATAAAACCTTTCATATACGGAAAGGTTTTTGTTGGATAAAATGGCGCATCTAATCGACCACCAGCTATATAAGTTGTTTCAAACAAAGGTAATCACCCTTTTTATTGTATTAAAAAATCCCCATGCATCATTACGACACATCGGGAATTGGTAAATTAGATAACATACCGCTACCTTTATTAATAAGCCTTGGCTGTACTCGATCTAATTGTTTGTTTGCGTTATAAATTAGTTGCATCTCCATCTTTTTACCCGTTATTTTATGGGATATAAGGACCTTTTCAAGCAGTGCTTGTCCATTAAAAACCAAATCGTAGTGCAAATATTTATCTCCAACAACTGCCGATAACCGAGCACCATCACGAACCAGTGTATACCCCTCGGTCATACCCTCTTTAAAAACATCATTTGGATCGTTACCAGGCATCGGTTTTCCACCGCTGTAAAATTCCCTATCAATTAATCCTTTCATTAAATACATAATAGGATCATATAAATTCTTTTGCATTATCATAGAATCACCCCTAATTTACCCTTGTTACAGGCCATGTTTTAGCTGGGCGTTTAATATAATATCTATCTGCATTTAAATCTGTTTCATCAAACGTTAAATCTGGTAAAGAACCATAATCAAATAAGATATTATTTTGTGTATCTAATACTTGTAATCGCCCGGTAAGTATTCCTAAAGGAGTGCGCACCGCTTCAAAAATAATAATATTCACGCCATATTCTAGTGGTATATCAACATACGTAGGATTGTTTCGGATAAAGTAGTTTTCCACTATTAATTTATTATTACAATAAATATTTAATAAATCTCCATCCTCATAATCCCAATCCCACAGCTTTAATCGTAATGTATCTACATTTACTGTGATTCCTGTTATATCGGTATACGGAGTAGGTTCATATCCATAGTTAACGGATAAATCTAAAGTTTGATAGAATCCATCATCAGCAGAAATCATTGTGTTAATTCCTTTAACAAAGTAGTTCCACTGTTGCCCAGAATCCCTATTGTAAATGGAAACCACATCGAACAATTGAATTCGCGGATTCCCTATCACAGCAACTGTTAGTGTTCTGAATTTTTGAATCGCTTTTAAATGATAAGCTGCAGCAACTGCCCTTCTTGCAAAGAATGTTGTTGCCCAAGGTACCTCTATCATTTCCTCTCGCAAATCCCCTAAAGAGACGTTTTTAAGTAAGAATGAATTAACAAAACCATTAGCATAATCTCCGCATTTAATAACAATACTATTACTAATGTCCTGATCTGTTAATTGCATATCTAAAGAGATTAGGTTTTCCCCTTCTCTAAAACTAAATTTGGCAAGTTCGTTAATTTCGTAGTCTGGCATTTTCATAAATGTACAACTTCCATCTGGTTCATGTTTAATGTAGTGGAATGTTGTATCTATAATATCGCGTACAATTTCATCCCACTTTTGAAACCTCTTTCCAGTTGCCCCTTCAACAATCCAGCTTTGATTGGTCCCAGGAATGTTTACCCTACTTCCGTGTAATGTAACTCCTGCTTTTTCAAGGAAGAATTTCACTACATCATACACATTTCCAGTTGGTGCAACAATTTCATCTGATCCCGGCGTTGGAATTACTGATTTTTGTAGAACCTTTTTATAAGATGTTGTGCAGGTAACTGATATTGTGCCGCTTTCGGCATTCACCTTTACGTCAGATACAAAACCATGTATATACGGTAAAGCTTCTTCGCCATAACCGATAGAAACCTTAAATTCAGTCTGCGGATATAGTTGGTTTGTGTTTGTTACTTCACTGTTGTAAAACCATTCTTGAATGGAAGAAAACTTACCATACCAGTTATCAGGTGCCATTTGCCCATATTCATTAGCAAAGGTAATAGAAAATGTACTTGCGAACTGATCTGCGTTCTCCTGCACTTCCAGGCTCACTACACGATGTTGTATTTGTACATAAGAAGAAGATTCTCTTTTTTTCATATAAACAATTAAATTAGGAGCATTATTCCCCACTTGGAAATAGCTCCCCAACATTCTGATTAAAGAAATTGATCCTTCTCTCACATTCCATCAACTCCAATACCTGCTTGTGACATAGATATTAATTTACACTTTGCTATTACTAGTGTTCCTTTACGTATTGCATCAACTTCATTAGGTGGAATAATACCACCATAGGTACCATAATCACCTGTAATAATATGAGGGCGATATATTTCACTCATGAACTCACGCCAATGACTGATATCATTGAATAAAGCAGTAAATTCTACTTCACATCCTTTATTACCAGTACTTTGGTAACGAGGATATCCATGCATAACATTGTAATTTTTTAATCCGTTTAAGGATTTAGGCATTTTCGTTTGTTCAATCATTGCAATTGTAGGTATAGGCCCATATGCATGATAATAAACATCACGCAAATAGGCTACGTCAGAAGAACCGTAACCGATTGTTGTAAATTCAATTGTTTGTGGCCCTGCACCAACAAAAATTTCTCTTGCTTCCCAGGCATAAGCACCTCTTGCTCTAAATTTTTCAATACCATTTACTCGAACAATAAAGTATTTATCTGGTAACATACCATCAGAACCAATAGGAACTTGGGACATAAAAGAAAAATTATATGTCCCAGGCCATGAAAAATTAATAGTATATTTAATTGTACTTTTTAATTCTGTAACATCCCATAAGAGATGATATGAACCAGCTCTTCTATGCAATGTTTTTAATATACTCATACATTACGCACCGCCATTCCCATTAGATCGTCAGCAACTACGTTTTGTAGTAATTTTCTCATTTTCACAAAATCCTCTGCAGTTTGCAATTTTTCAACAGCAACTTTGAATGTAGCATTTTGAATTGTAACACCTTTATCTGTTTTCTTTTCAACAGAAGAGTGCCCAGCAAATGGATGTGCAGATTTTCCAATCATATCAGCAGAATGTGCTCCCATTTGTCCAATTCGGGTAGATACATCCGTTACTAGTTGCATCGGTTTCGGTGGAACAACCGCTTTATTTAACAATCCAGAAGCCTTGTCCACAGCCGGGATCATTTTTTCCATCCCTACACCAAGACCTTCTGTAATATATCCGCCGTACTCCATCATTAGACGAGAAGGAGATTTTATACCAAAGAAACTTTTAACTGCTTTTGGTATTCCGTCTACAACGCCTTTAGCTTTATCAACAACCCAGCCAGCCATAGATGTCATACCTTTACCAATACCAGCAATAATATCTTTCCCCCAGCTTACAGCGTCGTTTGCTATCCCCTTAACTATAGAACCAACTTTACCGAATACATCCCTTACTGTATCAACAATGCCGTCAAACGCTCCGACGATAGCTTTTTTAATTGCTGCAAAGTTACTTACTATGAAATCTCTAATAGCACCAACAACACTAAATATTGTGTTTTTTATCTTATTAAAGTTATCCACCACAAAGTTAACAAATGTCCGAACAGCAACTATTATTGTTTCTTTAATAAAATTCCATGCGGTTACAATAATAGACTTTACGATATCCATTACAGTCGTAATTGTGTTTTTTATAAAATGAAATGCTGTAACCACAAAATTCTTTATAGTCTCTAATACAGTTATAAAAACTGTTTTAATTACATTCCAAATCGTAGAAATAACCGTCTTTATTCCATTCATTACAGTTGTAATTATGCTATGAATTGCTTGAAACACACTACTTACAACTGATTTTAAGAAGTTTAATACAGTCGTAAAAATTGCCTTTATTCCATTCCACACTGTAGAAATGACGGTTTTTATCCCATTCATCACAGTCGTAATTATGCTGCGAATTGCTTGAAATGCACCACTTATAAATGTTTTCAAAAAGTTTAGCACCGTCGTAAAAACTGTTTTTATAATATCCCAGCCAGTTTTAAAAATATTTTGCCATGTTTTAATAGCAGTAGAAATATAGCTTTTAATAAATTCTAAAGCAAACTTAACAACACTTTTTATTACGTTTAGCACTGTATTAAATATCGTTTTTATTAAATTCCAACCAATTTCAAATGTCTTTTTCCATATGTTGATATACATTGTAATTACAGTAGTAATTATTTTCCATGCCCCGCTAAGTATTTTATCTATAAACGCTACCGCAGATTGGAATACTTTTTTTGTTCCTTCCCAAAAACTTGAGAAAAACTTTGACAAACTATCCCATACTGACTTCGCAACTTTAACGATAGCATCCCAGGCTTTAGAACAAATATCACTGATCCATTGCACTGCCTGCTTTGTATATTTCACAATTGAATCCCAATTTTTATACAGCACATATACTAAACCAACCATTAAAAGTATTGCAATGCCCCATGGACTTAATACTAATGAAAACATTGATTTTCCAAGACCAGTCAATATCTGTGCGAACTCACTAAAAACTTTAATTAGTTTTAAGGCATCTTTAATAATCGCCGTAATTGCACCCGGTATTTGCATTAATGTTTTAACTATATTTACAAGGCCACCAATGATTTCACTCGCCTTAGATATAAGACTAGAAACAGATTTGATTAACTCAACCGTTTGCTTCAACGATGGTATTACTATATTGGAAATCTTCACGACTTGTTGAGCGATAGGTTGAATAGTTCCAGCTAAACTCTTTGCATCTTTTTCAGTTAACCCAAGCATATCCTGTAGTTTTTTTTGAGAACCTTCCACATCGGTAGCAAATTGTAAAGCTTTGCTATTGACTTGTTCTATAGGTTTTGTAACTTTATTTGAAATAGTGTCACCAAACGTTTGCATTTGCTTACTAATATTCCCAAGAGAATCTGCTGATTTTTGGATTTTTTCTTGCATTGTATTAGAGGCTTTTTGCACTCTCTCTTCAAACTTTTCTACACCTTTATATGCCTGATCCGCTTTGTTACCAATCTTCCCAAAAACATTGGTCGCCCCGTTACCAAATTTTTGAATTTGTCCATTTATTTGATTAAGTACTTCTGCTGGTTTCTGAAATTTTTCTTGTATGTTCTTAGAAGCCTTTTGTAAACTTTCCTCAAACTTTGCTAAATCCTTATAAGCTTCATCTGCTTTAATTCCAATTGTACCAAACAACTGGAATACTTCTGTAAACATTCACTCCCCCCTTTCTAACTAGGAAGTTTTTTATTCCTGATCGTCTTCAAACTGAAACTCTGCAATCAGCTTATTTGCATGGTCGATACATTCCTCTTTGGACCAAACTTCCATAGTCTCATTTTCTTCCCCATCCGACGTAGATTCCGTAAGTCCAAAAGCTTGCAAATAGTCCTGAAAAGTTGTTCCTTCTTCTAATTGCCTTGTTTGAAATCCGATAAAGGCCATCTTTTTCCATTCATTTAATTCTTCTTGCTGCTCTTCCTGACTAATAAAAGAAAATAAGTCCATTAAACGAGAATACGGTATGGATAAGACATAATCATCTGTCCATCCATACCGTTTTTGGACTTTATCAAAAGCCCTTAGCATATTTTGCTCTGTTTCTTCTATGTATTTATTAGAGTCATTTTCTACATTTCTTGTTTGTTCCACTTGAGACTTTGAGATTTGATTAGACCCTTGACCTGATTGAAAAAAGACATTAAATCTTCACTTTCTAATAATCCTTCAATAACTGCTACCATAGCTTCTGGTGGTAACTGATCGAATTCTTCACGCTTAATCTGTAATAGACTAGAAAAAAATTCCGAAAACTCATCTTCACATTCCGGAATCATAGACAATAATTGAAAGACAAACTCTAAACCCTTTTCTTTTTTTTGTTTTTCAATTTCATTTAACTGTTCTTGTTGCTCTTCATTCATTTGGGCCAATTGAATTTTTTCATCAATTTCATTCTTTTCTTTCCCAAACTCCATAAAATCAGTCATTGCATGACGACCAACTTTAGAAATAATCTTAGTAAAACGCCAAACATCTTTTACATTTAAACGTCTCATCTTCATCTTCTGACCTGAAATTGTAATTTCTGTACTATTATGCATCATTTTTTCTAGCATTGTTGTCATATTCAATATCTCCTTTTATAACCTAAAAATAAAACCTACAACTTATTTACTTGTTGTAGGTAATTTAGGTGCTTTTTTCTTTGGTAAATAAATTTCATAAGGGGGTGTATTAGGCGAACTTTCACTATAATGACCAATAAATTTGCATTTAAGTCCTACAGTTCCTTTACCATCTTTTAAATCAATTTCTACAGAAGAAACTACCATTGCATTTCGGATAACAAAAATAACCGGAATATCACTTCCTGAAACTACACCTACTATTGCAATATCACTATAACTTGCGTCTTTAATTTCATTGGTTGGTTTTACAATGTTATAATCGTTATCAGTCGTACTATCTACATCTACGCCTGGTAGAGCTAACTCTAAATTTTCTTTCGTAAATTCTACTAGTGTAACCTCCATATGTGGTTCATCTTTTAATAGCCATTTTCCGCGAACTAGTTTTCCTAAAACACCATCAATATCAGCATCATAGTATTCTCTAGTAAACCCCACTTTACAGCCACCTGTAGTAGCTCCTAACATCTCACCTAGGTCTTTAACACTTTTAAAACCTTTATACATTACACCCGGTCCAATAACAAAATTATCAGTTGTACCCTCACGTACACCATTAATAAGCTTCCAACTCATTTTTTTCCCTCCTTAATATAATTCCATTCTTCCTACCCGTACAAGAAACTTAATACTAATATGAATAATTGATGGATCTTCATCTGGAACTGTAATACTGCCTGCTCGATGAATTGTAATAATACCAGAATCTCTTAACAATCCCGCTTCTCTGTCTAACAAATGTTCTATTCGCCTTGAAATTACATCCGCTTTTTCATAATCACCTTGGCCACAATATATATCAAAAGTGAGGATCATACGATCAATTACCTCTATATCATCCGGATTATTAGATTCAATTCTCATTACCACATAAGGCATTTTCATATCATTTTGTGCAGTTTGAAATGTTAGAGCGGGCTCTCCTTCATATTTCGATAGATTACTTTGCACAATTGTATCTTTCTCAATAATATTTCTAATTGTTGCAATCGCTTTTGTCGTCATTGTTCTCCTCCCAATGTCCTTTTTAATTCCCCACGCTCTTTTTCAAACGTTTTTAAGAAAAAAGGTCGGGCTTCTACAGTACTTGTACCATTTTCGACATACACCGCTCTTTTTAATTGGCTTCCAATCGTTCCTACTACTTCGTTATCTGTAATATGTAAGCCATATTTAATGGAATCTTGTAATTCTCCCGTTCTAGAAGCAAATGTCTCTCCTGGTTTTGAAGCAATATATGTGCGACTCGATCGTGGAATTTTATACTTCACACCATTGTGATTACCTGATACTGTTTGTTTCATTTCTCGTTGCAGTTGATTGCAAGCACTTATAATTCTTTCTACCATCATTTTATTAAGTTGTTCTTTAACCTGTTCTACATTACGTGTAACCATGAACTCCGATGTATTCGTCATTTTATTCCAACAGCTCACAATACAATTCAATATGGTGATTTAAAAATGATGGATTTCTTGGTTCTCCTCTTACCTCAAATACATAATCATGAAAATAGATTACATCATTTGTATGGATGTTATGTTCTGCAGAAGTATAAATTTTATAATTCGGCTCAAAATTTTGTTTATTTCTTTTTAACCTTTCATTATCTACCGCTGTGTGTGTTGTTACACGACACTTCATTCTTTCATAAATAATGACAGGCTCTTCTTTAAAATTTCCTGCCGGCTGTTTTACCTTTTGATTCCTTTTCACAGTTACTTCATGTATATATAATTCTTCCATATCTAATGTTCACAGCCTATTCTTTCATTCATAATGCTATTAAAGGGTTTCTACTTCGGTATTTTTTTAATACTTTTAAAATCTTTTTATTAACAGTTTCCTCATCTAGCGATTCAATATTTATTTCATATGAATAATCTCCGATATTTGCTGATTTTTTCATATTTTCATATTGTAGATTTGTTCGAATTACCGCATAACACGTCATATCGATGATGCATTTTTTCATTAAAGTCAAAAGCCCATCATAATCTTGTATGGTATACTCAAATTCATATAATTGATTCTCACTTAAACCATATACAGTGCAACCATCAGAAAAAACTGAACTGGTAACTTCTTCTCCAGAACCAATATGGATTACCTTGATCAAATTTTCTGCTCGAAAAGAAAGCCAAGCCAATTTACTAGTTCTAACTTTCTCTTTCATTGGGTTACTTGGCTTACTTCTCAAATAGTTTTTAGTAATCAATTCATATTGACTAATGAGTTCCTGGATTACCGTATCGGGCATTCGTTGAACATTTACCCTGTTCTTTATGTCCTGTACAGTAATTTCCATCCTTCCACCTCTTTTACTTCTCTTTCTTTTTAACCTCTATACTATCTATTAACTTAAAATGTCCTGTACTCAGTAAATAGTTTGCTTTCTCATTTGCAACCTTTTCCTTTACTCCGTTGAAAAAAGTATAGCCATATGCAGTATATGTACCGCCTAATTTTAATTCTATAATCTTCATATACAAATTACCTTACTTAATTCCCAAATTTATCAGGTATATTAGTAAGAATTGCTACTGCGTCCATTTCTTGAATAACTGCATCATCATCCAAATGAATAACATAAAATCGCTTATCTTCCATAACAGCAGATTTACCTTCTACAGTCTTACGAACTCGCGTGTCATACGTATTTACCGCAATAAAGTTTTTAGGATCTGCAAAAATAATTACATCATCTTGAAGAGAAGGAACTGTGACAATTTCATACCCTAACGGCTTATTAACTTGATCCCCTGTACCTAATAACGCAGCATCACCTAAGCCAGTTGAACGAGTTGTTAAATATTCAATCCACTTCTCTCTACGAGCAGGTGACATAATCCACTTTAAACCTTCATTTTTATATTTATTAGGCATCGCCTTAGATAAATTAAAGATTGAGTCTTTACTAAACCCGGCGCTAGCTTCAGCATCTCCCGTTCCCGTCACTAATTTAAAATGATCGACAATATGAGATTTACTTGATTGTTTAATTTGTTTTAACCAGCCATCATTAATTTGAAGAAATGGATCTTCTGAAGTTACATCCCCATTCCAATGAAGATCTTCAAGGTCAATACCTAACTGAGTTGACATTAATGTCATAACAGTATCTTCATATCCTTCACCTTCGATATTTTCTCGAAGTAGCTCCTCCGTAATCTCCCATGGTAAACGAATAGAAACTGTATCATATTCAACTTTCGACGTTTCTACACCCGCTCGATAGCCATCATCACTATTTTCCATTTTCCTACGTAAAATTCGACCACCGATTGCAATTTTATCTAATTCACCTTTTTTCGCTTTACGAATCTCTTTGCGATGCAATTGAGAAAATGGAGTTGCATCAAATACCATTCGGAAAAATTCTTTACTTTGTTCCGGATATAATAGCCCCGCTTTCATTCCTCCTGTTGTCATTGTACTCTTTTCAATTCGTTCAATACGTGCTAATAATTCTTTATTATTCATAGATTCATTTCTCCTTATCTTTATAGATCTAATCCTACCCATTTATTTACTGGTTTTCTCATCTCGTTTGTTGGTTTGGCATCAGCCCCAAGACTTTTACGAACTTGTGCTGATCGCTCAATTACTTCAAGTCTCTTTGAAATGGGGTCTATTACCTTCTGAATAAATTCACTTGTCTTTTTAGATTCTCTGTCATTTTCTAATTCATTAGTATCATGAGTTGATTCAAGTTCTTTATTTAACTGTTCTTCCAACTCCTGTAATCTCTCAAGAAAAGGACCCATTTCTCTCTTTACAATGTCTGCAATCTCATCTGAATTTTGATCTGCGTTTTTTTGTAACTTATTTTCTTTAATTTGGTTCATCAAAGAAATCATTTCATCAAATTTTTTATCATTTTTCTTATATAAGATTTTGCCTACTTCATTTATGGAATTAATAGTAATATCTTCCGGCGAGAAATCTGTATCACCACCCTTCATTGTATTTAAAATGTCCTTCATTTCATCTAAGGTGGAAACCATCTGCTTAATATCTACATTTCCCTCCCAAATCCCAACATAAAATACATCTTCAAACAAATTAAATACCTTTTGCATCTTAGAGTTTTGTTTACTATTTACTGACTGATTATCCATCTCCTGAGTTTGTTCCTCGTCATAATGTGACTTAAAAAAATTAAACATCTTACGAATTACACCTTTCTCATCTTGTGTAAACTCATCCATTTGTGGCATCTCCATTCTTTCTCCAACCCCTCCCATCGAAAAGCCTGTGATTTTCCCTTTTTTGATCTCTTTCCATGTTTCACTATCGTCTACTCGAACAGTCATAAGCCATGTTCCTTTTTTAATATTTTGTTTCCCAACAACCGTATTATTTTTAGAAATCCAGCTTTCTACTACTGTTCCTTTTCCTGCCAACTCGTCATGGTTTTTATCTATGTATCTATATTTCTCTAAAAAATTATAAGCCGCTCTTTCAATTTCTTCAGCCGTCATGATATCACCATGTGCATCTTCTATATTTGGTTCATAAACAACCCCTGTTACAAGTTGTTTTTCATCTTCCCTCTTTAAAATAGGGACATTTTTCAAAACGTTAGAGCCATTCATGTTCATACCCTTCATAATTGCAAATGGCCTACCATTAGCCCCCTTTGTTACTAATGAAACATAACTAATTTCTACATTTTTCAATTCATTTGGCATAATATATTCCTACTTTCTAGCAAGACTACTAAATCGAATTTGAATCTTCATTTAAAAATTTATCTCCTTCTAGAACTGGTTCGTATCCAATAACTTTTCGGCATTCATTTCTTGTTAATATACTCTTTTCGTATCCATCTATTGCATATTGCATATCACTTGCTCGATCATCTGTATCAATTTCATTTAATTGAAACTGCCAGTCCAATTCCCCCAACGTTTCTGTAAACTCTTTAAATAATTGTGTATTTAATCGATGTTCTAAAATTTGTTGACCTGGTTCAATAATTGATCTTTTATACATTTCATTCATTTCTTTTGCTGTCGTCTGTCCAAGTGATCCTGTCATAGCCCAACCAATTCTATATGGTGGAACTCGATGAGCTACACAAATTTCCATAGCATTATCTTGGCGATATAAACGAAAACTCGCTTCTTTGACATCAGGCCCTAATTTCTCTAAGCGAGCTTTGGCTCCTTCAGGGACAGGAACAACTGCTAACTTATGATGTTCTCCTTTTGTTTCGACAGAGAAAAATGTTTTTAATTCTCTTTCAACTGAATCATCTATTTCATCAACACCCTCAACAAACAAAACAGCATCTGGAATTGTTTTACCAGTAAAATAATTAATATTGTAATCTCTTACAGCTTGTGATCCTACAATGGAACCAATTGAACTCACATAATCCGGAATACCATAGTATGATGATCTAGAACCAAATTTACGAATTACAATAACTTCACCAGCTTTTTCTTCAGTGTCTAATAACGAGTTTTCATCTAAGCTATCACTAATCATTTTTCCATCTACTAACCTAAAATCTGATGGATAACTAAATCTCTTAAACCATCTCTCCTCATTATTTACAATCTGTGCAAATCGAATCTTATCTTTATGCGCACGTACCGTATGTGCTGGGATATGGTGAAGCTGCGCTGGTTCCCCTTTCAAATTACGAACAACCTCTATAATTCCCCAACCTACAGTTTCATAATCCTCCCAAACTGCCCTAAGTATTTCGCTACTTGTCATTTCATTATTGCAATACCTCATAAAACGCTTTAATTCTTTATATTGTTCCTGATTTGCCTCTGTCACTTCATCTAGCGGTGCAAAATCAAATCCCATACCAGCAATATCATTTACTTTTGCACTAATACATGCCGAGTGAATAGGGTTACTTTCTCTCAAATTTAATAATACTTGCATATCATATGGAGGCTTCACTAGTTCTTTATCACCGTACACTTGTGCAAATGGATCAATTGTCATTTGTTTGCTTTGAAGTTCCTCATCACGTAAAGCCATCTTACGACTTTGTAAATTAAGTACCTTCACATTTTTAATTGCTTTTTTCTCAACCATAAGATTTATGCCTCCTTTCATATACAAATCATTTATTCAATGTTTTTCATAAAAACTTTACCAATATAAAAAAACTGAACATTACATGTTCAGCTAAACTCTTTTTATTTTTCCACCCATTATTTTTTTTTGCTTAGTAAAAAAGTATTCTAAGGCTTGTGACGTTGTATCTACTTGATCATTATGCTTACCAGATGGGAAAGAAGCTAATTCATCTATATAATCATATACCCAAGATTGTATTTTAGGATTAGGTATATATACATTTCCAGATTGAAATTCAGGGGATATCGCCTCAGCGCGTGTTTCTTTTGAACCCTGTGGATTTATAGGAATAATTCCACTTATTTCATTCTTCAATGAACTAATAATGGCAGGGCCATTTGCTTTTTTTTCAACTAATTTCGGAATGGACTTTTTAAACCCAGAATTCCGAAGGATCGACTCATATTTATGGTGAAAAACAACAAATGCTTTCTTTGTTTCTAGGAAATTCATTTGCGCCCTCACTTGATCAATTAAATATTTGTCTCCATCTATTTTTCCCCAGATCTGTCCAACCACAAATGAACTTTTATTTGTAGTGTTATCAAAAGCCATATCCCAGGAAGTAATAATTTGATCAAATTGTTCCCAATTTGGTAATACATCGTAATATTGAAACCAGTTCCTTTTAAAAATATTCCCTATATCACTTGATGGTTTTTGTTGCCATAAAGATAACCATGAGCGTGCAGAGGAAAACTTCTTTTTATCTTCATAATAATTTTGGCCATAGTGTTCCACCCATAAGCCTCTTCCTATTTCTCTGTTTAATGGATCGTTCCTTGACTCTGCTATAGCGGGAATTGATAACACAGTCCATTTCTCCTGTTCTTTCTCTAACAATCTACCAGCTAAATCGTCCTCATGCCATCGCGTCAAAATTAGAATTACCTTTGCACCTTTTTGTAAACGTGTAGATAAAGTATCTTCCCATTCATCCCATAGTCTATTTCGGTATGTAATTGATTCGGCCTCTTGGCGATTTTTAATAGGGTCATCAATAATTAATAAATCTGCTCCTTCCCCTGTAATCGAACCACCAACTCCTACAGACAACATTCCACCAGAGTGGTTATGTAGTGCCCAATCTGTTACGGAACCTTGTCGCTCATCAATTCTAATGTTAAATATCTCTTTACCAAACTCTTCAATCTTAGCACGATTTCTTCTACCAAACTTTTCAGCTAAACTTGATGCATAAGATACCTCTATAACTCTCTTATTTGGATAATTTCCTAAATACCAACTTGGCAATGTTTCTGTTATAGACTGTGATTTTGAATGCCTAGGTGGCATAAACACCATTAATCTATTAGTCGATAATTTCTCTTCAATTAAATCTTGGCAAATCTTTGTTATTAATTTTGTGTGCTTTGCATGTTTATAGAATCCCTTATGTGTATACTGAACATAGAAAGGGGTAGTTCACTTTTGCCAATTCCTTAAATGTATTTTCATCTATTAACTTATGCACATTCATCCGTGTCATGATTGTAATTCTCCTCCTTGAACTTTCTCAAATAATTTCATAGCTAAATCAAGCATTTCCTCATCACACCCAATTTTCATAGCCATTTTATTATGCTCTACTTTCATTTCTCCTGAATGATTTACATTTGCTTGCAATTGATCTTTTCTTCCCCATTTAGTTGGGAATTTTCTTTCTAATCTCCATGCTGCGGCTTTCCAATTAGATTTTGCATGCTCCCCAATTGTCTCAACGTCTCTAGCTTCACTAAATGCTAATGCCTGATCAATTTCCATGACTAACTTCACATAAATCTTATCTTTTCTCGGTACTACTTCACCTGTCTTTTCACTCGTTTCAATTGCCCTACGCCCTTGTTTTAACCAAACATAAACTATACTTCTACTTATTCCAACTAACGCACATGCGGTTTCAATATAATTCCCTACTTTAATATATTGGGTCAACCTATTTATCAGCTCATCATTCAATTTCATTGGTCGCGCCACTAGCATTCCCTCCCGTTTTAACTCATCATTTGTATTTCTTTTTCTAAACACTCAATACATATTGTTGTTATATTGTCGTCAACTACCTCACGAATTAACATTTGTTCACAATACTGAATTGTGATTGGAAATTTCAAAACCCACAAACATTTTTCAAGGCAAATTGAACATATTGGCATAGTATCTATATCTTGTTCTAACATCTAATCGCATCCTTCTGTAGTTTTTCATGTACTACTGCCTATTTTGTAGTAAATAAAAAGATGCCGTCACTTTTAAAATCTCTCATTTAATTTATAGATATCCTTTGGATTACTCTTTCTTTTTGCTAGTATCCATTCTTCATTTTTTATATTTCATTTAAACTTATTTTATTACTCTCTATTTATAGGTGGCACTATGGTGACAAGAATGTATTTGTAAATAAAAAAAAGCCTTAACTACTTTCGCAGAAAAGACTTTTTCTTACTTGTTTAGCAATTTTTATTTCAGATCTATATAGAATCGTTTTAATTGTGCTTCTTGAAACATTCAAATATTTAGCAATTTTCTCTTGTGTAATGCCTCTTCCTCTTGACATGATATATATTTCTCTTTCATATTTTGTCAAAGTAGAGAGCGCATCTTCTAGTTTTATTCTCTCCCATTCTGAAATGACACTTTCTTTGTTTTCATCATCCCATTCATATGTTGTATCAGTACTACGAAAATACCTTTGCATTAACAAGGAATCATATGATTTCTCTCGTTGATAAGCAGCTCTACGTTCTATTCCCCTGCGATTACCCGGCATCTTTGCATTCTTCATCCACTCCAAAGCATATGTGACATCACTAATCATACTTGTTAATATTTTAATCTCTTCTTCTTTTGCACTTATTTTGGCACTCTCTAGCTTACATAACGTTTCTTTATATTGGATAATTAAATCTCGCATATACCATTCCCACCCTTATAACAAAGCAAAATTGTTAAAAATAGAGACCATCTAAATCTACATTTAATTTCCATTTATTTTTTCTCACCAAAAAACTAAAATTATAAAAAAAATCTTGCTTAATACTATTTATCATTGCTACTTTGTACTTATATGATATATGTATATAACGATTCGTTTTTATCTCTTTTTCATCATTTTTTTACATAAAAATAACCACCTGCTTGTTTACACAGGTGGTTATAATCCATATTAAAAACTTATTCATTATTAGTAGTAATCTTAACACTCCTCAACCTCAATCCCTAATGCATATGCATAGTTGTAAAAAGCAATATTTCTTTTTCTATAATAATCTCCCTCGGATAAATTCAACTCTTTCATGACCTCATATCTATTAACTCGATTCTTTAATAAATATTTTTGAATAATTATTCTATCACTTTCAATATCTAACTTTTCTAAACCTTTGTTCATCGCAATAATATAATTGATCCGCTCTTCTTTCGCATTTTCTTTGAATATATTTTCTTTCGAGAGTATCGTTTCGTTAAGATAATTACACTTCATAAATAATCTGTATTTCTTTATAGCTTTCAATACATTTTCTTTTGTAGCTTCTTTATTTAATACTGGTAATTCTATATTTAACATGTTAAGCCCCTTTCTTATCATTTATCCTTAATCATAATTTGAATTTCATATCTCTAAATCATTACAATGATTTGCTACTAAGGCTTATATCCTTCATGTATTATTTCATACATTGTATTACTAACATTTATTTTCTTATCCTTATGATTTTTGATTAATTTTATTAACTCATCACTATTTAATTCGTATAATTGTTTATCCTTATATTTGTAAATTCCATTTTCAATAAGTTGATTAATTAAAAATAACTTCATCTTGCTACACCACCATATCTTCAACGAAAAATTGAATCTCTATATCTTTTGAATTATAATAACAAATTGCGCCCCCATTAATCGGAACACATCCTACTACAATTTGAGATTCACTTCCACTTTTTACAATAGCCACTTTATACAATTTATTATCTCTTTCAACTACATCACCAAGTCTAAACTCATTTATTTTACGCCCTTTGATAGCGAATAATTTTGCCTGTTCAAATAATAATTTTTCACTTTTTTCAGCTTTCCTAATTTTTAATTTCTTACTCTTTTCAAAATGACCATAATTATTAGAGAACTCCTCTCCATTAATCCAAAACCAACTACCATGCTTTATTTCTTTTTCATTTTCTTTACAATATTCAGCGATGAATTTTTCACTTTTTTCATTTTCAATATACAATAGTTCTCCTTTTCGAATTGTTTCTCTACAATCTATAAATTCATTCTCAAAAAAGAAATTAATTTGTTGATAGCTTTCTTTTTTACCTAAATAATCAGCAATCACTCTTTCACCTTCTATTTTCCAACACATCGGTGTCTCTTGTACTGTTGTAATCCAATTTGTTTTCATTCGTTTAATTGCTTCAAATCCTTTATATGTTCTCATTTTTAAGATGCCTCCATTTAATTATTTAAAACATATTAAATAAACTTAAAAACTACTTTCAATGTACATACGTGTAATTTCTGATTAAATACTCTTTCCATTCCTCATATTCTTTCTTAACTTCCGAACCAATTCATACAGTACAAATTTCTTGAATAATATGTTTTTATCTACATATATATTCTTTTCTTAAAAAGGTAATTTTCTCTTACGCTTATCCCTTGTTTTTTTAAATTCTATGTGTCGATATGTATTAAACATACGAGATGTAACTCTTTCATCGTACGCTTTTATAATTGCCTCACCTGTTAAATTCGTTGTAACAATTGTTTTTTTCCCTTGTCGTCCATCAAAGAGTTTAAATAACACACGATTTACAAATGCTGTTGCTTTTAAATCATTAATATCCATATCCCCTAGCTCTGCTCCTAGATCATCAATGACTAATAAATCCATAGAAATTAGCATATTTGTTATACTATGCTCTGTTTCACAAGATTGCGTATTAAATGTCGAACGTATGTAATCAAAGAGTTCTGAACTTGTAACATACATAACTTTATCCGAACTTTGTTCATTCATTTCATGCGCTATAGAGTATGCAATATGACTTTTTCCGGCTCCAACTTTCCCCACAAGAATCAAATTAAATCGAATATCATTTAAATAGTCTGTAAGAGCCTTTTTAGCTAAAATTAAATTCTTTTCATCCTCTTCACACTCTGATATAAATGTCGAAAATCTAGCTAATTTAATAGTTTCATCTTTAATAAGACTCTGATCGTAAAATATACTTTTACGTTTTCTTTCCTCTTTCTCATAACGAAAAACATTCATTTCTTTTTCTAACCTTCTATTTTCTTCTTCTAAACGACATACTGGACAAATCGTTTCACCCTGAATCTCCATCAATCTTACAATTCGCTTCCTCTCCTGATTACATATCACACATGTTTCAGAAAGGAAGTTCATTTTCTTCGAAAGACTTTGTACTATATCTGTTACCTTTGTTAAAGCCATTTGATTTCACCATCTTTCTCTGCTGCAAATATCCCTCAAATTTAGTTCCAAATAAGGTTTCTGGTCTTAAATATTTTGCCTGTTCTGTATAAAGCCATTCTTTCGCCTTCGTCTCAATAACTTCTTTGAATTCATTTATATTAAATCCCTCTTGTAGTCTAGATTTAATTAACATTTGTGTCTTTTTAGTTGAAATACGATAACTTGTATTACATACACTGTTGAGATAATTAATTATCTCTACTATATCTTTTTGAGTGGTATTCTCTGAGTTAATCTTTTGTGTAGTCTCTGGTATTGGTTGAGACATATTATCATTTTCCATCATGACAATATGTTCTTTTCGTTGAGACAATTTGTCACAATCGTTATCTATTTCTAATTCAACTAGTCTGTCATAATTTATTGAATACCATTTTGTTTTATCAAACTTTAATTTGTTATAGTTACCACTTATCAATAAATTAAACTCTTCTAGATTTTTAACAATACGTTTCAACGTTCTTTCATTCCAAAACGGGAATTGTTTATGCCAATTTGTAATGCTATTATAGACCCAATAACGATCATCATAATAATGTTTCGAGCGCTTAAGCCAATAATGTATTTGTTGAAGAAAAATTGCCTCGTTCAATCCAATCTTACTTGCTAATCGAGGTAATACTAATAATGGCTCATCCTGTATTAGCAAACTGCTCATTTTATCTTCCTCCAGATTTTTTCTTAAAATCAATATATTAAGCTTCTTAAATATTAGGGGTTTTATTATCCAAAACCTTTAAATTTCCCAACCTATTAATACTTTTATAGCTTGATTAGCTTGCTTCCTTGTAAGATCACTCAGTGATTGAATTTTAAGTTTTACTTTTAATTTATTTTTGATTTCCTCTTTTGAAATTACTCCATCATATTTCAATGCTATTATATGCATTTTGGCATAAATCATTTTTAACTGTTTATGCGAAAGCTTTTCCGATTCAAAACAACTAGGATTTCTAAATTCTTCATTCTCATTAGTACTCTTGCTGACATATCCTTGTTTTTTTGTCACTCTAAAAACCATGATTAATCCTCCTTACAATAGGATTTCCTATAAGATTTGTTTTTTAAGACGATAGTCTTTCTTTTCTTACACCACATTCTCTGTTAGCCAATTCAATAAAAATGCTTTCGTTTCTTTAGCCGGAAAATACCATGTCCCGCCCACTTTAAATTTTTGAACACGCTGATCAAAAAAGAATTCTTTTTAAATAGTACTCCACGACATGCACGTTCTTTTTAAAAATTCCCTTGTATCCCAAAATACAAATTCTGCATCCACTTCTTTAAGCTTTTCTTCTAATTTTTCTAAATATAATCTTCTGATTGCTCTTTCATCTACTTGAATATTTAGCATTCTATATTTCATCTCAATTTTTATATACCAAATACACTTTAGCGTTTCATTTTTTGAATCTCTTTCCTTATTTTCCAAGTAAAAAACTATATATGAAGTACCTTTAATAGTAGAATTATTAGATATTTGGTTTAAAATACCCCAATAAACATCCTATAATCCAGATATAAATACGTGCATTTTTGTCACAAATTATTTAAAAAAAGATCAGGGAATAATTCTTCTATAGATTTCTCTAAATAGCACGATAGCATATGTGCCTCTTTCAGAGTGAATTCACTTTTATTATGTTCTTTTGCCCAATATGTACGTGGAGAAACATTAAGAAAATCAGCAACTTCTTCAATAGTTTTTCTCTTTAATTTTCTTTCTAAAAATATCATCTTGTGCATTTTTGTCACCTCTTTTCAAATTCAAATATAGTACTACGTGACAAAACAGTCAAGAATTTTTTTACCAAATCACGAAGAAAGTTGCATTTTTGTCACACCAATTATATAATCAATCAAGACGGAGGTGACAAAAAGTCATGAAATCATTCGGTTTAAAATTATCTCAATTGATGAAGAAAAATAATATGACAGACGAGCAATTAGCTGAATTATTATCTGTTAGTAGAACTACTGTTTTGCGGTGGAGAAATGGTGAAAGAAGCCCTAAAATGTCAAAAATATCTCAAATTGCTAAGATATTAAATGTCTCTGCAACCTACTTTATTGATGAAAATGAATCCTATTGTCCTGAAGATCACGCAATTACCAAACGGAATATTCCCATTTATGGTACAATCGCAGCTGGTAAACCAATTGAGGCTATAGAAAATGTAATTGGGGATATACAGGTACCTGATATCATTTTAGATAAATATGGATTTGAAAAACTATTAGCACTTCGTATAAACGGAGACAGTATGAATAGAATTGTACATGATGGACATATAGCTGTACTTGAGAGGACAACAAATATAAATAATGGCGACATTGCCGCTGTACTCATCAACGGATATGACGCCACTTTAAAAAGAATTTACAAAACCAATAATAGAATTATCCTAGAACCAGATTCTTTTAATCCTAGTATACATCCATTAATGTTTGATTGTACAGATATAGAAAATTGTCCAGAAATAAAAGTAGTTGGAAAATACATTTGGAGTTGTGCACCAATTCAATAATATTTCATCAATGAATTAAGTTATTTTTTAATAAATTTTAAAGTAAAGGGGATTTCTCCCCTTCTTTTTTATAGCAGGAATTTATCTTGTCTAGTTTCAGGAAATTTTGATTTTTCTTGTGTGTTTTGTGGGTGAATTACTCTTCTTTCAAATAAAAGTGTTTTACCTACAACATAAAAAAACTCAGCACGTTTTGTGTCAAGGGTTTGAAACACTTATTATAGGGACATATACTGTCCGCTTTCGCCTCTTAAACGTTCAATCATACTTGGTACTTCTTCAAAATCTATACTTGAATGCTTTTTCTTGCTCAATACAAAATACCTCTCTTACAAATTATAACAAATTGAATCTTGGTAAAACAAAAAGAGATGTCTTAGTAGTATACCTAGGACATCCCCTTCATTTTATAATATCAAGATTCTATACATCTCTAATAAATAAATATTTATTCTACCTAAAACATCGTATTGTCATTAGCTGCTTCACTTGGAATCTCTTGAATTACATTCCAGTGTTCGACAATCTTTCCATCCTTGTTACGAAATATATCGACTATAGCAACTCCCTTATCTTGAGAATTAGTACGAGAATATACATGAAGAGCAACTGTATCCCCTTCAGCTACTACACGTTTAATCTCTGCAGAGGAATTAGGGTTTTTAACAAAATTCTCCTTAAAGAAATTCATAAAGGCTTTTCGTCCATCAGCAACAAAAGGATTATGTTGCTTATACTCTTCACCTACATATTTTTAGTAAAAAAACTCATAGTTGAATTTAATATATCTAATTCCTTTTATTATCAGAATAAGCCTTTACAACAACTATTTATTATTTTTCATTTTATTAATTCTATAATTTCTTTAATACACTTACCATTATCCATTGTTATATCTAATTTCTATTTAAAACTCTTCTTTGTAAGTTTATACCTATATATCGTGTTAAATTGTGTGTGGCAAGATAAAACAAGCTGTTAAATTTAATTATTGTTAGGTAGTTTCTACGGTATGATATTATCACACAATTAGTTATACATAAAAAAAGGTTTTCTGCCATATAACAGGAAACCTTTTACATGTTATTAACCTACAAACCTAAAATTTCAACAATCTGACGGGCCTTAGCATTATCTATATAATAATGCATCTCTAACCCTCTTCTTTCTGAGCGGAGTACGGTTCCCCTCAATTTTGATAAATGTTGTGAAACAGTGGATTGTGGAAGTCTCAATATCTCCGTTAACTGTGTAACATTGCATATTTTATGTTGCATTAATTCATTTACAATTTGTAATCGAACAGGATGTGCCATTACTTTTAATACATCTACATCGTCTTCATGGATTTCAGCTAGATTTCTTTCAGTTATTAATGTTGTCATTTCACATTCTCCTTTATTATTAATTTCTATTTTCCTTTTATCCTTATAATTAATACTTATAGCTGATTACCATTTGTCCTGTTGAGAAAATATATTCTCTTTTTAAAACAAAAAGGACACCAATTCATAAAAACATTTTTTACTGCTTTAATGAATTGATGCCCTCTAATTTTTTGACCAGAATATATCTTGTTTTAATGGATATTTTCAATTCCTTTTTCTCACATCTAATAAAAAATTTGTATTTTCTTTAAAATCCATATTAAGAATATCTTCAGATCCTGAAAGCATAAGTTTGCGGCAAACTTATGCTTCCTATCACATTCCACACCAATCAGGATAATTAACACTATCAATGTAGTACTAACTATCTTAATTGAATATTAGTAATAGTAAGTCTAAATATTATCAATTCACTTTATATTACATGTATGTAAAAATAATGACATGATAAGCTTTTTCAAATTTTTCTCCTTGTAAAGATTTGAAAATAGCATTTCATTACTCTCCTTACTGTTAATATGCCTAGAAAAAGAACCCTATAGGGTTCTTTTTCTGTTCATTCCCTAAAGTCCCATATTAATAAAAAAAGAAGAGGGATATATCCTCTCTTCACCAATAAAATCGAACATCTTTACACTTAAGGAAGGGCATACATTCATCAAGAGATGAAATGAACAATAATAGTTCACCTAGTGAATTATAACATAAACCCAATTCCATTAATAGATAATATTAACATTTATGGAATAATTGTTACAAAATTGTTAAGTATCTTAATATTAAAAGGCTTTATATGTATGTAAATTGAAAATGGATAGTGTAAGGATAAAATATAAGGGGGATATATCATGTTTAACAAAAAACAAACATTCGTAACAACGGTAACAGCTTTAACACTAGGATGTGGAATTACATTCGGATTAACACCGGCCTTTGCAGATTCTAACAAAATTTCCGCCAACAATATTCCTGTTCATTCTATTCAGAACCAAGAACAAGAACCTTTTACTGGATATGTCATTTCAGTAGAGAACAATTATTTAGTAGTTGCAGCTACGCCTACAAAAGATGAAGCTCTTGCTTATCAACATGATTGGTGGGATCTAGTTTCTCAAAATAAGATTTTAAGAGTTCCTGTTTCAGATGATGAAAACTACACATTAGGTGAGAAATTAAATGTATATGCAGCTGCATGGACTAAATCCCTACCACCAATAGCTGTTATGCCTACAATTGAAAAAGTATTTCAGTAGGTAATATTTCCAATAATTTAGCTATCCCATATAAAAAGGAGTCAAATAGCGACTCCTTTTTATATTCTTTTTTTTCCTTTCCCTAGATTCCTTACCTTCTCATACCCCTAATATTTAATAACATGCCTCTTTCTCACTAGCTAATACAATTTTCATCTTAGGAATTATTCATCGTATTATTTATTTGAATCCTTATTATAGTTTTAAAAAATATCCATTATAAAAAACGTATCCCTACCTACATTCACTTATACAAAATTAAGAAATAAATAATTTAAAAAGAAAAATACTACAACAAAGAATGTCCATTTGTTTCTTTTTGTTGGTTTCCAGCATGTTGTATATAAAAAAATAAAGCACTACCTGTCATTATAATTAAAAAGATTTGATAATAATCAACCATCTATAATACCCCCTCCATACAAAAATAAGAAGTCTCTTTTTAAGAGACTTCTTATTTCTAATACAAACGACATACATAGGATAAATATACACAATATTATCAGGATGGTGTGCTTTGTAGCTCTTTTAGCATAACATACAATATCTCATTTTTGTTTAATAATTCCAAATCATAAAACTTTATCAACATTAAAATATTTCATTTAAAGCAAACGAACAAAAATAAACTCAACGAAATATTCACTTAAAAAACCAACGTATGTAAAAAACAGCTACAATTCCATTCATAGTTTTAAAAATTTGTCCTCCTCTTCTTCTAAGAATATTCTAAATCCCAGATAGATTATCTTATAGCGCCACCTTATGTATGCAGAATTACATATCAAACTATATTGAAAATCATTCTCGCTGTAACTATAATGGTTTCAAGAAGTGGTATTTTCACTTCCTTTTCAAATCTCAAAATATATTAAAGGAGGAACTAGCATTATGAAAAAAGTTATTTTAGCAGGGGCACTAGGGATTGCAGTACTATCAGGTATGAATTTACCAGGAGTAGAGGCACCAAAAGCGAGTGCGGCAACTACGAATTTAGAAATTCAAGAAGTTACAAAATATTACTCTATGAATTCCTATGAAGTTTCTCAAAAAGAATCATTTAATCTTAGTAAAGGGGAAGAACTTACAGTCTTTGTACAAAATTCCGGGTTCCCAATTTCTTATACAGTCTTTGATGCAGATAATCAAGTACTTGGCACATACAATGCTAATTCACCATATGGTCGCGTATTCAAAGCACAAAAAGACGGTAATATTTCTGTTCAATTTCAAGCAGGAGTAAATTCTTCTTACATGAAGAAAATGAATTTCACAGCTAAATTTGCGGTATCTAAACTTAACCAACAATAAAAAATGTAACGATCCTCTTTAAAAGCAAATTAAAAAGGTATATCCCTTCAATGGGATATACCTTTAACTTTAGTGAATTTTATATTGACCAGATAACTGCTCTTGCGCCATACGAACTAAACGTTTCGTAATCTCTCCACCTACTGAACCATTTGCTCGTGATGTTGAATCTGGTCCAAGTGTAACGCCAAACTCCTGAGCAATTTCATACTTCATTTGCTCAATTGCACTTGCTGCCGCTGCTATTAAGATTTCGTTTGAATTATTATTTTCGCGAATTTGCATTTTTTAAACACCTCCGTTGAATTTGGTAATATCATGCTCTATTTCCAACAAAATATGCAAAAAAATTATTCGTTTAGCTATTTTTCATATATACCTAAGCTTTCATCTCTAATGTGGGAATAAATAAAGGTATAGGTCATACTCTATACCTACACCTTCTCCTATCCTACTTACTTTTGAATTCCCCTATTAACCCCTGTAACTCTTGCGAGAGCCAATTTAAAGAATTTGCTAACTCTGCAATATCTTGTACATATAGTTCTTGCTCTTTCATACTTGTCTCCACATTACTACTGCTATTCACATATGTATTTGCAATGTGTGATAATTCATTTACAAACTGAACAATTGTTTGATTATCTTTTAAAATGTCACTTGAATTATTCGAATTCGCTTTAATTTGATTTGTAACAGATTGTGCAGATTCTGAAATCTTTTCAAAGAAAGCACCACTACTTTGAACAAGTGTTATTCCTGATTCAACTTCCTTTGAACTCTTCTGTATGGATTTTACAGCTCTCTCTGCTTCAGCCTGGGTTTCACCAATTAATTTAGCTATATCCCTTGCAGATGCCTCGGTTCTTTCCGCTAATATACGTACCTCGTCCGCGACACCTGAAAATTCTTCTCCCATCTCTCCAGCACATGAGGATTCAGTAGAAGCATTTAAAGCTAATGAATTTGTTTGATTTGAAATGGTTGTAATTACAGTAAGAATTTCATGAATTTCCTTAGATCGTACTTCTAATGCATAAATACTAGAAGATACATCCTGAACTGTATCTTTGATTCTTTTCATTTGATTCACGATTTGCTTAATCAAATCTTTTCCCTCTACAGAATGCTGGTCCATGTCTTCCAAAGCATTGCCAACTTGTTTTGCAGCTCCTTTAATTTCTTTCATCTTACTTTCCATTTCTTGAACAATCCCTAAACATTTTTGCACTACATATTCATGAGAATGTGCTCCTAAATTTAATCCTGTAATAGCACTTGCAATTTCTTTAAAGGCTATGCTATTCTCTTTTGTACTTACCGACAATTCCTGTGAAGATGTCGACACCTGTTCAGCAGTCTGCCTTACTTTATCTATAATACTATTAAACTTTTTAATAGTATTATTAAAATAGATATTAGTTATTCCTATATCATCAGATCTTTCATTCAATTTAATACTTAAATCCCCTTCACCAACTTTACGTAACCCTTCTTGTAAATCCTTTAAAGGCGATAGAGAGTTTCGTGAGATAAATATTTGGATTGTAATTGCGATTGTTAATGAAATTATAATAAATAGTAAACCTTGTATCATAAATTGTTTCTTTGTAAGAGGAATAATAGAAGCATCCAAATCCGCTGCAACAATTGCAATTATATTTTTATTTTCATCTGTAACTGGCTCTAAAATTGTTACCCAGAACCCTAATTCATCTTCATACACTTCTGTCATTTGTGCCTGTTTTGTTTGTATTACTTTATCATATGTTTTCATCCAATAAGTAGGCTGCTCATAATATTCACCTGGTTTTACAGAAACAGTATTTGCTAATTTTGTATCCAAAGCTACTATTTGTAATTCAGCTTTATTATTTAGCTTGGCTCCTGTAACATATGTTTGCCCAACACTTTTCATATCTTTTATAGCTTTATCTAATTGCTCTGTCAATTTTTCTTTCTTCTCTCTTTGTGCTGTGGGGTCTTTTGCTACATCTTTTACTATTTCTAGATCTAATTGATTTAATACTGCATCACCTGTTTCAAAAGACTGCCTCTCAAATATAGACATGATACTACTTTGAAACATATTAAAACTTAACGCTCCTATACTTCCAACAAGGGTCAGAATTACTAATACCGTTAGTAATACATTTTTTTGAAGCAACGATAGCTTATGCCAATATTTTTTCATTGATTTCTCCTTTCTTATTTTCAACAATACAAAAACAAAGTAGTAACATATTAAGAGGTTCTCTTTCTGTTATTAATTTAAACTTTAAAATAGCATACTAATCATTCAACCAAACGTTCCAATTTTTTTCATTTACAATTGCATCTTTTATATGTCCAGCTGCTCCTGGAAATCTATTAAAAGGAAGACGTAATACTTCTACCACCTCATCTTTTCTATTTGTACTGATTTCTTCTAAATCGATGATATTAAAGGATTTTCCTATAATAATTGCTATAATGTTTAATAGACGACTAAGAATATTTAAAATTCCATATTTATCTCCTAAAGATTTTCAAATTAGATTTGTTGCAGTACCTTCAGCGAGGATTTTTTATAATATCGTTAGTTTTAAATAAAGATAAGAATTTTTAAGAGCCCCATCTTTAGTTATTTTTATCTTGCAGAACAATAAAATCTGAAAGTTTAATTCAATCTCCTATTTTATAACTTTTTTCCTTATTTTTCTATAACATTATAATATTTACCTGTACAATCTGAACGCGGACTCTTTTGGCCTTTACCCTTCAATTGTCTTAAATTCATATGAGGTAGCGCAGAAAGTAAATTTTTAATAAAAAACTTTTGTATTAAAAAATGCAAAAATACATACTCCTCCAAAACTATATGCACTTAAATATTCATATAGTAAAATAAACAGTACAAGCGTGTCCTATACAGCATATTTCCTTAACGGGCTTGATACTATATTCATCATAAAATTGGTGTGACCTTAATATCTCACTTAACTCTTTAATATTTTAATATTAACAATATAGTGTTAATATATCCCTACTTTATCGCTACACCTACATATAAGCCAAGAATTCAATTACAGAACGGTTTTCATCAATAGTAGACAAAAACATGTCAAACAAAAAGAGACTCAATTATTTATTACTTTTCGTATAGATGTAATAAAAGATTATAGGAGAAATATATATGCTCAAAAAAATAAATAAATTTATGTTTGCTTTGCCTACAATTTCTTTTATTTTTCTTATTTTATTAGGATCATTTTTATTTGTAATACCATTAGATCTATTCTTACCTGAAATACAAAAAAACCCAATAACAGAAGCACCTCTTATTCTTCAAGTTTTATTAGGGGTATTAGCGGCACCTATATATGAAACAGTAGTTTTTCAAGTATTTTTATTTTGGCTATTAAGTTGGATTCCTTACATTAAAAATCGCGATTACCTTATCATTTTAATAGCTTCAATTATATTTGGATTAAATCATCAATATGGAATCACTTATATAGTTGGTACAACGATAATTGGTCTTTTATATAACTATGCTTATTGGGTATATAAAAAAAAGAATGAAAAATATCAGGTTACCATGTCTGCTTTTGGGGTTGTTTTTTTGATTCACTTATTACATAATTCTGTTGCTTTTATAGCTTCAAATTTATCATTTTAGCCAAGAAGACTCCTTCCTCAAGGAGCGTAAAGGGTCAAAAAGCCAATTAAAATAAATGCATTTGCTTGTCCCATGGGATGTATTTTAGAGTATGCGACAACGGATCATAAAGGATATCATCAATATAAATCCAACCCAGAAGACTACGCTGTTTGTCCGCTACGTGAGGTATGTTTTTCAAAGTACGCTGTTCAACTATAGAGCGAAGCTTTGCGGACGCCAAAGAACTACATGGCTATCGATATGCTCGATTTCGGGGGCTGAAGTCTGTCCAAATGTAGGCTTATCTCACCGCAACTTATCAAAACATGAAAAAAATAGCCCTCCATCTGACCAAAAAAGGTCTGGTGGAGGGCTATTTTTTTGAAACTCTATTATTTTATGTTGTTTTTATTCACTAAAATCAAAAACAAACTCATCTTATGACCGCGTTTCTTCTTACGAAATTAAGTAATTGTTTCAATAGCTGGTTTTTTAGTCATAGAATTACTTTCTCTCTCAGCTTTATTATTCTGTTCTTTCGCCTAAAATTCCAATATCCCCATTACTTCCTTCGTAAATAGTTTGAAATCAGTTAAATGTTTTTCAATAATTTGACGAACAATATCTAAATTTACACTTTGATAATCATGAACAGCAATATTACGAAATCCAACCATCGCCTTTAACTTATTTGCTAGATCAGCGCTAAGTAATCCTGCTGTAACCAATAAGTCAAAGGCCTCTCGACTAGATTGGGGTAATCCTAATTTTTTCCCTGCAACAATATGCATTGCTAAATCAATACTCGCTTCACAAGCTCTTTGTATATTCAATATTATTGAATCTTGTTTTGTAAAGTCCTCTAAATTTTCAGGGTCATTTCCATACACATCTTGGATTCTTTTTATACAACGCTCTATTGTAGAAATTTTATTTAAAATAACCTCATTCTTCATATATAGAACCTCTTTTCTTTATATCATCAAATACTACCTGTCGTTCTTCATTCAATTTTGAATACATTTTTAAGGTTTTCATTTCAAAAATAACCTTACGTTTTTCATCCGAACAAAATATTGTCTTACCTGTATGTATAATCTGAGCTTGAAAAACTGTAGAAGCTTCGGATAAATCAACTAAATCAACATCTCTATGAACAATGTTAGCTAACTCCTGTGCTAATAAAAAACGTTCATAGTTCCCTAATGTTGTGTCACTTACATAAGCTATATCAATATCACTGTCTTCTCGTTCTCTGTTCTCAGCCGTTGATCCAAACACAATTATCCAATAGGGATTCACCGTCTCTTGTAATTTTTCTATAATAGCTGTTATCATGCTTTGAAAAATCATTTAATTAATCCCCCTTATTGTACTTGAATTTTATTATATCATAACCAATCATAAATCCTTTAAACGACTATAAATACGTAAACAAAATTAAGCTTTTTTAGTACTTAACTCCTCACAAAATCAGAAGCTTATTTCTGACCTAAAATTATTATAGTTCAGGGGTAGATATATTGTAGCTTTGGATCTTAAATAATTGTTAATAATCCAACACTTGCCTGTTAAATACCTTTTATATTTTCTTCCTGCAAAAGCAAAAGACTGACAATAACTGTCAGCCTCTTACTTTAACAACTCTAAAGAACTTTAGCCTATTTCACAATATACATTCTAATAGTTTGAGGATATATTGCTCTAACAAAGCATTATATATTAATCCACCTTTACTTTTTCTTTTACCTTTGTAGGGAGTTCATCTTTTTTAACTTCTTCCCAAGATTTCACACCTTTTTTCTCAGAGTAATATATACGTAAAAACGCTTCTTTACGAAGATTTTTTAACGCTGTAAACTCCATTTCTTTCTCATTACCATCCTTATCAAATCCAGGTAATTTATATTCGTAAGTCGTATCCCCATTTACATTTTTCTCTTTTAATTTTTCACCATCCTTGGTAATTTGCACATAATATGTATCTGTACCAAGACGATTTAAATTACACCCGGATAACACCACAGTAAACATCACAAAAACGCTACACATAAGCACTATTCGTTTCATATTATTCACCTCATATCTTTTCTCACAAAAATTATATCCTAATCTATTGGCTGCCAAAATTCATTTCCATTACGCTAACATTACGTTTTTGTAAGGTAGTAAAAACAGCTTAAAATAAAAAGGATATAAATTCATATTTCTATTGAATTCATATCCTTTATTCTTATTGAGTAAACTATTTTGCCCCATGCTTAATAGGAGGTATTTCTATTATTCTGGGAAAATAAAGCTAGAGTCCTCTTCATTAACAGTATCTTCTTTCGGGAATGTAATAGTAGATCCTTCATTTCCCTTATTTCCTTTATTTATTTCTTGTTCCTCAGGAAATACAATGGAAGAATCATTACTTAAGTTTGGTGAAAAACCAAGTTTAGACAAAATGGCTTTTAAGTCAGGTAAAACACCAATTTTATCAGAAGTTGGATCATTAGATTTCGTTCCGGTGCTAGAATCACTTAAAATATCCCTAAGCTGTCTTGGTGTATATACTCTCCCCTGATTATTTTTTGCAATTCCTTGAATTGATGCTGCAGCACCAGCAATAATAGGTGATGCACTAGATGTTCCAGCAAAACTAGATGTATATAGATTTGTTATAAATTCACTTGGTTTAGCATCTGTAGTATCTACTGCATTCCCCCATCCATACACATCCACTCTACTACCGTAATTAGAGAAATATGAACGTTTATGAGGAACCCTTGCAGAAGCTGCCCCAACCATAATTGCCCCTGAATCTTTAAAATCAGGACTATTACGATTTAAAACTTGTTTACCATTACGGTCTCTAAATTGATCCAAGTCATTTCCACCATTTGCACCTGCTTCAATAATAATAATTCCCTTATTTGTTCCCATACGAATTGCATCAAATATGTCTGGTTTTACTTCCACTGGAAAATAGTTCTTATCTCCATATCCATCGTAAGTTGCTTGTGCCTCTAGTAAAAGAATATCTCCAGCTTGCATATTGTTAACCGCACTTAAAATAGCATCAGCTGTATTATAAGTTCCGCTATCCCTAATCTGGGATACAACCTTTACCTTAGCCTTTGGTGCAATCCCAATTCCACCTATGTTATTATCCTCTGCAGAAACAATTCCCAATACTGAGGTACCATGATCATGGTGTTCACTCTTATTCTGTCCGGACATCAATTCAATCTTTTGATTCACTAAATCTTCATGACTTAGTAACCAACCATACTCCATATCTACGAAAGTAGTTCCTTTTCCATCCCCACCATTTATACTCCAAGCATAAGGTGCATTAATTCCTAATGGTGCTGGTTCAAGGTAACCTTGTCTTGTAAGTCTAGGCTCATCATATGGATTAACAGATAAATTTGGTAAACGCTCTTGAGGTAGCGTTTCTTCTTCCTGTAAATACGCCGTTTCAATAAGAGATGATTTCTCAAACTTTACAAGTAAGGCTTGTACATCAATATCACCTTGGTTTTCTACAATATAATAGTTTAGCAAATTGGAAGAAATATGTTCGGAGTCGTTTATTTCTCTACCTAAATTTTTAATTTCTTTAGGATTTAAAGAACTAAAAAGTCGATTTATAGTTACATTTGGGTATTCGTTTAAAATTCCAATTAATTCAGGATCTTGTTTTTCTTCTTTAATGAATTTTTCTATTCCATCCTGATATGGCAAATTTGCCTCATTTCTAAATTTCAAAATTAATTGTTTCGTAACTTGCTTATGTACAGTAGAATTCAATTGCTTATTTGAATAATTGTAACTAGCTGCATAGGCAACTTCTGATTTATCACTTGGAAGTAGTCCACCCACCCCATTAAATGCTGTTAATGCAATTGAAGAAACTATAATTCCCTTAAAAATTTTCAAAATGTGCACCTCTTTTAATTTATATATGATTATAAAATGCTTTATATGGCCTTAATTCTTTATTTATATAAGCTTCTTATATTTCCAACTCCGTTCATTTTTTAATATTTGCTTAACCATCATTAATACAACTACTTCATACCATCAAACCTATTAATTTAGCTACATAACTGTAACCATTATAGTTACACCTATAACGAATAGTCAATCTAATTTTTTATGCAATTTCGCATTTTAAAGAAAGAATGTCTAATTACATCCAATTAGTCTTAAATATTTTAATAGAAGTTAGGCTTCTATCATTATAGGTAATTGCATATATGTAATATAAAGCATGTAAAGGAGGTCAAAACGTGGTAATCTCAAGGCAAGATTCCTGGACTAACGATAACGATTCACTTCTCGCATCAACAGTACTCCAGAATATTCGTAACGGAGGAACACAGTTAGCTGCATTCAAAGAAGTAGCAAAACTACTAAATAGGACACCTGCAGCTTGTGGATTTCGTTGGAATTCATACGTGAGAAAACAATACCAAGAGGAAATACAACAAGCAAAACAAAATCGAAAAGGGGGAAACAATATTTCTCCCTCTCAACCAAAAAAAGAAACAAACTCTTTATCTATGACATTAGATGATATTATTCTCTTTCTACAAAATTATAAAAAAACAAATGAATTTACAAACTTACAAAACCAAATAAAAAACTTAGAAGCAGAAAACCAGTCCCTTCTACAAAGTGTAACTATGTACGAAGAAGAGTATCGTATGTTACTTAATCATATTGATAAGACAAGAAATTTAATTGTAGCCAATTAAATTTAGAATTAGATTAACTTTTATTATTTCTAAAACTTAGTATTAGTTAAAAATAAAATTTGATTTATAGGCAAGTCTAAAGAGCATTTTTTGAAAATAAGATCGATAAAAACCCCTATTAACTTAAAAATTAATAGGGGTTTTTATCGTTTTCAGACAGAAAACTACTTCCTCAAAAGTGTGAAGGTGTGAAACACCAATTTTAGGTGGGAGATGAATGTCGGTTGGCATAAGCAACATGTTTGTTATCATTTACTTGTACAGATTGCTCTTCGAAAACTGAAGATATGAGCTTGGTTGCAGAAAAACGTTGCAACCGTAAAATCTTCAATGTTCTATCGCCCCATGCTTGCCGAAGTTGCGAAAACCAAGCTAAAGTAGGGAGTGTGGTGCATCAACGTACAAGATACTTATGTTCTCACCGTAGGGACTACGGGTAGAGCCCGCTAAGATAACCGGTGGATACACCGGTGTTCGCAGGAATCTCCCACTTCAAAAAGTCCGTAAGGACGTTAAGTGGTGAGTAGTTCAACAAGTATTTCTATCAAGAATCAGACTCTGTTATAAATTATCCCAAAGTATTTTAAAACAATAATTAATTTACCTTATGATTTACTAACTCTTATTAAGAGTTAGTAAATCCTATAAAATTCCCGCTTTAAATTCATTTAATCCGCATAATAGGTATATACAGTATTTTATTTCTGTTTTTTCATCTCTTCCATTTCTTGCTGCCATGTAGCACCAAACCCACCTGATGGCGTATTCCAACGGTCTTCTTGTCGTTTAATGCGTTCCATGTCTGCATCACTTGGCTTAAATTCTTCTATTTCCTCACGTTGCTGTTCCTTATTATGATGTTGTTCAACTTCGTTATTATTAGGTTTATGATTCGTAGTAAATTCTCCGGGCTTTTTATTTGCCTTTACACCTGCTGTACTAGATGCGGGCTTATCATTTGCTTCAACATTCTTACCTTCGTTCCTTTGAGACTTGTGATTGTTTGACTTACTCTCACTAGATTGCAAGCCTACGTTTCTCTCTTCATCCCAACGATTATTTTTTACATCCCATCCAACAGGAATAACTGAATACATTTCCTTATCTTGACCAACATATTCCGCACCAAATAAATTACCATCCTTAAATTGAACTTGTATCACCGCTTCTGGCGCCTCATAAGTATATTCAATTAATTCAGTATCAAATTTCTTAGTTTTAATTGCACTTGTCGCATTACGGTGTAACGCCTTAGCTACTTCTTCATATGGCATACCATGTTCAAGTGCTTCAAAGTAATCCACAGGCATCGTAGAACTACTTTCATCTGATGGAAGCTGATACTGCACAATATCAACTTTATCTTCACTATTTTTCGTATCAAGCGCTTTGTTTTCATTATCCTTTGGCACATTATCATCCAACTTTTCCGTGTCCTTTAATTCATCACGCTTTGTTTCGTCTACCTTCTTATTGGCTTGCGGGTCCTTCTTCACTTCCTGCTCACTCTTAGGCGTTTCTTTCTTGGTAGAGGCGTTCTCCTGACCACACCCCACTAATAAACTTGACAACAATAATCCTGCTACTAGATACTTTTTCATGTTCATTCTCCCTGTTTGCGCTATATTTATACAATAACATTAGCGTATTTACCTTATATTACCTTATTCCCTTTCGTAATATTATAACAATATATTAAAATATACAACGATTTAATTCTCTATTATGCTATCTATTACGAGATATCTTACGAGTTTAATTCTGTCAAACACGCTACGGCTTTCTAGCACTTCTTTTGCACACTTTCTTCTTTCCCCGAGATGCACCTCTAATGAAAACAAATGAACAAAATTTCGTTAACCTGGTATGTATAGGTACTTATATAAATCAATAATTGATACGTTCAATGTATCGATCAGTCTGGCATTCCAATTAACCTCAATATTCACCCTAACATGCGTTTCTCATTGTAAATAAAAAGAACGGCGATTCCTCCATGTAAGAGAATCCGCCATCACAAGTAACTAATTATTTCATATCTATTCTTTCTTTTACTTTCGTTGGGAGCTCGTCTCTCTTCACTTCCTCCCAAACTTTCCTAAGTAATATCACGCAGGGGTGCTTCTTTACGAAGATTCAAGTTGTACCGCTTGTATCATTTCACTGTTTACAAAATACAGTTAGGAACGAAATGCTTCCACTTGAACAACCATTTTGTTCCATAACTGTTACAGTCCTTTGTAGAGTAGCAGTATCGGTATGTTCAAGTTTAATATTTTTTTGTACCAGAACCCACAACTATATTTGGTTCAACCGTTCCTATCACTACCATATCTTTATCAGTGATTATCTTCACCGTTTGATTTTAAATTATAATTTTTTCATAATATATGTAGAAGAAATATAACCTACTAGTTTTTGATCTGCAGTTTTAACTGGATACCATACAAACTGATTGCTACTATCTACAGATTCATCATATGCTGCGTTTCCTTGAATAATCAAGTTCGTATTTTTACTTAATGGTTTCCCACTTGAAGCGGAAGTAGGTTTAGATCTTAAATTTACTCCATCTCTTGTTACAAGTACTTGATCACCTGTTTTTAGGTGATAGATAGAAGAATGTAGATTAGTTAGTATGTACTCCTTCTTTTTAAATATAATGTTTGTGCTCGTGTTAGGATCATATTCGAAATCAGCTGTACTGAAAGGAAACTGCCCCAATTTTGTATCATTTAAAAAACTGTATTGTTCTAGAATAGAAAACACTTTTTCCTGGTAAGCATTTAAATTTTTTTGACCGGTAGCTTTATACAAAGGACTGTTTACAGGTTTTGTTCCATTATAAGCCATAACAGAGAAGTACCAGTTTTCAATTATTTCTGGTCCAGCAACTTTTACCTTAGGTAGATCTGTTCGCTGATACATACTACGAAGAACTTTAACACCTGCTTCAATATTATAATTAATATCATATTTTAACTTTTGTTGATTGAACTGAGGTTGATTGGTAATTTGCATAATCCCAATTCCACCATCTTGTGCTATGATTGGCTGGCCGTTTCCATCAAATTGTTTCCATCCACTTTCTTGTGTAGCTACAGCTTTTACAACTTCAGGAGGAACATTTTCTTTTAATGCTGCGTTCGTTAGTAGGCAATTTATGTGCTGACGAGAGGGATTTTGGTTCGGCTTAATTTCACCATATGGCTCACATGTAGATGCAGCAGAGACATCTTCATAGGACCAACAGAATATCATGAAGCAAGCCAATATCCCTATTCTTAGTAATTGTACTTTCATTCTAGTATTCTCCAATCTATTTAATAATTTATAGTTATACACATTTTACCATAATATATTTCTAATATTCTTTATTTTGAGAATGCATAGGGCAATCACGAGAGTGGCAATGGGACACCATGGTCTTGCACGTCAGCCATAGCAGAAATGGACTTTGCCTTTGGTAACAAGAATCCTACTAACGTTAGTCAACTTGCCTCTTTAGAGATAGGAGCTTCAATTTAAATAATGCGTTCTGAGACACAACTCTTCTTCTAAAATAGCATAATAATATTTATCCCACCATTCATTCCCATGTGGTATACACTTCCTGAAATAGCCTTCTCTTCTCATTCCAATCTTCTCCATCACCCGATATGATGGAATATTTTGTGGCTGACATGTAGCTATTATCCTATGTAAATTCATTTCCTTAAAGCCATATTTTACTGTAGCTTGTGCTGCTTCAGAAGCATATCCTTTATTGAAATATTTAGGATTGAACACCCAACCAATCTCATATGTATGCTCACCAAAATATTTATGAAAAACTATATGACCAATCAGAATACCTTTATCAATTAATACTACAGGAAAGTTCTTAGCGTTTTCACCAATGTTTTCATTCACAAAGTTTCTTGCACCTTCTTCAGTAAAAACCCCTTCAGGTATGTATTTCATAACATTAATATCTGATGTATACTCATGAACAGCTTGCCAATCTTTGAACTCAAATCTTCGTATTAATAACCTTTCTGTTTCTATAAACATTACTTTTCCCCCTCAAAGAATTGCAACTATATTTTAAATCCACATTTAACCCTTAAAACAAAAAGAACTTGTAGGACTCTCTACAAGTTCTTTTTAGTTTAAGGTGAATATACGGGCCAAACAAACTATCTTACAGATTGACTGTAGAAACTTTAGGGGTAATGCTTTGACAAATATATTATATAACAAATATTAACATCCACGGGATTTATTTTTGAAAATTATGTGGATTAAGAAAGAAAATGGTTTTTTAGCTATTATTGTTAATAACTGACGGTATCCTTATATTTCAAGAAAAAATATAGGTAGCCCGTTAAAGAACCCTGCAGAACAGGTTTATTAACATGTAAAGTGACAACCTATTTTTCAAAACTACAGAAATTCAACATTTTCGTTATACCGTATGTATAGTAAAAGGCATCGACACCATTCATGTCCCGTACAAAAAAGCGAAGTCTTTAACTAAACTTCGCTTTTCAATGTATTATGAATTACAGGAATTATTGCTAAATGCCAAAAGTGTATTTCTCCAAATATAAATCTTTTTTATTTCAGCTAACTTTGCAAAAGAATTTGATCAAATATAATTAATTATTGATTAACCGCTTTAGCTACAAGTACTGCGTATGCTTCTGCACCTATATTGGTTAAATGCACACCATCAGGTGCAAAGTAGTCTTTCTTTCCAGCACTTGCTGCATACCAATCAACTAGAGTTACATTAGGATATTTAGGTACTGTTACTTTCAGTCTCTCGTTCACAATTGATTCCCACGGACGTGGCACTCTCGTATTAATAAATATTATTTTACGTTCGTTTCCAATTAATTTTATTAATGAAACAAGTTGCTCAGTAGTAAAGGCTCCATTTGTACCTAATCCGATAATGACATAGTTTCCTAAATTCCCTTCATTTTTTAACTGTTCAACTACCGGAATCGCTTTTGACAGCTGACGACCAATTTGCGCATCAATCCTAATATCAGGAAAAGTATTTTTTAAATATGGAGTAATATCAATCATAACGGAATCGCCTATCGCAGTAACTGTGAGTGGATTTTTAGGTTTTGCAGGATTTACTTCTTTTGATTCCCCTTGATTTAGTGGAGTTTCTTGATCTGCATTTTCCCAAACAGCAACTGGATGTGGCGCCGGTTTTGTTTGTACTGTTTCCACCTTATCTTGTTGAGAATTCTCCTTAGCCTTACTAGCATTTGATAACCCTAAAACTGCTATTGACGAAAAGAATAATGAACAAACTAAAGCTAACTTAACACCTAAAGTGACATTTTGAAGTCTTAAGTTCTTAAACTGAATGTTCCGAAGCGCACCTTGTCGGATTGGTTTTTCGATAAACTTCCATGAAATTTGCGCAATCAATATGATTAAAAGAAATTGAAAGATTGCTCTTATTATTGAAAAATCCCCTACACTTACTTTTGGAGTCGTTAATGTAAGAATTGGATAATGCCAGAGGTATATGCCATACGATCTTACCCCTACCCAACGTAAAGGCCTAAATCGCAAAAATTGAGCAATGCGACTAGCTGGATGAGCTAGATTTGCCACTAACAATGCTGTTGCAATTGATAAGAGAACCATTCCTCCCTTGTATAGAAATGGATCATATTGATTGGTCTTCCAAAACATAACCAAAATTATAATAAGAGCTATGCCCCCCACTACATCAAGAATGAAACGCGCCTTCGGGATAATTTTATTAGCAAGCCTATTGCTTGGCCAAACTAAGGCAAGTACCGCTCCGATAAGTAAAGAAAAGGCCCTCGTATCTGTACCATAATATATTCTACTCGGATCAACTCCAGGTTCATATAAATTTGCCATTGCTAAAGCTGAAGCAAACGCTCCTAGACAAATCAATAAAATCATACGGGATTGTTTTTTTATGTAGTAAAGTCCTAAACTAATAATAAACGGCCAGACAACATAGAATTGTTCCTCGACTGCTAACGACCAAAAATGATTTAATGGAGAAATCTGATTAAAATTATCAAAGTAAGATAATTTATGATAAATATACCACCAGTTACTAACATAAAATAATGCCGCTAATGAATCTCCGCGCATTTTTTCAAGTAAAGAGCTATGAAAAATCGTAATCCATGCCAATGTTATAACGAGCATAACAATCATTCCTGGAAGCAATCTTCTTGCTCTACTAAGCCAGAATTTTTTCAAATCAATTCTCTTATTTCTCTTCCACTCCATGGCTAGAATATCTGTAATTAAATAACCTGAAAGTACAAAAAATACTGTAACCCCTAAAAACCCTCCAGGTAACCAATTAAAATTAATATGATACAAAATAACACCTAGTATAGCTAGCCCTCTTAGACTGTCCAACCCAACCATATAACGACTATTTTTTTTAAAAGGTTTAGTCATTCTATATTCACCTCTATTTCTTGGTAACTAGGTTAATAATAACGGCATAAAATGCTATTAATTTCCTAAAATCATATAAGCTAAATAAACCATTACAAACATCATTTTGTAAGGCTTTTTTTTATTTACATGCACAGCAATAAATACTTTATCACGTTATCTGGCTCTGTTGTGAAAATTTTTATAGTAGATGTTTTTACTCTTCCTAAACAAGAGGAATTTGCCCAATCAAAAATTTATATACCGTGTGTCTTAAAGTAAAATTTTGATACGTTTTTACAGAGATGCCAAGGCCTGTGACATTTTGAATATAATCGATAATGCATATGTAAAAGATTTTGCATATAAAAACATAATAAAAAAAGGATATGCATAATTGCATATTCCTCTTAATTGTAAAGCGCTTTCATTTTTAGAAAAATCCTCTTTAATATTTTTAATCTCTTTGTTAGCTTGATAGCGAAATGGTATAGCAAACAAACCATAGTCTGGATATTTCCGTAAATATCAATTGGAAGAATGAAGGGATAGGGCTTCTAACCACAATAATTATGGCGATACCCTACTAATAAGTTAGAATTCGATTAAGCCCCATTACTTATTAATTTCCCTCGTCTATACGAGATAATAGTGGGAGTAGTTCAATAATGGGATAATCTTCATAAAGTAAAATGACGCGTAGACTTTGAGGATTTCTGGATGTAATAATCAGCTCGATAAATCGAGCTGATTATTTTTTAAGGATTTCATCATTCTTTTTGATTTTGGGGCCATGTTAAATTATATAAAAGTGCTAAAATTCAAAAGAACGTGTATAAAAAGTGACAAACAAAAGATATATTGTTAATAGCAATAATATTAATACACAAGTAAAATACAAGATGGAAATACGCTTTCTATTCTCTTTCCAATTACGTATACTGGAAATTATAAAACTTACTATCACCATGCAACAAATCCCTACCAAAAACACCAATACATACTCGTGAATAATAACACCACAAATTAAAAATATAACTGCTAATATTGCTAATAGTGAATGAACTACACGCAAAAATAACCTCTCCTTATCTCATTGGAAACATATTAATGTACTATTATTTTATTTAGCAAACAGATGGTTTCCAATTTGTGCAACGGTTTGACGTGTTGTAATCCATTTATCAGTCGAGGTTTTGGGATTGTAGAAATAAAGCCAATCAGAATTTGTTCCTTTTGAAGTGAGAGCCTCTTCTACTGCCATTCTTGCTTCCTGTGTAGCAGGCTGATTAATTCTACCGTCTGTAACAGGAGTAAATGCATAACCATTTTTAATGGGTTCATAAATTACACCTGTAATTGTATTTGGAAAACCATTTGCGTTAGCACGATTTAATACTACCTTTGCAACTGCAACCTTTCCTGCATGCGGTTCTCCTCCTGCTTCTGCATTTACTAATCGAGCCATTAAATCCACTTCTTGTAATGAAATACCAGTATCAATCTTTAAGTGCTGCCCGACAAAAATATGATTTTCATCTACGTTATTGTTTTGTTTTATTGACTGTATTGAAACCTTATATTGTTGTGATATAGAACTTAGTGTATCCCCGCTTTTCACTTGGTAAATTGCTTGATATGTATTAGTTGAAACTGTTGAATTATTTTTTTGAACATATTTGTTTGCAGTTGACGATACCGGAATTGTTAAACGTTCTCCAATATTAATTTGATCATTTGCTTTATTGTTTTCTTGTTTAAGTGATTGTACAGAAACCTCATATTGTTTACTTATTGCTTCTAGGGTATCATTCTTTTGAACCGTATAAACCGTTGAAGCCGCAGTCCCTACTGGATTTGTTACTACTGTAATCATTGCAGCAAATAATGGTAACCAGGTTTTCGCCTTACATAACTTCATTCAAAAAAGCCTCCTAAAAATTATTAAGTACTCTTAATATGTTTAAGTTAAAACAAATCAAGCTATCTATAGCGTAACAAAACATTGAATTCAAGTCATTGAATTTGTATTTCTATATAATAACTGAGTTGCTTACAATATTGAAATTGAATTATTATAGTTATGTTTCAAAAGAATTGAACAATCTAATTCTTAAACTAAATATGGTGAAAGTAGAGGCTGATTTCAATTGCCTAATAGTTTCTTCCCAAAGAACTGTTTCTATATGCTATACTGACTCCTAATTAATTGTAGAAGGAATGATAAAAATGAGTGATAGATCCTCAAGACGATGGAAAATGCAACAAAAATTACGGGCACTGAAAACCAAAAATAACAATGATACAAACCCTTTGTTTAATGAATGTATTGAATCCCTCGGAGCAGAAACTCTCATTTTCTCTCAAAATAAAAGCCAACAGATTGTAAATACTTTAATAAATTCATTTCCCATAACTGTCTCTGGAAGAATAGATTGGGAACAGATAGACAATCAATTAATAGCTTTAAATAAAGAGCAACTAATTTCCCTTATTAAAGAAAACAAACCAGATTTTGATGAACAGATTTTTATATTATGGGATAATAATGAAATCCCTGTAATAAGCACAAATCTTGATAAAGTATTCCAATCACTAGTTGATATTGATGCAGTCAGTTTTTATTTCTGGTTATTGGATAAAGAATATAAATTTATAATTGAAATAAAAAATGAAGAAATGATTATGGTTGGATTTAGCTAATAATCCAATCCACTTTCCTCATTCTTTTTTTCTATAAATGAGCTTTTTCCACCGAAGCTATGTCGCCTTTAGCAATACGAGTACCTCTTTCAATTTCATGATCTTGCATAATTATCCTCTTTAGGAACTTCATTGTTAACAACCAACACTCCGACTTCTCCATGGCAACTACTGTCCACCGTTCCAAGAACATTGTGTTCCTCGTTATACCGATACGGGGATGTACCTGCAATTCATATCCTGGTAGAGCCTTAAAAACTTATATTTTTGGGACACTAGCATGTTTCTTTTTTCATTTATAAGTTTAATATTTCTTATACGGCATTTGGATTTTGCGATGTAATTTCAATCGAGAATGGGAATTCCCTCTCACTACTTGTCTATTGTCTTGTTATTCGCTTTTTCCTAATGGGTTATAGTAAACGACAAGACTATTATTTTTTCTTCTAATCCCGTACTTATATTCTTTGATTTTGTTATTTTTCCTTAACAAAAAACAAGACGCCAACCAGATCACGGAAGCGCCTACAATACTTGCTATAAACTTAACTAAACTTATTTACCTTCACTTCATTTACTTCTTTGTTTCCATACCCCATTCTCTTTACGATAAGTATTCTTTCCATTCATGAATCCCGCTGTATTACCAGGAATGCTATATTTTTTATTCTTAGCTTTCTTCTTCATTCTCTTTTCTTCTTGAACAGCTTGCAGATCCACCTTCCATTGTTTTAACAAATCCTCTTTACGTCGCATCGAATTTGTACCCCTTATATCGAAAAATAAATTGAATAATCATATTATATACATTTAAATATATTTTTCAATAAAAAGAGAGCACCCCCGCTACCGGTACTCTCAATGTGAATCGGGGTTTTCCTGAGCATTGAATAGGACACGAAGAACTCGTCCTATTACATAATATGCTTGTCCTTATAATAATGTGCATTAAAAAAGCACCCTCGCACAGGTTCCAAATAATACATATACTTTGAATTAACTAACATGTTCGAAAAGACTTTCCATATCATTGTATGATTATAAATTATCTTTATACTTAAATGACTCCTTAAGTATGTTTAATGTATAATTTCTATATAACTAAAAAAAGCACCTGCATCATATAACTTTCTATCTTTCTTAACTATTCGCTTTATGTTTGGTGGTTGGGAGAAAACCAAGAATCTTCTCATTTATACTCCGTAGGTCCAGTCAGTACTTCTGTTGTCCCCTCACCTTCGCTCACCAATTATGGTTACGCAACATGATACCTACTAACACATAAATCTCTATATATAGTTTCAAAAATATATGGTTGAGTGTTAAAATTGCATAGGTACTCTTTAACGTATTCCCCGAAAGAATTCTCCTTCCTCAAGCGTGTGAAGGGCGTAGCCCTACGATAGGTGGGAGATGACTTTCGGTTTGGCATAGCCAAAAACTTTTGATAAACTTGCTATATGAAGTTCTTTGATAACTTGATATAGAAGGTTGCAGGAAGAAAATAGAGTGCGAAAACCAAGCCATTCGGTTCCTGCGTAAAATATCAACCGTACCAACTGAGCATCCATGCGTTGGACATCTAGGGATGGAACACCCCGAAGTAACGCTCAGGGAGACGAAAGGTTACTTTCGTCGTGGAACTGAGAAGCTCCCCCTTCAAGCTTTGCTAAGTGGCGAGTAGTTCACGGAGTTCTCATATAAATTAACAAGAGTTTAAAAATTCTCGAATCTTAGCCCCTTGGAGCGCCCTCCAAGGGGCTGAACTAATTAAAATATAGATTATATGCACCTTTATTATTTTCATTGACTCTATATATTGCATATACGTAATATTTTTGTGAAACATCACGGGTTTCAAATACAACATTTTTTAAAGAACTCTTATCTTTCCATAAGAGTTCTTTTTTAATAATGCATTTGTTTAAATTCTTAAATTTGGCCAGACAGTCCAGTAATTCTCAATACTTTGTCAATCTTCCTGATTGTCGAAACCCATATACATAATTATTTTCACCTCGGCATCCTAATAATACAATATTTAAAAAATAGATGAAGTTATGTACCAACAAACAAATTTTACATGAATCAATTACCAAAAATAGATGAAAATTTTTGGCTATAGCGCATTTACCTTTATGAATATGAGATACAGACGAAATACTTGGAAAAATAGGTCATAGGACAGAAATGATATCTGAAACTTCCAAACTATCTTTTTATTTCCTTTCGACATAATATGACAATATAAAGATATATAATGTGTTATTATTACTGTTGCAATCTTAAATTTTACATAATTGGAGGAACAAACGTGGGAAAAATATTTAAGTTTGGATGCCTAGGCATTATAGTTTTATTTGTAATCGGAATAATTGCTATGGTTGCTGGTGGCGGTGATTCAACAGAAACAACTTCAACAGACACTAAAGCAGTATCAAAAGAAGGGGTATCTTCTGATGTGAAAATCGCTGTAGGATCTATGGAAACAGTAGATTCTGTAGGCAATGAATATACAAAAGAACAAGCACAAGGTGTATTTAAAATTTTAGAAGTTACACTTACTAATAATCAAAAAGACGCTATCACTGTTGATGCTAACAGCTTTAAATTAGTAGATAGTAAAGGTCGCGAATTCACATATTCAACACAAGGTCAAACATCTTTTGACTTAGCTAACGGTGGAAAAACTGACTTCTTCTTAAAACAATTGAATCCTGGTCTAACACAAACAGGTAAAATTGTATTTGATATACCAAAAGATGCTGAAGGAATTTTCTTAAAAGCTAGTGGTGGTATGACGGGTAAAGAAATTAAGTTAAAAGTAGAATAGTAAAAAGGTACTCGAAAGAGTACCTTTTTTTTCTCACTGACCGACATTACATAACACGGGAAAATAAGATGTGGATGAGAGTCCAATACATATTATTAAAATTAAGACGGTTCAAGTATGAGAAAGGCTCCTTAAGTTAGCTATTCTTTTTGAAAAGTAACTTTACACATAGAAAAAATCTCATATATTGAGGCTTTATAGTAAACATTTTAGTATTTTCTTCCTACAAACTCTCAGCGGGAAGAATCATAAAAAAAACATTGAATTACTGAAGAATTCTGTCCTCAACATTACATTAGATTTGCATCATATTTATTAATCGTGAATACATTTCACGTTCTTCTTTCGACTTTTTTATATAATTGTGAGCAGCATGAAAAACATCCAAAAATTGATTAAGAAAAAGCACTGCCAAAATCTTCAACAATGCTTTCCCATTAAACCTACTATGATAATAAACGACTAATTTTTTCTACACATAGGCTTTGTATACTCATATATATTTATTTTAGCTTTAAGATACGTTCAATTTCCTCCACACTCAACTTACTTGCTTTTGCAATAGTTTCAAGTGGTACACCAATTTCATGCATTCCTCGGATTATCAGCATATTACCTTGCTCAATTCCTTTTTCCATGCCCTCTTGTTCTGCATGCGCTAACTTAGCTTGTTCATCTAGAAGTAATTTCTCTCGAGCTTCATATACTGTTCGGAAAGAAGAATCATGGCTCATATTTTCCCATTTATTACTTTTGGTAAAATTGGATCTTGATTCATCGTAATCTCCTCCAATATTTGAGTAAAATTCTTCACACATTATTGAGATTCTTCTCCGTCTAGAAAATTAAATTTACCATCAATAAGATTCTGTAAATACTCATCAAAGCTGTTTGCAATCACTTCATATTCATCGGGGTCGTGTAAAAAACGAATGATTTGACCACATACCCCTTCTTCAGAAGGATTAAAATCAATATACAGCTTTGATGTTCCACCGTTGTTCATACAATCTGAAAAGTGAATATACGTGCCAGGGAGAAGACCTTCTGGATTTATCTTGGAGTCAACAGCATCCTCGTCATCTTGGTATTCTAAAAGATAGGAGACGTCTTCTCCTTCTTTTGAACTTTCGATCATTTCCTGTGTAGAAAGCAAATAATATGGATACCCTTCAACATCTGAACCTAAAATACATACCGTGACTTCGTTTTCTCCATATTTCCGCCAATATGTACCATCGATATTTTCAAGTAAAGTGATTAACGATTGTGGACAATTTGGATATTTCGTTCTTAATATATCAATATCCCCTTTTGTAGCACCGTATGCTTTATTTAGTGCTTCGAGATCATCTGTTGATAAGGCTTCTTTCAAACCGTTTAAAAATTTGTTTACCAAATCCATTATTTTGTCCTCCCAAAAAACGAATATAAATTTTCTTAGTCTATATACCTAACATAAATAAAATTTGACCTTTAACCGTTTACACATCTAATTTAATTAGTACCATTACGTTCTAGCTCTTCTCGATTAAAGTATTGTTCTAGTAACTCTTTACCTGTTTTGATTGTAGTATAGTACTCTCCACCATACAGTTTCCCTTCTGATGGTTTATGGAAATCTTCGTATTTAGGGAAGTCTTCATTCTCTTCAAATGATTTCTTTGCAACTTCCATGTCTTCTGCTTCTATTTTAGCAAACAATCTACCTATACCGAATAACCCTTCATCATCAATACTTTCTTCTACAAGATAGTGTTCCTCTTCCTCTATAGGTGTCATTTTACTTTTTCTAACAGAATATAGATGACCCGTTTCTTCTTCTCTTACCGTAATAAAAATCCAACCAACTCTTACAACTGTACAAGGTTCTAATCCTAATAGTGTATAGGCAACTACCTTTTGGTCTTTCACATATTTCCCCATTTTATCTACCCCTTGTTGTTTATTTTGTTTAAAAGTTAAAATATTTTCAACGTAGTGATACATATCTATAACCATATAAAACAGTAATTCCCTTTACTACAACTGTTTTTTTTCAATGCTTTTCACTACCTCCTTTCCTGTTAAACAATTCATATATTAAATATAAATTGCAAATTCTATAGGTTCCTTTTTATTCCCATTTTGGTCATCCTTTTCGTTCCTATTAATAATTTTTTCTACTTCTATTAAGCCAATTATTGTCTATTAAAACATTGAATATTCCCATTTTTATCATACAGGATAAAGAATGATTACACCAATTATTACCATGCGTTTCTAAAGTTTTTTGAAATGACGTTATTACTTTTTAACAGGTTTATTATTCGCGTACATCAAGTGTACAATGATATTTATTTTGCCATTATTAAAACAGAGTAAGATAGTAGCTAGTTCATCTTAAAGCGGGCTTTTTAATTCTAAATACAAAGAGCTATCATCATTAAACATGATGATAGCTCTTATATTAATCCAAACTAATTTCTTGATTATTTTTTTATAAATCCCCACCAACTAAAACAAGTTGTAATTGTTCATATATTTCCTGTGTATCAGGTGTACTTTCTGCCTGCTTACGTTCACGTTTAACTGTAGTATCATTTTCCACTAATATTTCTTCTTTAGCTTCTGCGACCATTTCTATGTGCTCTAGTACCGCTACACGCTCTAAGCCTTCCATTTCATCTAAATCTTCTACATCATCTGCATCGTCAATTATTTCTGATCCTTCTGTTTTTATAATCTCCCTCTGTTCTTTTTTCAATTCAATTACTGCTGGTTGCTCTTGTACTATGCTCTCTTTTTCAAGGCTAAATTGAGCAACTTCAATTACCTCGAAAGGTTTATTTTTAGTATTTGCAATTTTATTTGCTTTTGCTATAGCAATTTTCACTTTCATCGCTCTTAATGAAGAGGATATTTTATTTAGTATTCTTCCTAATCCATAGAAACGAATTGCCTCAACTATAACACCCATTGCAATTCCAAAAATCCATGAGCTTGAAAAATACCCAACTAAGCTAAATGTTATAACTCCTGGTAAATATAAGCTAGCATAGGCTATTAAATTAGGTATAGCTTTTTCTACTGTTAATTTGAAGCTATATTTAATTATTAAATATATAGCACTTAACCCCACTATTAAACCAGCCAGATTTAATAATAAATTTTTAAAAGTTTCACCTATCATTATAATTTCCTCCCTTTATGAAAGAAAATGCTCTAAAGGCAAATCTATTAGAGGGTTATAGGATGGTTTCACCTCATGTAAAACCTTCTCTACTATAATTTCTGCATATTTAAGCATGTAGTCAGTTAAACTATTACCCTCTTCTAACACGCTTCCATAATCCACCTTCGGAAACAAGATTTTCTACTCTTTTACCATTTCACTAATACAATAATTCATTTCATATTCATTGAAATTGAACTTTAACACCTAGAAATATTTAAATAACTTATTGAGGTTTTTTCTTCAGTACCAAACTTCAAATTGAAAATCCCATTATCAATCGCATCTTTTATACTTTGAACTGTACGCTCAATGCCCCCAATTATTGTGCAAAGTAGTAAGGAAACACACTGTCCTATATCCGCAACAACATGTGCAAAGCAAAAGGCAGATTGATATGTTTTACCTTCTACTAGAACTTCTATCATCTGCTGATGAGTACCAGATCTCTCAACTTCCTCTAAAATCTTAGCTATTCGCTCAAATCCATTTAGTTCATTCGTTTTAGTAGTAACATACATTATTTTTACTCCTACTACTTAGTATGAAATTTGTTTAATAAGTTAGTGGAAGTGTTACAACCCCTTTAGAGTAACTGCATAATAAAATTCCTTTTCAAATATATACAACACCCTTCATCCTTTCCTTATAGAAATATCTATATAAACGGCATAAGCCTAATTGTTTTTAAACACAAAAAACCCTTTCGGGTATATGAATTTTTGTAAGCAAGGCTGCTTTACAAAGTCATTTCCCCGAAAGGGTTGTAGTATTTATGGATTAAAAAAAGAAAAAAGAAAGTCTTACATACATTATATAAATTATCATCACCATATTCAATTTATTTTAAACAGAATATTCAGACTCCTGTTTGTATTCAAGTTCTATTTTTCTTTATAATATGGATATATTTTAAAGGATTAAGCTATAATTCCTCATTTCCTTCTGATATGCATGTAGAAAAAAGTCAAGATTCTAATAATTTTCCTTTTTTACTATAATTAGATTGATATATGCAGACTATTTGTTTGCTATAGTTCCTTATCACTTCTTGATATTATATGATATTTCACCACTGAAGACCTCTAAAATAACATTATTTAGGGACCTCCAATTATGTATAAAAGCACTAACTTTATATACTTAAAATATAACATGTGTAACTTTTGACTAAGTTTGATAATTCGCCTTTAACTATTAGTTCTATATTAGGAGTGGATCTTATGGAAGGAAAAACATTGATAAAATATATTTTTTACTTTTTTTCTTATTTACTTGTTTATATACCCTCATTTCCAGTTATAGTTATTCTTAGTATGGCTGGTGCTTCTCCTGATGTAGAACATACTATACTAGAATGGATAATTACGATTTTTGAGTTATCTGTTACAATTTTAGGTGCTTGGTTTTTTAACTTTATTTTCAAAAAGATAATAGGAGTTAAGAAGAATACAAAATTCACCTGGACTATCTGTATTCTTCATTTAATTCTTATTCCTTGGACATGGAGACTTCTTCTTTATTATTAAGTTATCAATCTTTTTTATTAATAAAACTACATTTCAAATCCTGATTATTTAATCGTGTACTTGCATACTAAAAAAATAAATTCCTGTGTTTGTCTTAAACAAATATTCTTCATAACAGCATGCATAATAACCTCCTGGATCTAATTTAATCCAATAAACCTCATCTGGTTCTTGTTTGAATACATTTAATAACTGCTCTATTATAAATTCCTTCGGAGTCAATCCATGTAAATCATATCCGCACGGTATTTTCCCAAACCAAGAAGACTCTCCATTGGAATATTGGCAAATTAGGAATTCTTTTTTCCATTCTTTCAAGCGGATGAGTTCTAATGTGTCATTACTAGTAGCATATGTCGCCTTTTTGGCAAGTACAAAAATATTGTCCTCTTTATTTTCTGACATAATACTAAGCTCATAATAATTCCTCACGTATTCATCTGTATTTATATCTGCAAAATCACTTAAGATTTTATTAATTGTATTCATTTTTTACTCCTTTTAAACGTTGCTTTAAAATAAAGTTTAATCAAAAATCTCTTACCAAATTAGATTCTATGACTCACAAAAAAGAATCGATTTTAAAAAAAAGATTGATTAGAATCAACTCTTTCATTAGGATTGCATGAACAGTTTTCATAAAAAAATTTGTTCATTTTCTGTTCATGTTCCTAGAAAATATAAACTTTTGGTTGATTCATTCTAAAGAGATATTTCATACTGATACAACTTAATTCATAACTTTATACTTTTTAAAATTATACGACTTTCATTTAAAAATATAGCATTTAGAACTAACATAACCATCTATCGTTTAAGAGTTAGATGGTTATGTTAGTTATTGAAAAACCAATACAAACTTTCATTTTCTGTAAAAAGCAGCAAAACCATTCATACACTTTGCGTCGAAAAAACAAAGTTATCAATAGAACCTATTACATATTATTTTTGATATACAATTATTTTATAAGTTCATAAATGTTACTACTGTTTTGAATTTTCTCTGACGTTAGCCAGAGTGAATAGCTTGTTCTATCTTTGTTGGATACAAATATATCAAATTTCTCGTTATGTAGTTCTTCTTTAAGAATCGTGACCACCTTTGTCAAATCCTCCATTACATCGGGATCATTTTTATACTCCATAGAACTGTCATTAAAAACTATCGTAGCTTCATATTTTGGGCATTTCCCTTCCTTCGGATGTGCACAAGTAATATCTTTAATTACAAAGCGGTCATTTTGAATTTCTTTTAATCTTTCAACGACTTTTGTTTGTGTTTCAATTAAATATGTCCAATAACCGCTTACTGTGTCTTTCATTGTTAGTAGAAGTTCTTCTTTCGTTATACCCTTTTGCACATCTTCGAAAGGAAGACCAATCGATTTATCATTATGATCCTCAATTTCAAGTTCTGTTATCTTTCTATTACTCTTTTGAATGAGTTGGAATAATGCATGTAAACGATCTAATTCTATAGTTTCAAATTGACTATAATCGATTTCCTTACTCATTTTTAAGGTTAATAACAACTCATCTGTTGGTTTTTCTGCTGCATTGTTATAATCTACTATATATTGAAGAACATTTTTATTTTCAGATTCCTCGTAACCTAACTTTTTCATTTCTTCAAGAATGGGTTTGAATTTCTTATATTCCTCGTATGTGTTTTTCCCATATTCGTATTCATCACCTTGTATTGTGGAATAGAAGATACCATTTACCTCTACTCGAAATTGAATATTTTTATTATCCTTTGCCTGAACAGTATGGTACGTATGTCCCATATTTCCTTCATGTATCCCGCCCCAATCTGTTACAACAACATCGAAACCATGTTTTTCTTTTATATATTTTTTCACCTGATCTTCATTTTCATAATTGCACCCACTCAAACATAAGAAACATAACACTAATAACCATACATTTTTCATTCTTTTCATATAACCCCTCATATCCCTTCCTTACATAAGAAACGTTCTCTGGTCTGGTTGAATACTGTAAAAATATTAAAAGGTAAAGTAATCTTTTGAATAACGTACTTCATTCGTTCAATTATTTTCTCGCTAGCGCCAAGGTAGGTTACTCCATAATCTCGGCGGGAAAAATTACAAAAAACATTGAATTGCTGAGGATTTCAATCCTTAACATTAAATCAGATTTGCATCATAAATGTACATCCTCATTTACCAGGTATTTTCCTTTATTAAGTCTTTGTCTTATAAATAATTCTGCAATAATTAAATTTGGTACCCATACTAACCAAGCAATAACAGTATAACTAACTTCAAACTGCTGTAATCCAAATAACAATACAAACAAAGGTAGCCAAATTCTTAATGTAACTGCCGCAAAGGTTAAAGAATAATTTCTAATCACCCAATTTCGATGGTCTTGAATTTTCCTATTCTTAACTCTATTTAATGCTTGATATGCTGATGTTAGCCAAAATACGGATAACAAACCGAGACCAAGCTTTGCTACCAATCCCCCATAGCGTAAAAGGATAAGTACAGTCCTGAAATGCCGCCTAATAATATATCAACCATATAGATTCTCCCAACTATTCGATGACGGTTAATATTCTTTCCTCTAAATTTTGTGGATAATGTAAACGGACCGATTACTAATGCTACTATACTAGTTGTAATATGTATAAATAACATTATATACCAAAAAACAATTAATTTAGATACAAACATAAGCTTCATTTTGACAAGTCCTGTTTGAAATCCATCCATAATAAAATATTGGGCCACAACATAACTAGCTACTAAAATAGCTAAAAAAATGAATATAAACCAAATTTTACTGCCCCCTTGTTACATTTAGGGACATTTGATTATACATTACTGTTCATTCTAGAAAGGAATAGAAAAGCCTTATTTAATTATCTATTCAACACATTGTTTTTTCATTAAAACAACTCTAATTGAAGTCTATAAAAAATGAAATTAGATATATTGCAAACAAAAATTGAGTTGTGAATATCGATTCATCGTTAAAACAACAAAGAACCGCTTCAGCATATTTACCTGAAGCAGCTCTTGTTATCTCAAAAATGGTAATGGTGCTTGCTGAATTCCGTTTTGAGTTGAGATATAAAAAGATTTTGCGAATCCCTCACTGTGAATACATTCATCTATTAAAAGCATTATAGGAATCTTTTGTAAGTCTAACATTAGCTCCTTTCTAACATGTTCTGCTAAAGCAAGATTAGATATAGATAATATAAAAATTCCTGGTAAACTCTTTGTGTTTTCGAAATTCAATACATTATTTGGTCCATTTTGAATTTGATCTTCCCAAATTTTCAATCGCGATTTTAAATGTTGTGCATATCGCTGACCTTGTTGTACCCTTTCAAATATGAAGTTTTGATTTCCAATTGGAGTTTGAATTTCTCCAACAGCAATTGGATTATGTCCATTACCAGTACCTTTTAGCTTTGGATACCAGCACCAGTTTTTTAATAATTGTTGGCCTACTGCAAACTCATATTTTATCTGATTCATAGTGACAAATCTTTGTACACCTGCCACCCCAAGCTTTAACCACTGTTCTGGCTTTAAAGAATAATTTGTATTACGGTTATGATAAGCCCACATCATCAAATGACCAGCAGTATTTAATGTAATTGGAGCAGAGGTTTTGGGCTGATCCGGAAATAACCCCGATTTTATCTCCCATCGACTAACAAACCCATACAGTACCAGTTTTTTCAACGATTCTGAAACCTGTGACCTACTAATTTTAGATTCCACAAAATTTTTGATTTGTGCTTCAGTAATCGCTAATGAATCCCAAATAAGCTTTAGTATTAAATTATCTTTTTCATTTATAAAACCTGAATTAATCCTGTCATAAATACTACGTAAATCTGTGAGTGGTTTGAATTTATCTGGAAGAATTGGTCCCCCCTGCAAAGAGGGGTCATCCCAAAGTGATAAAGATTGGTCCCTATTAAGCCAATATTGAACCGCCTTTCCTTTCTCTTGTACGGAAACCTGCGGCGCACTCATTAGTTATATAAAAACGCCGTTGGGTCGTTAACTTTTTTGCGTCCAAAAGGAAACTTAAAAATAACCCCCGACCCTCGCTCTTTTTCTACATCCACATTCACAATTCTCATACTTACTACTTCATCCAATACTGGCTGTTCGATTGTTTTAGGGACAATTCCTTTAATTGTGCAGCCTTGGTCCAATTCAACAAAAACTCCAAAACGCGGATCAACATTTACAACTCGCCCTACAATTGTGTCCCCTTCAGCTAATTCAGATAACAGCTGATAAGGATTTTCCACTGCCGCTTTCCTAGAAACATGAATTAGTCGTTGCTCCGGACTAAATTGTAGAACCTTAACTGGGATGCGTTCACCAATAGGCGCATAGCGATCCACAGCATTTTTATAAACTCTTCCATAGTTTAGTTCATGTAATTTCATGAAGCATTCCGCACCATTAATGCGTAAAAATATAGTAGGAACCTGAGCATTCATGTTGTATCCAGTTATCTCTGCTTCGTAGGTTGGCTCTTGCAGTCTTTGATCTTGCTCCAATTCTATTAACTCACGCATTAAAGCATCCGCAGATCTTCTGCTTGCTTCTTTTACTGAAACCTGAACTTTATTTACATCTAGTTCATCAGACATTTGAGTAATTACTACATTAAAAATATTACCTGTGAATTGTGTAATACTTCTAAAAGAGTAATCAGAGAAGTTCTCTTTTTTACAAACACCTATAATCTTACCGTTTTCAAGGGCAAACTCAGCATATTCAGTATCTGGATCGTCTTTATCGTGTCTTTTAACCGTTCTCAATACCGCTTGAATTGGCTCTTTATATCTACGTAGTGCCTGTAGTTTTTCATAAGTTTTTGAATCCATAAAAATATCTCCTCTCTCTTGTTCAATATTTATAAAGTTCAAAAATAATACTTCTACTTGAATTATTGTTACTTTTAGCTAAGAAACTAAGCTTTTTAGAAATATTTTCTGAAATTTATAATCTTGCTATTTTTCATATTTATAATCCCTATTATTCTTTCATTATTTTCAAAAGGTGAACCTTAGCAAGAAGCAAAAGAAGTTGTAAACGACATTGTCACTGGTCCTAATGGGAAACACTATCAATTGTTACTATGGTATTTGTAATTGGAGGAATATTTATTGTTGGTAGTATTGTAAATAATGGCTATAAACCACCTTCAAATCCTAGTATGCGAAACAATCGTACACCTTTGAATTGTGCTCATTATGGTGGCGAATGGGACACTGGTGGTCTTTTTGGAGAAGCAAAATGTGTTTATAATAAATAGTATATAAAGGCCTTATCTTTTCTATAGGAAGATGAGGCTTTTTTATGCATAAAGAAAAGACACCCATATAAGAGTGCCTTTTCCGATAGTTTTTTAGCAGAAGCAAGAAGCTCCAACAATAATTAATAAAATAAATAATACCACTAATAAAGCAAATCCTCCTGCAAAGCCACAACCACCACAACAACTACCACCAAAGCCCATAATAATTCCTCCTTTAAATAGTAGGAGAAAAATAAGGAGTCACTCATGTATTTTAATGGATTCAAATTACTTTATGTTTTTATGGATTAAATGAGCAGGTTCTTTTGAAAATAAAAAAAGACGCTATAAAGCGCCTCCCATTTGGGTAAATAAGAAGTAAGGTTTCTAAGATAACTGAAAAAATAGAACAGGTGCTTAGATCTTATCACGATTTTTTGCTGAATGAACATGCATTATTACATATCATCGCAAATCCCTCTATTTTCCATTTGATAAAGTATATTACCAATATTGACAAAATTTAAATAAATATTTCTACAAATTCAAAATATTTACAAAAATGAAAAAAGTGATATATTTAAGGTGCAAGTTATAAAGAACTATTAAAGGGGGATTTATTATGTTCAAGAAATTAGTAGTTGGAGCATTAGCAGCAGGTATTGTATTGACAGGAGGAATTGGTGCAGCATCAGCAAACGTATATATTCCATATGACGAATGTTATAGCTCGCATGTATCTTATAATAATGGTGTATATACTAAATATCTTGTTCAACCTGGTGACAAGTTTAATAATGTATACAAGGAAGATGGGATTACTTTTTATTTTAAAGGTTGGAAAAAATTATCTTGTGGAAAATATGTCGCTTTATATGAGGGAAGAAAATAATAGAATATATCATGAAAAGCCTCTACTAATGAGGCTTTTCTATTTGTTTAGAAGTATTATACTAAAAAAGACACCCTAAGGTGCCTCCCTTCGACTCGAACCACTTTAATTTTAATAATATGTATTGGACTTCCTTTCAAGTATCATTTTTCTCAATGAACAATTGGTATATTTTAGGGTGTTTTTTACTATTTTTATGTTAAGATATTTTGGTTGATATTCATCTTATTTTAGGAGGTTGGAAGATCTGTTACATGCTTTTCATATGGATTTTAGTTTCTATACCGAAAGTATAAAAGTTTTAGGGTTATTAGGGAATTCTACTCGATTATCAATTGTTTGTAAATTGATTACATATGGATCGTTGTCAGTTTCTGATTTAAGTAAACAAACAAAAATTACAGAAGATTTGATTCTACAACATTTACGTAAATTAGCCTCTGAAAATATTGTAATTAGTGAACGCATAGGGAAAAGACTACATTTTAAAATAAAAGATAATAAAACAATTGAGATTATTAGGGTATTAGGATTACTAAGTTAATTTTAATTACTTTCAATATAAATGATTTTGCTATAACTCAATTGTGCAAAATCACATTTAGACCGCCTACGGAAATAGGTAAGTTTTTAATTTACAAAAAGGCGCCCATATAAGGGTGCCTTTTCCAATAGTTTTTAGCAGAAACAACTGCATCCGATAATGATTAATAAAATAAACAATACAACTAATAAAGCAAATCCTCCAGCGAAACCGCAGCCTTCGCCGCAACTACCACCATATCCCATAACAATGGTGCCTCCTTTAGATCAGAAGGTAAAAATAGGGTTCATTCCATGTGATTTAATGGGTTCACATTACCTTATGTATTTAGGAATGAATTGAGCAGGTCCTCTTAAAAATAAAAAAAAGACGCCATAAAGCGCCTCCCATTTGGGTAAATAAGAAGTAAGGTTTCCAAGATAACTGAAAAAATAGAACAGGTGGTTAGAGTTTATCATATTCTTTTGCCGAATGAACATGCATTATTACATATCATCACAAACCCCTCTATTTTCCATTTGATAAAGTGTATTACCAATATTAATAAATATTTAAATAAATATTTCCACAAATTCAAAATATTTACAAAAGTTTAAAAAGTGATACATTTAAGGAGGATTTATTATGTTTAAGAAATTAGTAGTAGGAACATTAGCAACTGGTATCGCATTAACTGGAGGGATTGGAGCAGCATCAGCAAGTACAGAAGGTGTAGATAATACTAAAAATTCAGCACCAATTATCCAACGTACCCAAATACTTAAAGATGATTTCAGTCTGATAAATGGTGAAAGAGAAGTATCGTTTGAGCATGTAAAAAAAGCAGATATGAGAGTTCATATGACAAACAATACTAAAGGTACACTTGACTGGTCTTTAAAAGACTCAAAAGGTAATGTTATTGGTTCTGGATCGTTAGCAGCAGGAAAGGGTTTTACAAATACGTACAATACTCTTCCAAAAGGTAAATATAAGCTTAAAGTTACTCACAGAAATGGTGGTTCTGGATCGTTCTATGCAGCTGCTCGTACTTTAGACTAGTATACATAGAACCATTTTAAGCGTATTGCAGAAGAACGATCAGAGAGTTTGGGGATTAAGGAGTTTTGTCATAATATCATCGTTTGCAAATACAAAGTCACAAAATGCCTACCTAGGGAAATAGGTAGGCATTTTTAATGCAGAAAAAAGACAACCAAAGGTGCCTTTTACGCTGTAATAAATTTAAATACATAGTACATAAAGAATAACAAAGATAGACTTGCTAATCTGCCAGCAATTGATTCTTTCATAAATTTCATAAGTATCACTTTGACAATCAATGCTAAGAATAACGGTATAAATAGTACCATAGCAAGTTTGATAGCTAAGTCGTTTATAGTTGGATTAAACGCTTCAAAGTTAATAATGATATTCACTTATCCCTCTTTTTTATCTATTTATATTTATAATTAGATTTATATTGTTTTGACTAATAAAGAGACGTTAATTTGAGAACCATTTATTTTTGGATTATAAGAGTACTCTCACATTTACGACAAGCAATCTTCTCTTCTTCAAAAATGAATAGATTTTCAGCATCACATTCTGGGCATACAACTGCAAATGGTGTTTTTATATTTTTATAGCATAGGAAAGAAAAGAATGCCATAATTAGAGCAGGTATAATAAGCATCATAATTAAGAATAGGCCCGCAAACAAGCCTGTAATTATGGAAAGTGGTTTCATTAGTTTTCTACCTACGGAGTTTACTTGATTATCCTTTTTACGAAAAGCAGTAACAAGGTAAGTTTGGGTTTCTTTTATTGGCTCAAATGCATTTACCGTATTGTAATCTTGTTCATCCATAGTGGGATAGGAAGTGTTTGGTCCTTGATACCCTCGTTGTATATAATAGTTGTTTGACTCAGCTATTCGTGGTGTATACGAGATTCCAGTTCCAGGTACATAAGTTGTTGTTCTTGATTCAGGTGAAATAGAGTTCCCTCCCATACCTGTGTATGTAAAGTTAATTTTCACACCCGGGGAAAACTGGATAATTCTACGAAATTTATAACCCATAATATTGTATCCTCTCTATCTAATTAATAGAATTATTTACTAATTATAACAAATTTTTAGTGTTTTATATTAATATATTTAGTTATAATGTATTAATATAATATAAATATTTAAATTAAATAATTCAAGGCGTTTTATGAGTCCTTTTTTATAAAAAAAGAAAACCAAAGGTGCCTTCCGACTTGAACCACTTTAATTTTAATAATATGTATTGGACTTCCATCCAAATATTATTTTATTACTTGCTACACATATTAACTTTTTCTTGGTACTTTACAATACTTTCTTTTGTGGCCGGATTCTGTTCGGCATTTTTTAATTGTTCAAGAACATTTTTTGCGTCATCACAACTCATTTTTTCTCGTTCTTTATCCTCAAATGATTGTGCTTTCCTTTTTGCATACTCCAAATCTTCTCGTTCCTGACGTTCTTCTTTTTCTTTGAGTTCTTTTTCAATCTTTTGCTCATTTTCCCATTCTTTTTGAACATGTTCACATGTTATTCCAACTTCTGGTGAACCGCAAAGTTCAGGTTCTTCTTTCTTTTGTTGCTTCACTTCACGTTGCTTTTGCGCTTGTGCTTCTTGTTGTTTACGGGCTTGTTCCTGTTCCTGCTCTTGACGTTGTTGTTCTTCTCTTTTTGCTTGTTCTTGCTGTACTTTCTCTTCCGCCTGTCTTTGAGCTTCGGCTTCTTGTTTTGCTTTCTCTTCTGCCTGTTTTTGAACTTCTGCTTCTTGACGTTGCTGTTCTTCTTGCTTCGTTTTTTCTTCCAACTTCTGGGCTTTCTCTGTTTCTTTTTGTGCTTTTTCTTCAGTTTTAGAGTCATTAGAATTACTTGCTGTTTCGTTAGATGAGCATGCTGTCAATCCCATAATTAAAATGCAACTTGTTAGTGCGAGTAATAGTTTATTTTTCAAAATATATATCCTCCGATGTATAAAATGTAAGATTTCCTAGACTATCATAACAAACTGTCAATCTGTATATTGTCATATTATGTCGAATGGTAATAAAAAAAGACACCCTAAGGTGCCTTCCGACTTGAACCACTTTAATTTTAATAATATGTATTGGACTCCCATCCAAATATTATTTTACCATATTTATTATCTATTTTATTAAATTATTACTGGGCCTCTTGCTCACCTTTAGCTTTCATTTGTTTTTCATATACATATTTTGCTGTTGAAAAATCAGTAGGAAAATCACGTAGTGCCTTATTTATAATATTTAATTCTTCTTGCGATTTAATTTCAATGTTATTTAAATAGTCAAATGCTTTGGATTGTTTATTTGCAACATAATTTTGAGTAGAATAATCATCTGGGAAGTCTTTCTTAGCTTTTTCTTTAACCTTATTCATAGCTTCTGTTTTGTCGATGTTCTTTACTGGGTTCGCTAATGTTCCAGTAGTTTGTTCTGGTTTAGGTACTTCTTTCTTTTCCGGTTGAGACTCCGGCTTTACGTCTTCTTTTTTAGGCTGTTCTTGTTCTTGCGGTTTAGGTGTTTCTTGACTCGGCTGTGTAGTTTTTTGAAGTGACCTAGTTTGCTCTTTTTCATAGGTGTCTACTTTAGATTTCAACTCTTTGATTTGTGTTTTTAATTCTTGCTGTTCATTAAAGTGTTGATCGATAAGTTTATCCATATCTTTTTGTGAATACTTAGGTTTCATATCTTCTGATTTGGAATCTTTAAAAATAGCTACGGAAGCAATGATAGCTACTAGTACAGCGATAATTCCAATGATTAGTTTTTTATTCATTTATGTTCCTCCTAAAATACAATAATATTATTATATAACAATTAATCATTTATAGGTAGAAAAAAAGACACCCTAAGATGCCTTCCTCCGACTTGAACCACTTTAATTTTAATAATATGTATTTGGACTTTCATCCAAATAACATTTTACCATATTAAGTTATATTGGTGATTGAGAAATATGAATTGAATCTATTATTTTACTTTTAAGCTCTTTTCGTATTCTTTAGCTTCTTCAACATTTTTAAATGTTTTTAAATCGAATATCTTTTCTCCATCAATACATACAACTAATACTCCATCTTGAGCTTGAAGAACACTACCTACATTACCTTTTCCGAGTGAAATACTGAAGGGATTCTCTACATTTAATGATTTCTTTTTAGCAAGATAATCTTTAAATGGCATACCAATGGATAGTTCGTCTTTTAAGCCTTTAATAGTGTTACCAGAAGTAGTTGTTGGTTGTTCCTTTTTTGTAGCCTCTTCTTGCTGTTTGCGTTGCTTCTCAGCCGTCTCTTGTTCAGCTTTCTTCGCTTTCTCAGCTTCCTTTTGTGCTTCTTGCTCAGCTTTAGATTCTTTGGAAGTACTTGCTGTCTCGTTAGATGAACATGCTGCTAATCCCATGAATAAAGCTAAACAAGTAAGTGTTGTTAATAGTTTTTTGTTCATAGTATGTATCCCCCAGCGTTTAAAATGTAAGATTCACCTGAACTATCATAACAAATATAATCATAACTATTTTGTCGTATCATGTCGAAATGAAAAAAAGACACCCTAAGGTGCCTTTTCCTTACTTTATTAGGGGGTTATTAGTCAATAAGCCCTTCAACCTTCATAGCTTCTTCTACATCAAGTTTACGATGTGAAATTACCTCGTCTGATTCTTCATAGGAAACTATCTCAAACACATCTCCTTTGGCTATATAACCGTATTCTTTATTATCCCAAAAGCGTTCATCTGATGTATCAAATTCAAGATCGTGTTTTCCATTATGTTCGATGCATTTAGCATAAACATAGTCCAGCATACTAACTGATAAATTTTCTTGTAAGGTATAATCTTTCGGATCTTTTTGAATATCCGGCATATCAAGATGCTGAATTTGTATGATATTCACTGCTGTATCAAGTTCAATATCTCTATTTGTTCCATCACCAAAGATTAAGTGTGCAAATGATAAATTCTCAAATGCTTGAATATGAGCAGCTAATTGTTGATCCACTTTATCCTCACTATCTTCAAGGTATTGAGATACAGCTGTTAAGCACGGCTCTTCCATTCCTGCTACGAATTCTACGGCTGAAGCTAAGCGCGGGAATTTCTCCGAGTTATCTGGTTTAATACCTGTAATGAAAGTAAGAATTGTCATCGCTAACTCAATTGCATCTTTTCGGCTATGTTTATAAATGATAAATGGGTCTAGTTTCCCTTCATCTCGTCTATCAGTCCCTAGTGTAATTACATTTACCTTACCTTCTAAGCCGTGTAAATCTTCTGTCCAGTTCCCCCTCTCACCTTTTGGATCGACTATCAGTGTTTGAGCTCCTCCCAGTACCGCTAGGTAAACAATTAAGTTTGTTCCAAATGATTTACCAGAACCAGTACTTCCTGTTACTGCAACTGAAAGTGCACTCGTTTTTTGATTTGCAACGGTATTTGTCGCTGCGAGAGAAGGTGTCATATAAACTGCTTTGTTTAAAATACCAGTTGTACCTATATAAAATCCGATATTATCACCTAAATCTTGTGTGGCACCAAACATACCGGCTGCCAGAACTCCGGGCTCCATAAAATGTATATAATCATTTACATATCTTCTAGCACCAGGGATAAATTCATTAAACAGCAGGAACTGATCCCCATATGGTCTAACTAGCTCAACCATCATCTCTCTATAAATAGAAATAAGTGAATTGGTATTTCGGCGCATTGTATCTAAATCTTCATCACATATACAGAAAGATACTGATGTCTTAACTAGTGGCATACGTGTCTTTTGTATAAGGGCTTGTAATTCAGTAGCTTCTTGAACACCTTCATACACGTTTAACCCAACAGTTTGTGCATTTTCCCTTGCATGTGCTTCTTGATCTTCTAAATCTTTTTTCTTTTTATTAAGTTTAGATAGAGCTTTACGATGGTTAATATTTTCTGTACGAACACTTAGTTCGATTGGAAAATCTATATTTTGGATCGTATACATCCACTCTTGGTCTGGAAATTCCATTGTGTATGGAATCTTCGATGCAGATAAGAAACTCATATATGCTGGATACTCTAATCCATCAGAACCGATTTGAGACATTTCTATATGTCTTCCTTTAACGTCTATTTCGGATTCTGTTAAGCGTAATAAACTCTCTTGATTCGGAAAGATAGCAGAATCATCATCAACTACTGGTGGCGTCCATCCTGCTGTAACAGGTGCTTCCAATGTACGATAGAAGTTGCGTAATACAATCCATTGTGTTTCATTTGTTTCTAAACTTCTTACGGCTAAATGTTTTCTTATTTTGTTTCTAAAGGCGCTAGCTTCCCTTTTAAACATCTCCAAATCAGTTTTTAGTATTTTGGTGTCACCAAGTAATCCAAACTGTTCTGCAGTGTTTTTAAAGGTATGGAATGCTGTGTAAAGCATTTCCTTAAGTCCTTCTTGTATGTGTCTTACTTTTAATTTCACACCTATAAAATAACGATATTCTACAGCGTTTTTACCAAACTTTCTTTCTAACTCATGGACAACGTCATCAGTATGATCAATTGCAAGCTCTTTTAGTTCACCGCTTACTGTTTCTTTAAACTCATCGGCTTTTTCTTTGAAATTCTGATAAACAGGAATCATTAATAGATGTTTTTCTTCTTCATAATTCCAAAATAAACCGAGTTGTCGCATAAACAACGTATTTTTATCATCGTCTCCTTTAAATTCGTAAGGAATCCCGTATGCCTCATAATACGCCCAGCAAGAACCATCTTGGTTAAAAATCAAATTATCATGAAAATATTTGACTGGAAATTCAACCTGATTCATTTGTGCCTCCTTAGAGAAGAATATGAGAATAAACTAATTCTTCTGTATAGATTAATTAATTATTTCTTCTTAATTGAATCATCCTTAAATCGAACTACTGTCTTATATTGATAGCTTCCAATATTACTAGTTGTACCTTTATAACGACTCAACTTTTTTCTTTCAAATGTGAATACAAAGAATCGATACATAAATTTGTGTGGGCTTTTTCCATCTAATTCTACATTTCCAAAGAAGTACGCTATACCACCAGGTAATATCAAATATTTGAAAAAGACATTCTCTCCTAAGGGTAAAAACTGATTTAAAAATATAATTACTAAAAGTGTCCCAACAAAGATTCCCAGTTGTCTGTAAGGGACTGGAAAAGGGAGTGTTATGTCCCTTATCCCATATAAACTATTTGGAATATCCCAAATAGAGTTATAAGTCCTTACTTCCTTACGAGTCGGTTTCTGAGTCACTTATACCAACTCCTTAAAAATTTATCGTTTTCCGACAGAAGACTCCTTCCTCAAAAATGTGAAGCACCAATTTTAGGTGGGAGATGAATGTCGGTTGGCATAAGCCAACATGTTTGCTATCAATTACTTGTACAGATTGCTCTTTGAAAACTGAAGATATGAGGTTGGTTGCAGAAAAACGTTGCAACCGCAAAATCTTCAACGTTCTTTCGCCCCACGCTTGCTGAAGTTGCGAAAACCAAGCTAAAGTAGGTAGTGTGGTGAGTCAACGTACAAGATACTTATATTTTCACCGTAGGGACTACGGGTAGAGCCTGCTAAGATAACCGGTGGTTACATCGGTGTTCGCAGGAATCTCCCACTTCAAACAGTCCGTAAGGACGTAAGTGTTGAGTAGTTGAAGAGTTTTAATAGTTATCATTTGAAAACTAAGTTATATAATTTTGTTCCAAGGTCTTTAAATACGTCTGGTGAGAATACAAATACTGAAACAATTGCACAAAGTACCAGCCAACCAATTAAACCTGCCATTTGTCGTTTTACAAGTAGAACAATTACACCGATAATTGCACAAACTAAAAAGATTGGACCTAACTGAGCTACTAACCAGTTTTTAATATTTACCCCAAAATTAATGTTTCCTAGAACCGCGGCATCCGTAATAGCAGGTAATTGCTGAGCAACCATATCTAATCCCAAAAGCTCCATAATTATTTACCCTCCACTTTCTCTAATGTGCTTTCAAATTTCTTCATAGAGCTAATTGAAAACTTGTTATCTTTATTTACAAGATTTAAATCATATGTGTATGTGTACTCTAAGCTGCTATCATTGTCTTTTAACTTGGCATCAACTAAGACTCTGTATCCTTTATCCTTATCTTCATAAATTCGTAGGTTTTCTAATTTGCTAAATGTCATAATACCTTTTAGTCCATTTGTTATATTACTTTTTTCAAAGTAGTAAGCAATTTCTTCTGGTGTTCCTTCTGTATACACTTTAAATACAGATTGTAAAAATTGTTCTACTTTTTTTACTTCTGCATCTGTATTAATTTCTCGTCCTTCTGATTTGAAAGTGGCTACTTTATAAGGTGCCTTTTCTCTCTCTCCATGAACGATTGTAGGATTGTTAGGGACTACCATCTTCCCTTTCTCCATTAAAATTGGAATTGAGAAGTACCTTGTTACTTCTTTTGGTTCTTTTGGTGTGTCTGGAGCTTGTGTCGTTCCAGGAGCAGGATTATTTACAGGTTCTAGTTTCTGAATGATTTTCAATGTAACTTCTGCTTTATTTCCTTTTTGTCGGACCTCTACTGCTTCCGATTTAACTAAATTACTAGAAGCGTTTTTTAAAGTATCTCTATTTAATCCACCTTGCTCATCGGATCCTTCAACTAGAAATTTCTCTAATCGTTTTTTTCGTTCTTCAGCTACATTCATATCAACTTTCCAATTAAAATAATTAGCAGCAAAACTATTCGCATATGCAATTAATTCTGCTTCTGACATTTTAATTTTTACGGGCTCCTCCTTCTTTTCCTGAACAGCTACTGCTCTAGGAGGACCGGCAAGTTGGGTAAATGAAAGGAAGCTTCCTGCAAATACGAATCCCATCACACACCAAAATGTAACCTTACCTACTTTTCTTCCTGTTATCGCTGGAACTTTCTCCCTTGTTTTACGTTTCTTCTTTTCTTTAAGTGCTTCTGAATTTTCTTGTTGCATATCTAATATTTCAGTTGTTTTATTCTTTGCTTTTTTAAAGAATGTAAATTTCTTTTTTTCCGCGTTTTCCTGGGATTTCTTTTTTACCATGTCTTTACCTCTCTTTTTAAATGGTTAGGAGATTACCAAGTTCATTGTAATTTCCACTAATCAACTATCTACTTTAAGTATGATTTACTTTTTTCGGAAATCTAAGAGAAATAAAAAAAATTGTGTTTTATATCAAAAATTTTTTAGAATGATTAAAACTAAATATACTGTTTATTAAAGTACATAAAAAAACCAATTCCATTAAGAAATGAAATTGGTTTTACACAGGATCTATTCTCTATAGTAAGTATTACACAATATAAAAACCTAATATAATATATATCTTTAATATATATAAAGAAAAAAGATAAAACTTTTATACAGAGAAAAAATCGTCTTAAAACATTGCTGTGCTAAGGGTTCATCATTACTCTAGCCGTAAAAAATCATAAAAAGTAAATACTGGGAATGAACTTAATGAGCTGGATGATGATTAAAAACTACAAAATATCGTAAAGTAGGTATATAAAAACTACATATAATCATCGTTAATTTGATGCGAGTAAATGAATAAATAATAAATGCAAATTTTGCTGATTTATGAACAAGCTTTCCACATTTCTTAAAAACTACACACAATTTATTAACAAATAGGTCAAGTTAGGAACAGAATCCACTTTTTAAACATAACTAACAGAAGTTTTTCTGATTTTAAGTAGATTTAGAGATAAAACATGATAAGAACAGTACTTAAGGCTTTATGTTATACACATCAGGTCAAAATTATTAAGATATCAACAGAATTACAAAAATTATTTATGCTTTTTTGTAGATAAAATGACACAAAAGAATCGAAAATTCAGATTTTAAAAAACAGAAATTGTGAATATCTTATTTTGATTTACGTGCAATGTATGTAATTGCATAAAAAATAGAGAGTCGTGATCATTAAAATTGAAAACTTACTCTCTGTTTTGTTTGAAGTAATACTCTTCACATGTTATCTCCAACACGAATAGCCCTCCACTTTTGCTTTTTTCAAAAATAGAGAGCTGTATCATTGCATTGCTGGAAGCAGCTGATCAACCGTATGTGGTATTTCATTTGTTGAACGGTAATATGCTTCTAAAGATTGTAGAAACGGAATTAACTCAAAGTCTTCAGGGACCTCAATTACACGAATCTTTTCCTTCGGCAATTTATCAATTTTTTCAATGAACAGTTCACGAATATCGCTAGGGATTTGATTTCCTTTATACCCACTAGACTTTAATAGTTCGCGAATTTCAATTTCTAATGCTGTATATGCGTTAATATTTACTCCTTGCTCATAAGCATATTTTCTAAATAGTGATTCCTCTTGATACTGCATGTAATTACGATGATATGCATCTATAGTTACAGGTACAGCATATTTTGCATGAAGTAGGTCATGCGCTTTACGGAATAGCTTTTGAACATTGCGTAAAGAGTATATAGCAAAATGAGTACCAAATTTAAAAATGGCCTCTTCTTGTTCATGTTTAGGTACATTGTGTGTAATTAAAGGATAAATACCAGTTTTAGCAGCTGTATCTAATACACGATATTGAGAAGATTGCTTTAATAATTTACTTAGTGTATAAACAAGCTTTTTCGGATATCCTTCTTGTCGATCAATCATTTCCCGTAAGCCACGAACTACTTGGCGAATTTGACGATGACAGGAGTGTTTTAAAACGTTAATGAATTGGTTCATATCCTTTGCAAATTCAGAAATATTCATTTCAACTAACAAGTTTTCTATGAATTTAGCTTTACGCTTATATGTATCTCGTGGTGTAAATGGATCACGGTATTCTGCTCCTTCTTCTTTTGCACATAAGAAATCAGGATGTACAGATAAATGCAGTGTTGTGTATTGCTTTTTATTCTGCTTCCCTTTTTCTAACTTGCAAATTTTAAATAAAGGAGATCCAGTAGCAGAAAGTTTTGTTTCTAATTCCTCAAGTACAGCACGAATCTGATGTGGGTATTTCTTATGTAAGTAACGATACATACCACCAAAGTGTGTTGAGTTTCCTTGTTCATCAACTTTGAATAAAGAACGTTTCAGGGTAGTTTCGCGTTTCTGCTGCATTGCTACATCCATGAATAGTTTCTTAGCTGCAATGGATAACTCAAAGAATTCTTTGGTAAATACTATCGGGCTAATAAATGTATATGCATTTGCTTTATTCGTTTCTTTATTCATGAAATCAGTTAAGGTGATTTTATATTTACCACTGTACTCATTTTCGATTGTAATGATGTTATGGAAACTTAACTTCTTCAAAGCTACATAAAATTGTGAGTGGTGAATATGTGCAAATGCTTCTTTATAATTTTTATAATCTTCCCAAAGCATATGGATTGATACATGCGAAAGCTCACCATATGTATTACATTTTTTATGAAGAAATAGAAATACTTCTAAATCAGCATTTGTAATACCATATAGCTTATGTTTTCTGCCCTCATTTTTATCAAATCCACTTACTTTATCTACAATCTTTTTCATTTTCAGTGAAAAAGATGGCTTTGCTTGTTCAACAAATCCCTCTTCATCTGCAATTCGTTCTTCATAAGACATTGACTTTACAATGTCTTCTAGATAAGTATCTTTAAAACTGTAATACTTACCTTCTAAAGCTTCTACTAATCTTTGCCATGATTTAATTGTTACAATTACCGGTGTTGTTGTTTCACCATTCAAACTACGTTTGTTCTTTATAACGAAAGGTTTTGCCATCTTTTTCACCTCCTTTTATGTTAAGTTGCAGTTTTCCCCACAATTAGATATAGAATTTCATTTTTGATTATATCAAATCGAATACTGGTGAAATCTGTCCCTTTAAGAGGAAAAATAAAAAAATGAAACGTGCCCAAATCCCTTGGGGGACAAGGGGTTTGACGTTTCATAAAAAAAAGTTTGTTGCCACCATAGGGCTATGAAGTTTTTTGAATATGAAACGTAGTATGTTGTGGGGTGAATCTTACTAAACCATTGATTTTATAGGGTTTTACGCTAATTTCGTTTTAAAGTTGTAGCCATCATATAGCTATAACGTTTCATGTTTTTAAAATAAGTTATATTTTATTGGAAACTGCTGTAACCCTTGGTGTGTATAGCTTTGTCGGGGTTTTTGCAGTGAAAGTTGTAGCCATCATACCGCTATAAACGTTTCAGTTCGTTTCATGTTTACTGCCATCATATAGCTATAACGTTTCATGTTTTTAAAACAAATTATATTTTATTAAAAAGTACTGCAACCGTTGGTGTATATAGCTTTGTTGGAATTTTTAAAGTGAAAGTTGTAGCCATCATATAGCTATAATGATTTTTGCGTATTTTCTTTCATATTTTATGAAATGGCTTTATATCAACGTTTATTACTAATTTACATAGAATAAAAAAATTTTTAGTCAAATGATTTTCAAGATATTCTCGTTTCATTTTTTCAAATTTGTAGCCATCATATAGCTATAACGTTTCATAAATTACGAAATTGTAGCCATCATATAGCTATTAATTATTAAAAGTAAGAAGTAATAGCCGCGATAAGGCTATGCAGTTTCAAATAAGAGCTTATAGCCACGATAAAGCTATACAATTTCAAGTAAGAAGTAATAGCCGCGATAAGGCTATGCAGTTTCAAATAAGGGCTTATAGCCACGATAAAGCTATACAGTTTCAAGTAAGAAGTAATAGCCACGATAAAGCTATACAGTTTCAAGTAAGAAGTAATAGCCACGATAAAGCTATACAGTTTCAAGTAAGAAGTAATAGCCACGATAAAGCTATACAGTTTCAAGTAAGAAGTAATAGCCACGATAAAGCTATACAGTTTCAAGTAAGAAGTAATAGCCACGATAAAGCTATACAGTTTCAAGTAAGAAGTAATAGCCCTGATAAAGCTATATAGCTTCAAGTAAGAAGTAATAGCCGCGATAAGGCTATGTAGTTTCAAGTAAGAAGTAATAGCCGCGATAAGGCTATGTAGTTTCAAGTAAGAAGTAATAGCCAAGATAAGGCTATGTAGTTTCAAGTAAGAAGTAATAGCCAAGATAAGGCTATATAGTTTCAAATAAGAGCTTATAGCCACGATAAAGCTATACAATTTCAAGTAAGAAGTAATAGCCAAGATAAGGCTATATAGTTTCAAATAAGAGCTTATAGCCACGATAAAGCTATACAATTTCAAGTAAGAAGTAATAGCCAAGATAAGGCTACATAGTTTCAAGTAAGAAGTAATAGCCGCGATAAGGCTATACAGTTTCAAATAAGAGCTTATAGCCGTGATAAGGCTATATAGTTTCAAGTAAGGGCTTATAGCCATGATAAGGCTATATAGTTTCAAGTAAGAAGTAATAGCCATGATAAGGCTATGCAGTTTCAAATAAGAAGCAGTTTTATATAATTAAAGACAAGTAAAGGGAATTTAAATGATCCACAATAAAACGTGTGAAAACCAACAATTGTGAGGATTATTCAGATAACATTTCAAATTAAAGGTTATGTGGTTTTCATCTAAATGGGAAAAATAAACGCATTTTGATTCATACATTCGTTTAAAGTGTACTTCCATCAGTGGGAGTCTTATAGCATACGAATTGTGGAATGAAAAAATGGACTAAGAATTTAATCTTAGTCCATTTCTTATTTTATATCCATTTTGTATGGAATGTACCTTCTTTATCTACTCGTTTATACGTATGCGCTCCAAAATAATCGCGCTGCGCTTGTAACAAGTTTGCAGGTAGTTTAGCAGTACGATAGCTGTCATAATAAGAAATTGCTGCTGAAAATGCAGGTATCGGAATGCCCTGTTGTACCGCCATTGAGATAATTTGGCGTAATCCGCCTTGATATGACTCTACAATTTCTTTAAAGTATGGATCAAGTAAAAGGTTCGGTAGGTCAGTGTTTGTCTCATAAGCCTCTTTAATGTTCTGTAAAAAGGCAGCACGGATAATGCATCCGCCTCTCCAAAGCATAGAAATGCTGCCAAAATCAAGGTTCCAATCATATTCCTCAGAAGCTGCCTTCAATTGCGTGAATCCTTGTGCATAAGAACAAATTTTACTCATATATAAAGCTTGGCGCACTGCTTCAATTAATTCAGCTTTTTCAACTCCAATCGCTGTTTTATCTTTAGGGCCAGATAAAACTTTGCTTGCGTTCACGCGCTCTTCTTTTAAAGCAGATATACAACGTGCAAATACAGATTCCGTGATAATAGGAAGAGAGATACCTAAATCAAGTGCGCTTTGACTTGTCCATTTCCCTGTACCCTTTTGTCCTGCAGTATCAAGAATAACATCCACTAATGGCTTACCAGTTTCTTCATCTTTCTTCTTAAAGATATCGGCTGTAATCTCAATTAGATAACTGTTCAGTTCACCTTTATTCCATTCAGCAAATATTTCATGGAACTCTTCTGCCGTCAAATCAAGTGTTTGTTTCAAGAAGAAATATGCTTCACAAATTAATTGCATATCTCCATACTCAATACCGTTGTGAACCATCTTTACATAGTGGCCTGCCCCATTAGGTCCGATATAAGAACAGCAAGGCTCGTTATTCACTTTTGCAGAGATGTTTTCAAGCATATCCTTTACTTTTTCGTATGCATCCTTCTGTCCGCCTGGCATAATAGATGGTCCCTTCAATGCACCCTCTTCGCCGCCTGACACACCTGCCCCGATGAAATTGATTCCTTCTTCGGCAAGACGTTTGTTTCGGCGAATTGTATCGACAAAGTATGTATTACCACCGTCAATTAAAATATCACCTTTATCGAGGTGAGGGACTAGAGAATCAATCGCCTTATCTGTAATTTCCCCTGCATTAACCATTAATAAAATCTTTCTAGGTGATTCAAGTGAGTTAACAAACTCTTCAACTATATGAGTACCAACTAAGTTTTTACCACGGTTTTCCTCAATAATTTCATCAACTTTTTCCTTCGAAATATCATATAGGGCAACAGAATACCCTTTGCTCTCAAAGTTAAGTGCGAGGCTTTTTCCCATAACGCCCACACCAACAACTCCAATTTGTAACTTTTCCATATTCCATCGTTCCTTTCCATGTATGTTACTCTGTATTATAGTATATATACCTAAAATAACACTTTAATCAAATAATCAATCTTTTTCATTTCAATAGGCTCCGCCAGTATTCGTGCAAAAGGTTATAGGGACACGGTACATCACTATCAAGCTAAAAAATAAAGAGAAATTTTCATCCTTATTAATCAATCATGAAAAATAACCGGTTAATTATGAAAAATCACATTTAACAGCTTCCGTATCCCTTTTACTGTTTAGAAAGATCTATACAAATAAACTTAATAATAAAGTAAACCCTAATCCGGCAACAGAAACGATAGTCTCAAGTAAAGTCCATGTTGCGAATGTTTCTTTCATGCTTAAACCAAAGTACTCTTTGAACATCCAGAAACCAGCATCGTTCACGTGTGAAGCAATTAAACTACCAGCCCCTGTTGCAAGGACAACTAAAGCAAGGTTAATATCAGATTGACCTAACATCGGAATTACTAAACCGACAGTTGTTAATGCAGCAACCGTAGCAGACCCCAATGAAATACGTAAGATGGCAGCGATAATCCATGCGAGCAAGATCGGTGATAATGAAGTTCCTTTGAATAATTCGGCTACATAGTTACCAACGCCGCCATCAATTAATACTTGTTTGAAAGCACCGCCTCCACCAATAATTAAAAGCATCATCCCAATATTAGAGATCGCTGTTGTACAAGATTCCATCACGTTTTTGATTGGAATATTTCTTGCCAAACCCATTGTATAGATCGCAACCAGTAAGGATATCAACATGGCAGTATCCGCATTCCCAATAAACTCGATCGTTGCTAGTAAACTATTATCTTTGAATCCCATTGTTTTTTGCAGCAAAGTAATAATTGTAGCGACTGCCATTAAAAGAACAGGCAGTAAAGCGGTAAAAACACTGATTCCAAAGCCAGGAGTTTCTTCAAGTTTAAATACTTTCTGCTCACCTAAAGATTTGATATTACCGGTTTTTGTGAACGCATCAGGTACTAGTTTTTTTGCAAGTTTAGTAAATACAGGTCCAGCTAACACAACCGTTGGAACCGCTATCATAAAACCGTAAAGTAATACTTCACCGATGTTTGCATGCAATTCACCAGCGATAGCAGTTGGTCCTGGGTGTGGCGGTAAAAATCCGTGTGTTACAGATAAAGCTGCTGCCATCGAAATACCGAGATATAAGATAGAAACTTTTAATTCTCTTGAAATCGCAAATACAATTGGAATTAATAATACTAATCCTACTTCAAAAAATAATGCAATCCCGATAATAAATGAGGCAGTCACAACAGCCCATTGAATGTTCTTTTCACCAAATTTCTTCACAAGTGTCATGGCGATGCGTTGTGCGCCCCCAGAATCTGAAAGCAACTTACCTAACATCGCACCAAGTCCAAAAACGAGTGCTAAATGACCAAGTGTTCCGCCTAATCCCGCTTCAATGGTTTTAAAAATCTTTTCTGGTGGCATTCCAAGTGCTAAAGCAACCCCGACCGATACAATGATTAATGAAATAAAGGTATTTAATTTAAAGCGCATAATCAGTAAAAGTAATGCTAAAATCCCAATTGCTACAATGACTAATGGCATCGTAGTTCCCCCCTAATCTTAGCTGTATTTGTATTTATCCCACTATTCGCGGGAAGTAATTCCCCCCACCTCAAGATTTAGATAGAAGCGAGGCGTGGGGAATTACTCATGAAAATTTTACTTTATTAAATTTCTTTGATAATTTGCAATTCGTGTATAATCATCTTCTAGCGCCCTTGATAGGTTAATAAATATCGGCAGTAATTGTCTGTATTCTTTTGTTGCTTCTTCTTTCGGTGTATGTTTGTAGGTACTCCCAACCATTTCGGAAACGATTTCAAAAGAATCAATTTTTCCTGTGGCATAGAGACCTAATATACATGCACCTAGACAAGAGCTTTCGTAGCTCTTTGGAACAACGACTTCAGATGCGAAAATATCAGACATCATCTGTCGCCAAACGTCAGACCTTGCGAAGCCGCCTGTTGCTTGAATACGAGTTACAGGACCATCCATGCATTCGGTTAATGCTAAAAATACAGTGTATAAATTATATATAACGCCTTCTAAAGCTGCACGTATCATATGTTCCTTCTTATGTGACATCGTTAAACCGAAGAAGGAGCCACGTACATCTGGATTCCATAATGGTGCACGTTCCCCTGCGAGGTATGGATGGAATAATAATCCGTCTGCACCAGGCCTCACGCGTTCAGCTATTTTAGTTAATACATCGTATGGATCAATTCCTAGTCTTTTCGCAGTTTCTACTTCTGATGAAGCAAGTTCATCACGAATCCAGCGAAGGACCATCCCTCCATTGTTTACCGGTCCACCAATTACCCAATGCTTTTCCGTTAAGGCATAACAAAATATTCTTCCTTTTTTATCTGTTTGTGGTTTATCAATGATGGTCCGAATAGCACCACTGGTTCCAATTGTGACAGCGATCTCACCTTTTCGAATTGCATTCACACCTAGATTAGAAAGCACCCCATCACTGGCACCAATGACAAACGGTGTTTGTGAATCGATACCAATCTTTTGGGCTAAATCTGGATTGCAGTTGCTAAATATTTGGGTGGTTGGTACGAGTTCAGATAATTGATCTGGTGTTATACCAGCAATTTTTAAAGCTTCCTCATCCCAATCTAGTGTTTTTAAGTTCATCATACCCATGCACGAGGCGATGGAATGATCAACAACATATTGATCAAAGAATTGTTTGAAGATATATTCTTTGATTCCAATATATTTTTTCGTTCTAATAGCAATTTCCGGATGATCATTCACAATCCATGTAATTTTACTTAATGGTGACATTGGGTGAATAGGTGTTCCTGTTCGTCTATAAATTTCATGGCCATTCAGTTCATCTTTGATTTTATGTGCCCATGCCTCACTACGATTATCTGCCCAAGTGATACAAGGTGTCAGCGGCTGATCATTTTCATCCATAGCAATGACACTATGCATAGCACTGCTAAATGAAATAAACGATGGTTTTTTATCTGAATGCTGTTTCGTTATATTTGATATTGCTTGTAAAACAGCTTGGAAAATCTCTTCTGGATCTTGTTCCGCTGTGGATATATCCGGTGTGCGAAGTGGATAACCAATATTCTCGGTTTGGATGACTTCGCCTTTTTCAGTAAATAAAACTGCTTTCGTACTTGTTGTACCGATATCTATACCTAACATATAGCTACTCATGTCCTTGCTCTACTCCTTTAGATAACATTTGTTGTGACATCCAGAAATCTTCAACTTTCCCTTGAACATCATCAAAGTTTAGATGTAAGGCCTCAATCATGAGGGCTCGATCTTTTGATTCGATTGCTTTTATATAAAGCTCATGATTTTTAATAACCCGTTCAAAGTCTTCGTACTTTTCCTTGAAACGAGTACGCATTGATAAAAGGATTAAGCTTTCCATAACAGGCTTTAAATTATTCCAAATCATCAGGATGTAGGAATGCTCAATGGTTAGAATAATCGTTTCATGGAATAAAAGATCTTGATAAGAAAACTCATCAGAATCATGATATTTAATGGCGATTTTCATCATTTCCATTATTTTATTTAGTTCTCTTACTAAATCATTTGTGTCCATCTTTACAAGTCGCTCAAAGATAAACTTTTCTATAAGTAAACGAACATCATATATTTCTTCGATTTCTTTCTCGGTTAAACCAATGACAACTGCGCCCATTCTTTCTAAGCGAATAATATTTTCAGAAGCTAGTACTTTTAATGCTTCACGAACGGGTGACCGACTTACAGAAAAATCGGCAGCTAATTTATTTTCCGACAGGATGGTACCGCTTTCAATCTCCCCTGCAATAATGCGCATTCTCAGTTCGCTCGCAACACGATCACCTGTAGAGGCTTTTGAAAGCCATTTTTCAGGATAAAGAAATTCCATTGATTTCGCCATAAATTCACCTCATGTTAATCAAGTATACTTGTATACAAGTATTATAACTCGGATTTTTAATTATGCAAGCGCTTTTATTGTTTGCTTTGGTCCTTTTAGAGGAAAGCCCCATAATTATCAAGCTAACAAATCGAGTCGCCCCAAAAACTATTATTGTTGATGAAGAAGATTTAGGGAATGGAAAACTGAAGAATACGATATTCAAGGACTTACATCAACATATTTACCACTCGGGTTTACAACTTTTTGAATCAAAAATATAGATGTTAAAAATGTAACAGTAACTGAATTTGAGCATTAAACACTTTTAAAAATTGAAATTGTATTGTAAAGTAATGATTTTACAAATAGAAGCAGTTTTATATAATTAAAGACAAGTAAAGAGAATTTAAATGATCCACAATAGAACGAGTAAAAATCAACAAATGTGCTGATTATTCTGATAATATTTCAACTTAAAGGTTATATAGCCATCATATAGCTATGACGTTTCACATTTTTAAGATTCAAATTATATTTGTAATTAATATTGTTAGGAGGTATTTAAATATGGAGAAAGTGTTAGCATTGTTTAGTGATGCCCTCCTACTTGCTGCTCCAATTTATGAAGAAAATAAGCAGTTATGGGCCAAATGGAATAAATATTATAAAGAAGTACAAGAGAATCACGATAAATTAGTAACATCAGCTAATATGTCCCCTTCCTTTTCGACACTTGTTTCTTGGTTAGGTCAGAAACAAGAGCAAGGAATATCGTTGTTAAACATTTATGCCAATCTGAATAAATATAAAATTGAGATTCAAAATGTACTAGATAAGATCATTGAACAAGAATTTGGAGAAAAAGTTGAAGCAGTTGAACCAACTCAAATTTCAATTTTTGAAGATAGTCAGGTAACAGAGCATATAGAAGATATATCGGATGATTACTATCCTGTAACCAATGACGCAATGTACTATCAATTACGTGATGGAATAGCAAAAAATCATTTTGAGGAAGATGAAGCAGTAGCAAAACCGGTACTGCCATTAGAAACAAAAAATTCAAGCGGAGTCGCACAACTATCTTCACATAAGGATGAGGATTTGAGATTAGTGAATACAAACGAAGCAGAAAGATGGTCTATATTGGTTGATGGAGTAATTAGTAATATGGATGATCTTACAGCAGACTGTTTAGATACCATTACAATACAATGGTTAAATCAAGCTAAATCTCCAGATGAATTCATAGATTTTAGTTATGAAAATGTGTTGGAATTATGTAATATGCCAAAAGCATCAGCAAACGGTGTAGAGTATTATCGTGCAGAAGATAAGATAAAAGTAGCACAACGTATTGCAGCGTTAGCAAGCATCTTTATTTATTTGAATGATGATAATGAAGTTGTAGTATTGAACGATCAAGCTGAAACTGGGGAAAAATTTGAAGTGAAACGTGAAGTAATCAAAAGGTTATTCGTACTGGACTCTGTAGTGTTATGGAGAGATAAGAATACTAATGAATATATGGGGATAGAATCCTGTAAGATTAAACCAGGTAGTTTTTTATCAGGCTATTTGTATGGATCTAATAGCACAACTGCTTTATTATCGAAAAAAGCATTAGAGTATAATAGCTATAGACACAAGTTTCATAAACGTTTAATACGTTATTTATCCTGGCAGTGGCGAATCCGTCAACAATACAGTACTTTAAAAAGACCATACTCCATTGGTGGAGAAAAAGGTTTACTATCTGTAATGGGTATTACAACCACAAAGGGTCGCCCAACTCGAATTCGTGAACAACTAGAAAATGTTTTAATTGATTTAGAAAAAGAAAATGTAATTTCACATTGGGCGTATGCAGAGGAATTGGATGAAACAAAGATAGGAGAACGTAATTGGTTTAAGAATTACTATTCAAAATTAGGGATCATTATCTTACCACCAAAAGAATTGATGAATAATATAGATAGTATGGTAAAGAAAAAAGCAATAGGTATGCAAGAGAATCCGGAGGACCATTATATTGCAGAGACTGTAAAACAAACTCCTGAAGGATCAGAAGATATGATACGAGAAAAAATTATGTATCAGCATATGCATCAAAATAAAACAATGCGTGAAATAGCTGATGAAATAGGTCTATCCCCTGCTACGCTATCAAGATTCTGTAATAACAAAATGAAGCGTATTTCAAAAAGTGTTAATGAAAAACTAAACAAGTGGTATGAAAGACAAATGATTATAGAGTCAATGTAAAGAGAAGCAGATACCTTTTAAAAATGGAGAGGTACCTGCTTCTTTTTAATTTGTTCATATTCTGCCTGTATTAATCCATAAACGCGCTCGATTGTTCGGTGGATACCATGTGTCCTTTTGTACATAATAAGATTTGCAAATATTAAAGTCAGGAGGGTTTGTATGCAACAGGATAAAAAAGATATAGAAACGTCTGGTTCTATTATGAAACCAAATTTTGCAGAAACTGATGCGCAAAAAGTGAAACAAGAAATTCAAAATGATGTAAGGGAAGGACAAGGAGCAATGACTTCCCGAGAAGCAGGTGCAATGCGGGATTAAGAAAACACTCCTTACTGTTTTTTATTTAGTGAAAGTTTTAACCAGTAAGGAGATTTCCTATTATCTGCTTTTGTTTCTAAAAAAAATTGTTTTTACTTTGATATAAAGTTTATTTCATGTAAGTATCCCTCATTAGAAATAATCTATATTTTGTTTGATTTCTTTAAAAAGAAGTTTAACTTGTTGTGATATAAACAATTCCAAAAGTGTCTATTGTAGTTATCATCATTAATTAATATGTTATTATCAAGCTCGACTAATTTGTTCTTCAAATCATGAAAAGTCTTTATTAGATCATAATCGTTGTAGTGCCCCTGCCCTATTAGCTGAACCCAATACTTTTTAAAGCAATTGAAGCAGGAATGCATTTTCTCTATAGAAGAATTAACAAAATATCTTTCTACTCTTTCTGTAATTTCATGCTCTAGCTCATATATCTCGCCTGTGGGCTGGTAGATAGTAATTAGATTACCTGAATCTATATTACTCCCAATAACAAGGTATGGTTTAAACTTCTCTAAACTCGCTAAAAACGCTTCTGTATATTCTTTATCCAATATTGATAAAGAAAAATCATTTTGTTTTGTCCATTCCACTACATCTAAAAGAAAACCATTTGAATAGGTGTAAAATTCTACATTGAGACATTCGAATTCATGTCCTTTAATTTGATGCTTAAGTAAAAAGTGCATACTATCAATGGGCAAATTTAATTTGGCTATTTCCAATGTCATTCCTCCAACCCTTAATATTTAATCCATTTTCTGTTTCTACACAAACTCAATTAAATTTTAGCATAAAGAAATGGTCTTCTTGCGGAAAGTGGAATATGAAATAATAAAAAGGTATGAGTATACAACCCACACCTTTTTACCGTTATAAATATTCGTTATATGCTTAGTGCATCAATTATGATCAATGTCACCTTCGATATATTGACTGAGTTTATCCTTAATTGCCGCACTTTCTGGAGTTACTTCTGCTACTTTACGATTGCGAAGACGAGAGCCACCTTCCATTTCATCTAAAGGTAATGTATTTTCTTCTTCTTGAGGAACAGTGGCAGCCATTTGTTGTAACCATTGCATTGTTAAGTTAGATGTTGTATTTTTACCATTGATTTCTGCAGTTCGTTGAATTTCCTGCTCCTGCTGATTATGGGTAACAGTTGATGTGTAAGCAGGTTCTCTATATTGTGGTGTATGCTTCGCCCTTGGCACATCTATTGGAGTTTCAGTAATAACTGATGTTTTGTTGTTAAGTTCAATAGGTTCTCTATGTTTACTTGTATCTGGTACATTTTCTTTTTGAACATCGATTACTTCATTAATTTTTTCGGGTTCTGTTTTATTAGAAGTAGCAATTGATGCTATACTGTTTTCCTTTTCTAGTTTAGGAGCAGAATTTCTTGAGTAATCTTGCACAGACTGACTATTAGTTAACTCTCCTTCATTGTCTGTATCATCTTCATTATTATAAAAATCGTAAGTATCAGGATTTAACGTTTGTAACCAGCCTTCTATTGCAGTAGGTGCTGTTTTAGGTGTACTCAATTCCTCAATTACAGCTTCTTCACTATCAACATTTGTATCTGTGACATAATCATTATATTTAGTTTCCACATTCAATGACTCTTCACGAATTTTTAACCAATAAGCAGCTGCTTCTGTATCAACTTGAATCTTAGCTGTTTTAAACTCAGAGGCAGGAACAAAGTTAGCATTTACTTGTATTCCTCCTTGTGGAGCATTATCTTTTACAATTTTAGCCGCACACTGGAATGCTTTTTGAATTAAGATATCATTTTCAGAAAGAATGGGTACCTCTAGTTTCGAATAAGAGTAGGATGTTCTTCGTGTACTTTGAGTTTTCGTTTCTGCAGTTACCATATCAATTTCTTGATCACCTTCACGTGCCTCATAAATTGTTTTCGTACCCATTAGCTTACTAAACAATTTAGCATCTTCATTTGTAACATCACCATAAACAAGTTTATTACGAAATGTTCCTAACAGGATATTCATGAATCTTGGGCCATGTTCAATTGCTAATTGACTAATGGTTTGTGCAATAACAATTAAAGGTGCTTTATATTTACGTGATTGAGCAGGAAAACTTTTAAATGCTTTATAAATGTAATCCGCAAACTCATCGACTAAAACCGGATGATAAGGAGATACGTTAGGCTTACGACGGAAAACAGCGTTCTGTACGGCATATAAACACAATTTACCGAATACATCAGATAAATCAGAAAGTTCCCCTTTCGCTGTATTGACTAACAGAATACCTCCAAATTCCAAATGCTTCTCAAAATCAAAATCCGATGGACCACATAAAACACGTCGGAGCAGAGGTTGAGCAGAAATATCATTTAATGTGTTTCGTAAACCGCGAACAAAGGTTTCTTGTTTATCAATTATCTTGGGTTGACCATAGTATTTCCCTTCAGTATGATAAACAACTTCCCCTCCCCCACGGCCACCAGAAATTTCAGGAATATAATTTAAATCAAACCATTCATCAACTTGTTTCATTATGCGGAAATGGTTTCGTTCATCCCTATCTGGAATGGATTCAATATCATTTGGAAGTCGTTCTTTTAATTTGAGATGCATCTCAAACACGAGATTAGCATCATTATACATATCAATTAAATGCTCAAACCTAGCTTCAAAATTAGAATCATGGAGTTTTAACAAATAAATATGTTGTTTAAGATGGGAACGCTCAGATTGAACGAAGAACGGATTTCCTGCTCCATTATCAGAGAGACCCGTTAATACTGAACATAACATCTCAGCAACCTTATCGACTGGACCACGTACAAAATTTATTGAAGGGGTATCAGGATTTGTTGGGTCTAAATAGAAAATAATACTTTCAGGAATCTTGTGTGCTAATACCAATTTATATACTTTTTCGCAGAAATCATTAGATGGCTCGATAACTGTAAGACCATTAACCTGTGTTCCTTTTACATCCTCTGAATGATAATCTTTTCTTGCATATAAGGTTTTAAAGTTATTAATCATTGAAGCCATATAGTCAAGAATTTGATTGGCAATTGGCAAACCTAGTGCAGCTGATTTACCAGTACCAATGTTACCGATGATCATTATATTAAGCGTTAGAGACTTGCCCTGTATTACTGCCATTTCCCGTGTAGCACTGTTAGGACCAAGAAAGATATCGGGTTCTGGCAATTTTGATGGATTTTTTTCAGTGAAAAATCTGTGTAATGAAGTAGCAAGTTTCCGTTGACAATCATCATTCAAAAAGGAAAGCATCCAACCAGGTATTTTAAATACGTATTCCCATTTTCCGAATTCATCTATAAGCTCTTTTTTATGTTCATAAAAAATCTTAAAGAGCCATAAAAGTACGAGAATAATAATAATTACAGGTATAGCAAATACAAGGTGCATGATATTACTAAAATTTGAAAGTATAGTATCCTCTAATCCTTTGTCATTTAGTGAAACCTCTCCAGCTTTCGAATGTAAGAATGGAATAAATATCTTAGCTAATGGAACACTAAACGCCCATAAGTACTGGGCAACTATACCAATTAACATCATCGAGAAAATAAACCATCGACGCTTTATCTCCTGATAGGTCTTAACTTTGGTTGATAGTTTCCAAGTATAAATTAAAATCCAAAAGCTAAAAAAGGTTTCAATGTAATAATTAGTTTCAAACGGATTACCGAAGATACTTAAAGTAGGTAATGGAGCCCCCATTTGTATGGACCAGAAAGAAGCGTATTTATAAATTCCTCTAAAAGCAAAATACCAAGCTAGCAGAAGTAGTAATGTCACAACATAGTAAGATGAGCGGGCTGCTAAACGATATTTCCAGCTTTTTGTAATGTCGATTGTAACTGTATAGGAATTTTTTTTGCTTTTTTCGGTTTTTGGATCCTCCCCATTACCTGGTGCATTATTGAGTTCAGCATTCTTTTGAACTGCATTCTCCAAATTCTTGTTTCACCCTCTCTTTTAACGAATAAAAAGCAGCAGTGAAATTAAGCAATTCAGCAGAAGTAGCCAATAATATATTCTCTGGTGCTATGGAATTATGATACAGATCAGTGAAAATGGCTTGCTGCCCATGCTCTAATTCATCCGATTCATATATCCCCAAAATCTTAATTGGGTTTAGTGTTCTGTGTTGATTTTGCATGGCCAACAATCCTGATAGTTGCTGTAATTTTAAGTGTGTGTTAACCTCCCCTACCTTAAGTATTGTTAATATACATAATATTTCTAAGTAATCTAAAGATTTTTTTTCTTCATCAGGTGCTTTTTTTCGTAATACCAAAATGTCATCAGTTAGCTCAAGTAGTTTAGAATGCTGAATCCCTTTCGTTTGCATTTCGTTTTTATTAGATATCCACTCTACCGAATAAGGGAAAGAAGAATTTATGTTCAAACGTTCAGTGATTTTTTTGAACAGATGACTTTTGCTTAAACTATTAATTTCGCGAATTTCTTGAAGAATATTGTTTATTACAAGTTCTGATCCACCCATATTGCATACGTAAACATGTAGGTTATTCACTACACTTAAACGTGGTATATTGCTGAAAGCCTTTTTTAAATTTGTTACACGTGTAGTTCTTTTTTTGTAAGTAGAAATTGTGTGATAAGAATCATCGATTACTGAAAATAACACGTAAAACCGTTTAGACGGATTAGAAGCAGCGATATCAAGATATTTTTTTAGTTTGTTTTCTAGAAATGGAATGTTTTCTGTTCCTGTATCAACTTCAATATTGATAATAGAATCGTTACATGTAAGAACCCAATCAGGAATGATTAATGGGTTTCCCTTTGCGTCCGGATAAAACTCTTTAGATGGACGAAATGAATAAACGAGTTGAGGTAAATCTTGTTGGAAGGAAACGGGTTGAAGTTCTGGCTGAAACATTTCGCGATACTCTTCATCTTCGTATAAGAAGTAAACATCATTTAAATCGGAATACATTAGGTTGGGTAAATGTAAGTTTTGCTTCACAATTGAGTTTAATGGAAAAAGATAATCGCCATTACCACCTACAATTGCACCGGTATATTCATTTTTGGATTCTGCTTCAAGTAGATTTTGCACAAATTGTGTAATAGCTATATTGTGTTCATATTGTCTCTTGGTAACAAACGAGGTATTGCAATCAGTAATTAATTTTAAACGATGTAATATTTCTGCTCCTTTTGAAGATATAGAAACGAAATCCAATGTAAAGCCGCGCTTTTTTCTCACACTTATATTTTCTTTTTTTATTAATTTCATTTTTGCCCACTTTGTTAACTTGGATGAAAATGTGGTTCGACTTATAGGTCCCCCACTTATCAATTCGTAAAATTTTCGTAATTGAATTTGAGATACTGTTCGTTGTTCATATAAAAATAAGACTGTAAAAATGTCAGAACGATTAAAATAAACTCCACGGTCATTCTCTCCGACGATATATTTAACGGCATGATCAAATGATTTTTTCAATTTAAAACACTCCCTTGATATGGAAATAATGTACGGGAATCTGAATAAAATCGGTTGCGATTGTCATGAAATGAAAGTAATTAATGTTGGATAAATTAAGCAGTTCAGTACATAAAAATGATTAGTGTATATTTTAACGGAAATTTGCAAAAAAGTAACCCATTATCCCCTATAGAATCTCGGTTTAAAAACACATATTATTTCATCAGGTGTAGGTAATTAAAATCAATGATATCAAGTGAGAATTTACTATTAGAGTTCGTCATTTGTACTTCGACATAGATAAAAGAACATATGATGAACTCTAATAATGAAAAAAGGGTTCGGCATATGTATCTCGTCATATATGTGTAGAGTAACAAAAATAAATAAAATGTACAGTGAATATTCTTTTGCATAGATGATATTAAGTATTAAACAAAATTGTATTTAATTCTGTAGAGCTATTTGTTTATCAGAAGGAAAAATCACATCATAAAAGAAATAAGTAAATAAACATAATAAAGTAAATGAAAATTGTGTATATTTCATATTTTGCATGTTACAATCTGATTTAAGGGGTGAAAAAATGCGGAATTTAAACACAGAATATGGGCTAATAAAAACAATTATACAAAGTGAATTTGAAACAGACGTTCTTTATAACATGGTAACTAACACATTAAATAACGAATATGAGATAATCCCATTACAGTTTGCTGCTCTAGATCCTTATAAAATCTACAATACTTCACAAGTTAGTAGACTATTGAGACTGAAACCTAATAAATTAAGGTATTTAATTAACAGATACGGTGAATACATCCAGTTAATAAAAAAAGGAACTAAATATGTTATTTCATTTAAAGCTGTATATAAGATTTATTTAGTACATCTATGTTTAACAAAGAAATTAATTAGTTTATCAGAGTTTAATCGCTTTATGGCTTTACATGTGAGTTATAGTGATTATATTGATATGAAATTGACAAGTTATACTGACAAGTTTGTAGAACTTAATTTTAGAGAAAAACAAATGAATGAAAATGAATCACAATTTTATGTGTTATTTCTACAAATCTCAAAAATAACTACGGAATTAATAAAAGAAATAACGAAATATAACATGACATTGACATCCCCTTTCCTTTCTGTAGACAACCAACAGAAAAATGAGTTATTGAAAAAGAAGCAGGATCATAAAGATCTGTTTAATAAACTAAGTGTTTTATATAAAACTATATAGTTAAAAGAGTAATACTTAAGAAGTATTACTCTTTTTTATAGGTCTATATACACGTTTTATTGATAAGTCTTTCATATAAGACCTTTAAATAGGACGTGTAATAAATCGTGGTAATATTCTATTGACATGAAATTAATATAAAAGCATATAAAGCCTTTAATAATAAGTGTTTATTTATACGTCTTATATATAG
>NZ_SEIY01000016.1:0-85536 GCF_004634455.1 Bacillus sp. 007/AIA-02/001
AATGCTTAGTCATTCAAGAATCCCATCCATTACACCGTAAGGTGTAGGACTTGCGGCTTTAGCCGTGGGAGTGTCAAATGTTGGCATGCAGTATTATAAGTTAAAAGGCGATTCCGAATTCTGGTAATGAAAAATCGATCAGAAGCTTTCTTATATAATGTTCCAAAGTCCATTTCAATTGAAATGGACTTTATTATCTAAAGAAGTTTATTTGAATTCGGTTCTATTTGGTTAATAAAAACATTTTTATTGAACAAAAAACTCAACTAAAGATTGAATTTTCTTAATAATAAGTCTATATTTTATAAAAATGTTATATAATCCCATGGAATAAAATGTATGATACATTTGAATTGTAATATATAAAATTAAGAGGAGGAATTATAATGGATAAATTCAGAAAAATAATGGGTGTTGCGTTAGTAAGTGGGATGGTAATTAGTGGATTGGGAGGGATTGGTACAACTCAAGCCAATGCCGATGAAATGAGAGCGCATTCATATGTGAAGGCGCTTCAAGCGGAACCGATTAAAAAAGGAATTGGTGGCCGTTCAATCTTAAATAGTACAGGCTCAGTTTTAACTACAAAAGTAACATTACCAGAAATCAAAAATAATAATGGAACACTTAAAGCGAAAGGTGGTGAACTTTATATTTATTCTGGTTTTTCTGGTCCGGTGGAATCAGATATTGGATTTTTGTATAGTGAAACATATAATGTTTGGAAACCTTATATGAAAGTAGGCGGCAATAAAGAACCCATTTATATTGAGGGGAAAGATGAGTTTACGAACTTGAATGGCTTTAAACCAGGAACTGAAGTTCAACTTACAATTTATAAGAACTTAAATGGCAACACTAGGGCAACCTACTGGGGAACAAACGGAAAAGGCTATACAGGAAGAATAATTTCTGAAATCAAGAATACTAATATTAGTAAAGTTAATAATTGGAAAGCATTATCTACAATTGCAGTAAAAGATGACAGTCAAACGAAAAATATTAAAGTAAATACCCAATATAGAGCTACGTTTAGTGATATTCTAATAGATAATAAGCCTATTAATCCTATTAGTAATGCTACTGAATTTGCAAAGATCTATACAAATAATAATAAAGTATCAATTGATATTATTGAGAAAAAGTAGTTATTAAATTATTAATTAGACATTTATCTACTATATGTTGAATTTAATCTATTCATACAAATTACACAGTAGTAAGGGCAAAACGTACTATGTCACTGCTATTCAAGCATATGTATATGTGAGATAAGTACAATAAAAGCAGAATCCTCGCAAGGTTCTGCTTTTATTGATTGTAATTAAATCCTATTACCTCGTATAAACCCTCATATGATTTTTTCTTCAATTAATTCCAACATCTATTTAATTTATTTTCATATGAAATTCTCTACAAAATGATACAACCATTGATAATGCATTCCTAAATCGAGGGTTATTTATTCTAATTATGCAAAATAATATATTCTGAATAATCATTTTTTATTTAGGGATGTCAGAATGGAAGGCGTTTGAAATATATTTATGTACAATTTCATATCATTTTAGAACTATTGGGAAACCGCCTTATAGACATCAAGCAAACCATTACCATAAAAACTTTTATTAATAGGGTTATCATTTCTAACACCATTTTTATAAAGATATTTCACGGCCTTACCCGGATTGTTTTTAAAATTATTTTTATCAATAATTAATGCTAAAGCACCGGATACTTTTGGAGCGGCAAGTGAAACACCTACAGAGAGAGCATAACCACCACCAGGGGCGGTAGTTAATATTAGTTCTTTTAACATTAACTTATTTTTTACCCACTCTTCTAAACCATATTGCTGAAATAATCTATTATCTCCTCCAGGTGCGGCGATATCTATAAAACTTTCACCATAATTTGAAAATAAGGAGAGTAATTTAGATGGGCCAACAGATGAAACTGTTACTATATTAGGAAACTCAGCAGGAACATCTAATACTTCTCCAGTAAATGTTACCCCAGTATTTTTATTTTTTTTTCTGAAAAAATCATTCATTTCCTGCTTGTTAGTAACATCAAGAGCATCATTACCAGCCGCAGCAACTATAACACTTCCCTTTGATTTAGCATATTTAATGGCTTTTTTATAAGCTTTAATTTCGGATAATTCCTCACTAGATTCACCGTCTGAAGAAGATACTATACCATTGATGAGGTATTCGCCTAAACTTAAATTGATAACATCAACATTATCTTTTGCAGCTTCAACAATGGCTTTAATAACCCAAATAGCCTCACCTGCTCCATTACCAAACACTCTATACATTTTAATTCCAATACCAGGAGCAACTCCTTTCATAAAACCATTAGCTGCAACCTGTCCAGCAATAAAACTTCCATGCCCTCTTAGATCTATTAGACGATTTAATTCACCAGTTTCTTGAGATTCTTGCTCTCTAAACCCACCTTTAGGCACTAAATTTTTTGATCCAGGTGAAATGTTATCTTTTAAATCAGGATGATTTATATCAATGCCTGAATCAATGATACCAACGGTTACATTTTTAGTTCCTGGATATAGTCTATAGCTATCACCATTATGGGTTACTTGTTGCATATCCCATTGATTCTCCCATATTTCATTTAAGGGTAGGGGGGACGAGACATTGGTTGCTACTTCTCTTGAATTAAAAGATTGTAATGACTTATTATATGAATCTATATTAGAATCCGAATGAACAAGATTCATTGCTTTTTCGGTAGCTTTCACTTGTATAACACCAATCTCTGGTACACTATAGACTATTTGTATATCATATTTTTGAAACTTACTAGCTAGTTTTTGGGGATTTTGATAATTCTTCAACAGTATCGTGTAATACTGTGATTTATCTTCAGCATGAACTGTAATAATAGGTATGAAAGTTCCGAAAATCAAGTTAATTAACAAAAGGAATTTAATTATTTTTTTCATAAAATCACCCTCTTGATATATTATGTATAATCCTTAGTTTACTAAATCGTTAATGAAAAGAGATGTTAAGAGAATTAGTGATTTGAAAACTTTATTCACTTTGATATCGATATAATGTATTTTAGGAATAGATTCATTAGAGAAGAGAATTAAATAAAAGGGAATGAGTAATTAAATATATAAAGTATTTAATTACTCATTCCTATAATTTTAAATTTAAATTATAAATCTTTTTTGGCATATACTTTCAGAGATATTATCATTGATATAAAACCAATAATAATTGATATGAAACAAGGCATCCATGTTAGGACAGTTGGTGAGAATGGGAAAATACTTTTGAAATCAATATTATTTGATTGTAGTCCTTTTATAAGAGTAGGAGCAACAAAAGGTATTAAAAAAGCAGTTAAAAGTGATATGATTTTTGTTTTGTCATAACCAAATTTAAATTGAACAGGAAGTAGTACACCAAATAAAATACTTAGAGTTAAAAACGTTATTCCAAGAGCGCTAGCGCTCAGGCTTTCTATACCCGACGGTGCGACAACTGAAATAATTATACGGATAATAGCTGCACAAATAAAAATTACAAAAAGAAAAAGGTACTTCGCTTTTACAAATGCGCTTCGTGTGTACGGGGTAGCACAAAGTAAAGCCGCTCCCTTGTACTGATCCTCAAATTTTGATACCGTTCCGAACAAAATATATTCCATCAAAATAACGGTTAAAAGAAAGCTAACAAGACCGCCATCGTTTAATTGTAATTGTGAAGAAAGATAAATAGGAGCTATAGCAGCAAAAACGAGTAAGATTAGAAAATATTTTTTGACTAACAAAAAGTCTTTCATCACTAGGTTAATTAACATGGATGTTCCCCCCAATATATGAAAGCATAATCTCCTCGATAGTTGGTCTTTCTATTAATACATCAGGCATGAGTCGACGTACATCATCTTTTTTATTAGTAATCCCTTCAAATCCATAGTGAGTTTGATGTAAATTTAAAAAAAGAGGTCTTGTTTGTTCATTAATTAAGCGGTTGTCGCCCTTTACCAATGCATGTGTTTCTATTAAAACATCTTTTTCATCATTCACTAAAACTTTTCCATCATCAATTAAAATAATCATATCAGCAATTTTATCTAAATCAGATGTAATATGAGTGGAAAAAAATACGCTTTTCCCCGGCTCTTTCATGAAATCAAGGAGAATATCCATTAATTCACTCCGTACTAATGGATCCAAGCCACTTGTTGGTTCATCCATTATTAATAAATCTGCATGATGGGATAGGGCTAATGCAACTGCAAATTTCATTCGCATTCCTTTGGATAGAGTAGAGATTTTTTGTTCTAGATTTAAGTTAAAATTTTTAATGTAATTTTGGAAAACGGGTTCATCCCATTCAGTGTAGGATGGTGCAATAACATTTTTCATTTCCTTTACTGTTAATTCATCATAAAAATAGCCCTCGTCTAGCACGATACCAATTTTGTTTTTAGACTTTCTTTCATGCTTATCCATATCTTTTCCTAGAAAATTAATTTGCCCAGAATCTTTTAAAATGAGACCCAAAATCGCTTTAATTGTAGTGGTCTTTCCAGAACCATTTGTACCGATAAATCCTGTTATACAGTCTGTGTTAAGTGAAAAGGTAACATCTTTTAACGAAAAATTTCCGTAAGATTTATTTAAATTATTTACTTCTAACACAACATTCATTTTTCATTCTCCTCCTCTAAAATTAAATCTAAAATTGAATGGAGATCATCTGCATGAATACCTATACTACGAGCCATTTGACAAACTTCAGTAAGTTTAACTTCTACCATCCGGCGTTTTGACTCCATTAACAACTCTAAATTTGTAGGAGCTACATAGGTCCCTTTTCCAACCTTTGTAATAATAAAGCCTTCTGTTTCTAATTCTGCATAAACTCTTTTTGTAGTAAGTACACTTACATGCAAGTCGTTAGCAAGTGAGCGGATTGATGGTAATTGTTCACCCTCTTTTAATTCATTGTTAAATATAGATTCTTTAATTTGCTCCTTTATCTGTTGATATAAAGGCAGACTTGATACATTACTTAAGACTATTTTCATTAAACAACCTCTCTATCGATAAGTGTTATGGTATGTCATGCACACCATACACACCATACACAGTTAATATTATAAATTATAAAAAGCGGATTAACAAGATATACTGCGATTAAATCACTTGAAAGTTAACTTAAATAACTTTTCAGAAATAAAATTTTTAGTATCAGTTAATAAAGATATTTGTTATTTTAAATAAACCAAAAAGAAAGTTTTGTAAATATATGTCACAAAATGTTAAAGAAACACACACAAAATGTTAAAAATTTTTTGATTGTTTTTAGAAAACATAGGGAGTTATACTTTAGTCGCACCACACAATACAGAAAAGGAGGTAGGTCAAATGGAAACACCAGTAGTACAACCAAGGGATTGGACTTGTTGGAGTTGTTTAGTATGTGCAGCATGTTCTGTGGAATTATTAAATCTAGTTACTGCGGCAACAGGGGCTAGTACTGCAAGCTAATATCCTTTCATAAGTTTTTTGGTTAAAAGCACTAAGGGAATGAGCACTTTTGGTCAAATTAGATTTTCTAGAAGAAAAATAAATAACCAAAAAGGAGATGTTCTAAATGGAAACACCAGTAGTACAACCAAGGGATTGGACTTGTTGGAGTTGTTTAGTATGTGCAGCATGTTCTGTAGAGTTATTAAATCTAGTTACTGCGGCAACCGGAGCTAGTACAGCAAGTTAATATCCTTTCAGAAGTTACTTTGGTTAAAAACACTAAGGGATTCAGCGCTTTTGGTCAAATTAGATTTTCTAGAAAAGAAATAAATAACCAAAAAGGAGATGTTCTAAATGGAAACACCAGTAGTACAACCAAGGGATTGGACTTGTTGGAGTTGCTTAGTATGTGCAGCATGTTCTGTAGAGTTATTAAATCTAGTTACTGCGGCAACCGGAGCTAGTACTGCAAGTTAAAATTTTAAAATGTGAGAGTGTTTATGTTGAAATTAAATTAGGACTTATTCTATAGACAAACAGTTATGTTAAGAATAAGTCCTATAAGTTTATCGAAAATGAGTATGGGATTTTTGTAATACATAAACTAAATGCTACTTAAAATTTTATAGGAGATGATTAAAGTGAATGGTTATTTATTTTGGAAAGAGAAGCTAGAAATAAGAAAATTCACATCAAATTATGAATCTATGTTGGTAGTTCATAAAAATCCAAACGAAAGCGCTCCCACACTCAAAAACGAAAATACATTTACAATAAATAAAACCGCCACTGAAATTATTGAGTTAATTGATGGTACTAAAACATATGGACAAGTTGTATCTTTCTTATCTTTAAAATACAGTGAAGATCCAATAAGTATTGAAAAGAAATTAAATGCATTTTTGAATAATGTATCCAAAGTTTACAATATGAACATTGGTACGCAAGAAGAACCTATAAATGTACCAGTTAATTTAATTGAAGAACAGACTATATATCCAAAAGTGGCTTCAATTGAAATCACAAACAGATGTAATGTAAGATGTCGTCATTGCTATGGAGATTTTGGAGCAGTAAAGCCAAAAGTAATGAGCTTAGATCAAATAAAATCATTATTAGATGACTTAAATAATATAGGAGTGAAATTAATTGAACTTACGGGCGGTGATATAACAGTACATCCAAATTTAAAAGAGATATTGTTATATGCACTTAACTTGGATTTTTCTCAAATAACACTGTTGACCAATGGTATAGCTCTTTCTGATAAAGTCATGGACATAATAATAAAAAATAAGTCAAAAACATTTGTGCAGATTGATATGCATAGTTTAGATGATAATTATTTGACTTGGTTCTTTAAAGTTCCTAATACACTTCATAAAATTAAAAATAACATAATGAAATTAGCCGAAAATGATGTTCGTTTGCGGATCGCCACAATAGTTACACATTTGAATGTGCACGAGGTAGAAGATATAGCTGAATGGGTACATAATTTAGGAATTGATAGTATTGGGGTATCTCCAGTAATACCAATGGGAAGAGCCTTAGGATGTAGCGATCTTTATTTAAATGAAGAGGATGTTAAAACATATGGTGAAGCATTGTTGAAAATAAATAAAAAATATCCTAAATTTGTTTCATTATATGAAGGTGCGCGCGCTGAGATTAGGAATTGTGGTGCAATAACATCACATATTGTGATTGCACCTGATGGTGAAATTAAAATGTGTACTATGCATAGTTTAGATGATTTGAAAAATAGTATAGGTAATGTTTTTGAACAGAATATTAAAGATATTTATGATGAAAAATTCAAATACATTAATGCATTTTTTAACTTACAAGCACCTCAAATGGACTCTGAGGAATGTAAAGAGTGTGAAAACAAACGTTTTTGTAGTACATGCTTCTTAAGAAGCTTTATAAAAGCACAAGAAATTGGCGATAAATGTAAATGGTTTAAAAATCATGTTCCTGAAATAATTAAGGAGCCATTAATGGTAGGGCAAAATTAGTATGATTGGATGAGATGAATATTGTTAAGTTTCTGAGGATAAACCAATATAATTCCATAGATGATGCGTCTGGATAAGATCTCAAGAAATCTATGGAATTATATTAACCTCATTATATTGATTCGTAAATTAATATAATAAATAGACAAAGGAGGAGAAAGAGGGTGAATAAGAATATAAATAAACAAGATGAAATTCAAATTTCTTATAAAGAGTTATTATTTTTATATCCGTATTTGAAAAATACAAAATCTTTGTTAGCTTTTGGTTTACTTGGAATGGTTATAGCTTCTTTGATTATCGCGCCGATACCATATATTATTGGTTACATTATTGATAAAGTTATACTATTAAATAAAAGCTACGATCAATTATTAAAAACAACTCTTATACTCTTATTAATTTATTGTATTAACTATTTAATATCAATAGGTTATGAGTATTTATTTACTCGTGTACAACAAAATGTAGTTAATGAGATTCGATTATCTATGATAAGTAATATTATAGATGCGCCTCTTTCTTATATTAATCAGAAGGAGAAAGGTTACATTCTTAGCAGAATTGCTGAATCTGGTAATGTAAGTGCATTATTTTCTCCAAATTTATTAAGGGTTTTTTCAGGTATATTCGATTTTTTCTTTGCTTTATTTATAATGTTTAATTTAAGTGTTAAACTTACAGGCATCATAGTAATTATTATTCCGATATATTTTGTAATATCCAAGTATTCTTCTAAAATGATATCAAAAAGTACCACAAACGTATATGAGTCATCGGCAGTATTAAACGCAGAAATGTATGAAACCTTAAATGGAATAGAGGATATAAAATTATTAAACGGTAAAAATATACAAACTAATAAGATTAAGGCTAAATTAAATGATGTAATTAAAAGTGCTCTAAAACAAAGTTTACATTTTATTTTCTTTATGCAAAATTTAATAGTAACAAATAACTTTGTTACAGTAATAGTATTACTGGTATCAGGTATTTTAATTTTACAAAATCAGCTTACTATAGGGGTATATACTTCGTTTTCAATTTATATGGCTAAACTCCTTGCGACTACTCAAGCTTTAGGCAGCTTAGATATAACCCTAAAACCCGTGTGTATTAGTATTAAGAGAATTAAAGAGTTCTTCAATTTAGATGTTGAAAATACACTAGGTACAAATATAATAAAAGAACCAATTAATTCAATAGAATTTAAAGATGTTTGTTTTAAATATAATGAAAATAGTGATTTAATATTTGATCATTTCAACGTTCAAATTGAAAAAGGTGACAAGTTATTAATTGATGGTATAAATGGATCAGGAAAATCTACCTTTATAAAATTATTAACAGGCTTATATCAACCTAAAAGTGGAAAGATATTGATAAATAATATCGACTATAACTTAATACATAAAGAAAGTATTAGAGCTAGAATAGGTATAGTATCACAAAATATATTTTTGTTTAAAGGAACAATATTAGATAACATATTATATGGACAAACAAATAAAACGAAAGAAGATGTAGTTAAGTTAATAAAAAGATATCATTTAACATCACATCTCAACAGATTTGAGAATGGATTAGATACTATAATTGTACAAGATGGTTCCAGTGTTTCAGGAGGTCAAGCGCAATTTATAGCCTTTTTAAGGGCTATTCTCACACAAAGGGATATAATAATATTAGATGAAGCAGCTTCTAATTTACATATTGATACAAGAAATCTTATGTATGAGATACTTCAAAATTACAATCTTTGTAATATATTAATTATGATTTCACATCAGCAAGATGGCTTGTATTTTCTCAATAAAACATTAGAACTTACACATGGTAATAAAAGAAATGCTGTGAATGGTAGTATACTTTAATCATAGTGCTTTCATAGAAGGGAGCATCCTAATTATGCCAAAAATGAAACTTATTAATTTTGATACATATAGAAATTCAATAGTTTTATTTGAGAACACTGGCGAGATTATATCAGTGTCAGCTCATTTTCAATTTTTTGAAGGAAGTGAAAGCTATATTCAAGGTTTTATTGATAATGAACAAGTTATTCACTTTAAATCTAATAATCCTGGTCCAACTATTTCTATATATCAATTTACGCCTAAGAATATTACCAAATTAATTATATCAAGTGAAAATAGAACACATGGAATGGTCACATTGTATACTTCAGAAACATAGCTAACATCTAAATTTTATCATTTTAGCCAAGAAGACTCCTTCCTCAAGGAGCGTGAAGGGCCACAGCCCAGTGAGTAGATGGGAAAGGAGGTATCATCTAATATATGTTGGATGATACTTTTTTGATTTATGAACAAAAAGGCTATTGAAAGGGTCCTGATATAAATATCAAACCCTTTTCAATATGTATAATTATTTCACTGCCTCTTTTAATTCTTTTCCAGCTTTAAAAGCAGGTGCTTTTGAAGCTGCGATTTGCATTTCTTCACCTGTTTGTGGGTTACGTCCTGTACGTGCAGATCTTTCACGTACTTCAAATGTACCAAAACCAAGAATCTGTACTTTCTCTCCATTTGCTAGTGCATTTGTTATTGTATCTAATAAAGCTTGTGTTGCTGCTACAGCATCTTTTTGTGTAAGTTCAGCTTTTTCTGCTACTACTTTTGTTAATTCTGTTTTATTCATTTTCTGCACCTCATTTTATGTAATTAGGTGACTATTATAACGTGTGTGTATTCATGACGCAATTATACTGTACTTAGAAAAAGCCATAGCAAGAGCAAGAGGATAATGTTTGTGTAAAAGGCATAAGAAGGATATTAATTATCGCTTTAAACTCTGTTCATATTTCTTTACATCTTCCATGGTTTTAAATATTAACACATCAAAAATTCCTTTTTCATCCCCACATACGACAACAAAACCATCTGTTGCTTCCAGAACTCTACCGACGCCACCATCTGTAAGTGAAATATTGGTGAGATGTTTTACGTTCAGTTTTTCTTCTTTTTGGATGTAAGTAGTTATGGGTGTTCCTACAGGAAATGCGTCTGTGGTCTCTTTTGTTGTATATGTGCCATCATCTATTGATTGAGTTTTAGCTGTAATAGAATCAGTTTGAGTGGCACATCCTGTTGAACATATTAAAAGAATTCCAGTAATAATACTTACACAAGCTGTTTTTACCATTCACAAAATCCTCCTATAACTGTTCGTATTTTCAACCCATTTAGGGTAACAAATTATATATACGAAGTTTGTTGGTTTATATGAGTCGTAAATTAACAAAGATACAGGTATTTTGGCAGAATGTGTTTCAAACAAAAAAAAGACACCTAAAGGTGCCTTCCTGCGACTGGAACCATCGTAATATGGTATTGGGTGCCAACCTGATTATTTTTTACCACATTAAGTAATTTTGGTTGTTGAGAAATATAATTCAAATCTATATTTTGTTTATTTTTGCTTCGTTAGATTTTTTGTAGTGGATTCTTCAATCTGTTCAGATTTAATTTTAATTTAAGGGGTTATTTCTATCTTGCTACCCGAGTACACACAATAACAGTATTTGTTGCACCAGAACCAACATAATTAATTAAATGTAAAAAATAGTTAAATTCGAAACGTATATTATTATTATATTAAGAATTATAAATTAAAGGTGGCATCTGGAAGGGAATAGTTAAAAATGAAAACAATAAAGGGGAAGTTATCTTTTAGCATTGATATTATAGGTTGTATCCTTTGCATTATAATGCTTATTATAAGTCTTGGTAATTTTAGAACATGGGTGCACCCTTTTTTATTTCTTGTCTGCGGACTAATTTTCTTCAATAATATAGTAAATACCCGTAAGGGAAAAGGGCGTAATTCAAATTAAAATAAAATTGTATCTGTATAACCCAAAAACGCTATTCTTTTTGTAGAAATATACAGAGAGGATGGCATTTTTTATGAATTTTTTGTTCCAAGATAAACTTCAATGATTTGCTAAGGGATTATATCAATATTTTCCTCCTTCACTTTTAGAACAGCTTGCTAGAGGGGGAGATTTTGTTTAAAGAAAGGGAGATTTTGCGATGTTACCTGATTATATAAAGATAGCTTATGAGATAGCCAAAAAAGCCCATGCTGGGCAAGTAGATAAAGCAGGTATGGATTATATCAAACACCCTGAGGCAGTTGCTAGCTTTTTAAATACGACCGAAGAGAAGGCTACTGCTTATTTGCATGATGTTCTTGAAGATACTGAGATATCAGCTGCTGATTTATTAAATGCTGGTATACCTCATAACGTAGTTGAGGCAGTGCAGGTACTGACAAAAGAGAAATACACACCTTATTTTGAGTATCTGAGCAGAGTGAAAGAAAATTCTCTTGCCCGTACAGTTAAACTTGCAGACTTAAAACATAATTCTGATCGCTCAAGACTTGCTAGGATAACAGAGAGAGACCTAAAACGATTGGAGAAGTACCGCAAAGCGATTAAGTTTTTAGGGGAATAAAAGAAACAGCAACTTCTTTAGTTGCAATTTCCTAGAATATTAGTTGTTTGAAGAGACAACTTCTTGCGAATATTCAATGTTCCTCATATGGTATTTTTAATAAAATGTAAAAAATAGTACACAATATGTTAAAGATTATATGCAAAATGTTAAAAATAGGATAAAATGTTTATAGGAGGTGGAGGTAGTTGTTAAACAACCGGATAGTTGTTTGTCGTGCCGAAAAAGGTTGGACACAGCAAGATTTAGGAGAGAGAGTAGGTGCTAGTAGACAGACTATCGCTTCTATGGAAAGGAATAAATATAATCCCTCTTTAATTCTTGCATTTAAAATAGCCCAAGCTTTTGGAAAACCATTAGAGGAAGTTTTTGAATTTAAGGAGGAATAAACAAATGGAATTTATAAAGTATGCTGTAATTATTATTATAGTTTTATCATGCTTAAGTGAATTATATATGTTTAAATTTCAAAAAAGCCCAGAGGCAAGAGATGAGAGAGGTTTAGAAATTCAGTATAAAACTACTAATTTTTTATATAATACTCTTTATCTGGGAATAGTTATATTATTTCTCCTTAACATACTTCAATATATTACAGCAGGACAATTTGTGAATATCCTCTTATATTTCTTTATTTCTTTAGGGATAATAAAAGTTGCTTATTTATATTGGAGAAGGAGCTATTAAATATAAAAAGAAATACTAAAAATAAGGTTCATATTATTAATATACTTGCTCCTAAATTAATAATAGATTATTTTCTGCGGAGGTATTAATACTTAATATTAAGAGAAATTAGCCGCAGCTTACTAAATATAATTATAGATACACCTATGTACTTATAGAATAAATGCAGAGCCTTTATAAGCATGGAAAAATTGCAGTTTCAATTGAAACTGCAATTTTTAATTCATCCTTGCCATTATAGGGGAGGGGATTTGAAGTGTGCTAAGATAAAGTCATTTTAGTAAATTTGCTTCATTTTAAAATAAGTTTGAATGAAGGAGACAATTTGCTAAATACACTATGTTGTTCATTTCCTTCTTGGTTCATACCTGCTTGATAAGAAGAAAACCCTTTATACATTTTTCTTTTCCATTGCCATAAGCCATTAGTTTGATCGAATTCACCATAGTAATGATTGTAATCCAGTTTGTTCCCAGTGTTTTTATTAAAATTATTGCTAATAAAAATACGGCTATTACTTGCATAGATTTGGTTATTGGTAATTATATTGTTCCGAGTATCGTAATTTAATTCGATTTGGCCACTCTCTTGATCTTTTGTATCATTTTTATAAATTACATTGTTCGTAATTGTGTTGTTTTCAGCATATCCTTGCTGACTGTCATACCCACCAATTGCAATACCACTCATAATATTATTTGATATTGTATTGTCTCTAACAGTAATTTGGCTTGCGCTTTTTCCAGCATGTTCGCTAGCTACTTCAATACCGAGATCATTTTCATAGCTTTGATTTTGCTCAATGACAATTTCCTTCCCACCATCCACGTAAATACCATCAGCTGAATATTCATTATAACTAGTATTATTGATGGATGAATTGTGATGGACAATGTTATTACGAACAACCCCATTTCGTGCCTGATCTAAAGCAGCTACTGGAGATACGCCTTCATGTCCAATAAGAACAATTCCAATGTTGTTGTTATCATGTACTTTGTTATTGATAACTTCAAAGGAATCTACATTTCCATTCACAGCAATTGCTTCACTCAGTCCTAACTTCAAATTTGCTACTTCGTTATTATCGATGACAATATGATTTAAATTATTTTGAGCACTAGATGAAGTACCGTATACAGCAATACCGTGTGCATTTCCATCCTTAACATTTGCTTCAATGTGGTGAATATAATTATTTCTAATATCAATGTAACTTCCTGTTCCAGTGATATAAATACCAATAGGGGTTTCGTTAACTTTCGTTGACTTTAAGTTACAAAATTCTAATCCTTTTACTTGAATATAGTTTTTGTCTTCTATTGTAAATAACCCATCATCTTCTAACTTGACTTTAGAACCATCAAGAATGACTTTTTCATCTTGGTAATTTTGAAAAGTAATGGGTGCTCCTGAGGTACCAGAATGAGCGACACGAACTTTTTGGTTATAAACTCCGCCTCTTATGTAGATTTTACTTCCTTCTTTTGCGACATTAGCAGCTTTTTGAATGGTAGCGAAAGGTTGATCTAATGTACCAGGATTGAGGTCATTTCCTGTTAGAGATACATAGTAATTTGTAACAGGGTTTGCATTGCTATTGGATTGTGCAAAGGTAGAGGCAGGGAGTGTGAAAATTAACGTACTGAAAGAAAGGATAAAGATAAAAAGCGATTTTTTTAATGAGAGAAATATTGTTTGATATTTCATCATGATCCTCCTTCTTTATTAAGCATTCCTTCTCAACTATATAATTCAAACTGACGATTTATATCTTGTACTAATAAAAAAAGACCCAGTAATGTATTCTGGATTAAGAAACACCAACTCCTATGGTCTACGTATTCTATCTGAAACTAAATTTTTAATAATTCATGGTTTTTCGTATAAAATCAAATCAAATATACGTGCACTTAAAGAAATATGGATATTAAAATCGGTAGACAAGGGAATGAGGGATACTGATACTAATTTTAAGGAAAGTTATTCGAAATATATTTTCTATTCAATTAAAGCTTCCCTGTGTATCATGTTAACTGTTGTACTAATTAGATTGATAAGATTAACAGATAATTATTTAAAGTGGGGTATTTTCGAGGTAGATGGATTTCATATGTCATCAGTTTTTATTAAATCTGAAATTAACATTGTTTAATATAAGTATTCAAAAAAAGTTTATCAAGTTTTAATATTCAAAAAATCATTTATATAAACAAGTATGTTATGGTAACATTTAACAAAAGGGGGTAGCGTATATGAATGTTGAAATTATTTCTAAAGAAGAAATCACAAAATTATTAAACGACTGGTATCAAGCTATAATTTCACAACGTGTATTACAGTCTAATAAAATAAAAGAAGAGATTGCAGATAAAATCAATAATATTAAGGAAGACCAAACAATATTAGTCTATTATGCATTATTGAATGCACGGTATAATCTGCTAATTCGTGATATGGATAGTTCAAAAGATATTTTGGATAAAATTGAGCCATTACAAGAGCCTACAGAAACATTTTTAGAGTACTATCATCATTTATTTAAAGCAATTTATGCTACTAATACAGCAAACCATAGTGAAGCAAGAATGCAATTTGAAGAAGCTGAAAAGTATTTAGAGTACATGCATGATGAAATCGAAAAAGCTGAATTTAATTATTGGCTTGCAGTTCATTACTATCACATATTGAAACCAATCCTAGCAGTTCAATTTGCTACGAAGGCAAATGAAGTATTTTCAATTAGTCCAGGGTATGAATTAAAAACTGCTGCTTGTTTGAATACTTTAGGGATGGCACACACTCGCTTAAGTGATTTCGAAAGTGCAGAAGAATATTTACTTTCAGCATTGGGTACTTTCCAAAAATCTCATGACGAAAGTCTTACTAAACGTGTAAAGCACAATTTAGGACTTTTATATGCAAGTCAAAACATGTCAGAGTTAGCAATTAAGCATTTAGAGGAATCACTAGAAAACAACGCTAAAACGATGTTTCTTTTAGCAAGAGAACATTTTAAGTTAGGTCATAATCATAATGCTAATGAATATATTGAGAATGGCTATAAGATTAGTGACTTATGTTATCGTCATCATTTTCAAATTTTAAAAGCAGTACATAACTATGCATCACAAGAAGAATTAGAAAATGTGGTCATGGAAGGTATTTCGTATTTTGAAAAAGAAGAATTATATGATTGGGTAAAAGAATATGCTTATCTTTTAGGTAATATATTCTATGGTTCAGAAAATCACGAAAAAGCCAGCAAGTATTTACACATCGCTTTAGATGCAGACAAAAAGAGTATAGAAAGAAGGGCGCTAAAATGAAAAAAGCAATCTTATTAATGATGATGTTATCCGCTGTTTTTACTTTTGGTCTGACTAATGTAAAAGACGTATCACAAAATGAAACTATTGAAGTGTTTATGGATCATGGAGAGCATATTTAATCATCTAAAAAAAGAGGGAGCTGCGAGCACCCTCTTTTTTAATTATGACCATATTAATTTAGAAATAACATAAGTAGCAGTAGGAATGAAAAATATAAGAGATAATGTTCCATATTAGATGTCATAAAAAAACGCCTCCTATGTCGTTATTGAAAACAAGACAAAAGACGTATATGTAGCTTTATAAAAAAGATTGATAATTTGTAATTAAATTTGATGAAATTTTCGTTTAAGAACATGATATGAAGGAATTTTCATGCCAACTTCTCTTTTTATCCTATATAATAAAAGCAAGAATATTAAGATGTTCGCATAGTTAAGAAAAGTGTAGTTTTTAATGTTGTTGTAATAATTGAATATAGATTTGAAAGGATGTACATCATGATTTTAGTTAGTTCTTGCTTAGCTGGAAAACCAGTAAGATATAATGGTACTGCATGTTTAAATGATACAATTCAAAAACTAATTGATGAAAAGAAAGCGATACCTGTTTGCCCGGAGTTATTAGGTGGTTTTGTTACACCGAGAGAACCAGCTGAAATCTTGGGCGGAGATGGATATGATGTTTTAGAGGGCAAAGCAAAAGTAATGGAACGTTCCGGTAATGATGTGACGGAATTATATATAAATGGTGCTATGAAGACTTTAAATTTAGCACAAGAAATGCAAGCTAGCCATGTAGTTTTAAAAGAATATAGCCCTTCTTGTGGCAGTAAAGAAATTTATAGTGGTGAGTTTGTTGGAAAAAAGGTAACAGGAGTCGGCGTAACGACAGCTCTATTAGAAAGTAAGGGCATTAAAGTTATATCTGAATTAGAATTAGATAAATTAATTAATAAAATATAATATTAGAGGGGAAATTTTAACAATTCGCTTACCGAAATTATCAAACTTTATTATAAAAATAAATAGCTTGTAAAATTTCAACTCACGCATTTTAATCAAATTTTTTCAAAATGTGGGAGATTTTTTTGTGATGAAATCAATGGTTTCGCTTAAATTTTAATCAAACTTAATTTCAAACCAACAACAAGGATTTATACTTCTTGTATTATATATATTTAATATTAGGAAATGAGGTTTTATGAATGCAAAATAGTTTATTAATAGATACATTTGATATTATCAAAATGGGCAGAGAAGAGGCGAATCATTTTGATACTGAGCAGTTCATAGAAGGATTAGTTTTTTACGATAAAGTAATATTTTCAGTTAACCACATGACAATTGGAACTGTGGTTAAGCAATTAGTAAACATGATTGGAGTTGAAATATATTCTAAACTTCTTGATAAAAAAGTTATAGATTTTGTAATTGATGATATAGGTTATGGTTTAGGAGACAAGGGGAGTTCGGATAATATGCAAATAGGGCGTTTTGAAATGCGGCCTTTAAAAGAAGAAGAACGGGATATTGAAAAGAATATTAGAGAGAGAGTTAATAGTAGGAATATTACAAGACCCACTTTACAATATTTAAAAAAAGAAGGGCAACAAATTAGTTTACAACATATAAAGGGTCCTGCATACCAAGGTAATATAGCAGCAACATTACAAAATGTAGATCTTGTGAAAAATATTAATCAAGGTTATTTCCCTTTTAGCCAATTACTTTATCCAGATGATATTTTTCAAGACTATAAAATCAATTTTGAAGATGGTTTACTTAAAGTTGATACATATTTAGAAGAGGAATATAGAAGATATTTATTTGTATCTCTAGCTAATGTAGGATTTGGTGCATTAAGGGCTGAAACTTTTAAGTTTGTTGCTAATAATTCTAAATGTAACAATTTATCAGGTAGCTTAGCTACTTCAGAGGTGTTATCTAATCAATTTATTGAATTTAATAAAACTCATTCAAAGGTTATGGATATTTTTGAGATGGAAAATATACCGAATTTACATAGTTTGAATCTTCCTTTTGAAAAAATATTAAAAATTAGAAACGAAACTAAGCACATTCGTAATTTGCTTTCAAATTTTCATGAATTTGATAAAGAAAAGTTTAAAGCAGAATATCATAATTATTTCGAAAAGAAACATATATATTTAGATGGTAAGATTAGTAAGGTTTTGCGTTTTATTATTCCTACAGCTATAGGTATAGTAAATACTCCCGCAGGAATAGCTGTAGCAGCTTCAGAAAATATATTGTCAAGTATTTTAGAACAAAAAAAGTCTGCTAAACTTAGAACTATTTTCAAGAGAAATGATTTAATATAGTAATGTGATATATTAAAAAATTCTTTATAAACTCAGGTGCAGATGAGTTGTTGTATTCAGCTATTGCACTTTGCTACTTTTATAGTGAGAATCTTGATTGTAATGATACGTTGGAAGAATTACGTGGCAGTGTAGAGTAGTAACCATCTTTTTGTCTTAATAGAGCAATTAGGTTTGCATTGTTCTGTTGAAACCCTATTACTGAATCACAAAATCTATCCATATTATACTTTGTTCTAATAGAAGTAGCACTAGCAAGGAATTTTAAAAGATGTGCAATGTGATGGTCAGACTCTTTATACAAGTATACAAGGTTAGGAATTGAAGCTGGAAGCATTTATTGTAAAGGTTGTTTATATTGTTGTGCGGGTGTGCACAAATAGATACCAATAAATACAGGGAGCCTAACAGAGCATTATCGATATTAATCTGCTTTCTAAAAAATATCAAAATGAAAATATTAAAAAATATTAAGTGGATTAATTGAGAGTCATGGAACATAGGGAAAGAGCAGCTATATTTTAACAAAATAAATTTTTAAATCTTGAGACAGGGAAAGAAAAAACTAATCAAAGGCTAAGCCTTTAGTTAAAAAGTTAATTTAATGTATTTAGAAGAGGTGATAAAAAATGAGCATTAAAGATGTTGATAAATTTTTTAAAGATAAATTAACAATGTATCCTCATTTAAAAGTAATTAGAGATAATTTATGGTCTAAAGATGGTAAAAGTCGTGTTTCAGTAATGGTTGGCGCAGGATTTAGTTTGAATGCAACTAAAATAGAGGACAATTTTTCTGGTATGGCTTTATGGAATGATTTAAAGTACATGCTAACAAAAAATTTGAATCATCACCTAGATATAGAATACAAAGATGTTTTAGAAATTGGACAGTTATATGAAGAAGAATATGGAAGAGCAAGTTTAGATGAAATATTAAAAGAAGCTATACCGGATGAAAATTATGAATCTGATTTATTGCATCATAAATTATTAAATCTTCCTTGGGCGGATATATATACTACCAATTATGATACATTATTGGAACGAACTAAAAGAAATATATATGAACGTAATTATCAAGTCATTTACGATATCAATGATATACCTAATTCAACATCGCCTAGAATTATAAAATTACATGGTAGTTTCCCATCTAATAGACCATTTATATTTACTCAAAATGATTATGATAGATATCCAGAAAAGTTTAGTCCATTTGTCAATATGGTTCAACAATCTATTATGGAAACTACCTTTGTTTTATTAGGTTTCTCAGGAGATGATCCGAATTTTGAAAGGTGGACTACTTGGGTTAAAGAAAATTTAGGTGAACAGATGCCTAAGATATATATGATTGGTTATGGTCAAAAAAACAGACTAGGATATTTGAAATCTAAAGGGATTACATTAATTGATTTTGAAGAAATATATTCATCTAAAGAAAGACCTTATCAAGAAATGTTTACAGATCTATTTGAATTTCTTTCTTATAAAGATAGAGAAGAAAAGACGAAATGGCCTTTTAAAAAATATAAAAAATGGAATTTGAGCGTAGAAGATTTAAAGGATAATAGAGAAAGCTTTCCTGGTTGGATAATAATGCCTAATGATATAAGGCGTTCTAATGCTGAAAGTATTAGATTCTTTTTTAATAGAAAAATAAGTGATATTAAATCTTTAAAAAATAAAACTGATCTTGAATTCATAAATGAGATGTTATGGTGTTACGAACATTTTTACATTCCTTTAGATGTCCAAACGTATGTAAGGCTAAAAGCATTATTCGATGAAATAAGTGGTGATTTTAATAAAAATGCCAATGATATTTTGTTATTTTTATTAAAAGAAGCACGGTTAGATTGTAATAAAGAGGAATTCTATAAATATAAGGCTTTGCTAGAAAAAACAGATTTAAACAGAACACAATATCATAAAATAATTTTTGAAGAAGTAATGTTTGATCTAGCTTTTAATAATATTGACAAAGTTAAAAGTAAATTACATAAATGGCAGGTTGGAGAAAAGGAAATCGAATGGGGTATAAAAAAAGCTGCTATACTTATAAAAATAATAAGCAAAACAGAAGCAAAAGAAATTCTTAAAGGGTACTTGCAAACTATTAGAAGTTTATTAGCGATACAGAGTGATGAATATAGATTGCTTTCTTTAGAAAGTATCGCATTAAATCTTTTGCGAAAAATTAATAATGAGAGAGACTATGGGTATGATAGACTTAGAAATCTAAATTTGAAAAATTGTAACGCCAATAAAGAATTCGAAAATACGCTAATATCAGTAAAAAAATATGAATATGAATTGGGCACTAAAGAAAATCCTGGTTTTGACCCAGGAGAAGGTAAGGTTTCTTCGAAAATGGGAGATTATTTTAAGCAAGAACTCTTAGATTCATTTGCAGTTTTACAAATTGAAGAGTTATTTAATCTTACTATGAATGATAAATCACAATATGAGTTATCATTGAAAAATTTAGAAATTCAATATCCGTTATATTCTCAAATTAAGCGAATTCACTATTTATCTGTTAAAGAAATTGATGAGTTCTTTTCAAGAGAATTTGTGTATAAGTTAGATGATAACAATTTAGAAATTTTATTGGAAATGTTAAGCGACACTATGGAAAAAGAATCAATATCAATTATTAGCAGAGATGTAGCGATAGAAATAATCTCACGTATTTATTTTGCTTTACCTCAAGGAGTAAAACTAGAACTAGATTCAAAAATTATTTCTTTTATGAACAACATAGATAGTCTTAAAAATGATATAAAAAAAGTTTTAATAAATTTAATTAAAAGAATTGTATTTGATAAAAACAGGGATGAAAAAAGGGGATTTTGCGAAAAATTAATCGAATTAAATGTTTTTAGTCAATGGAAACAAGATGAAACTCTGTACAGACATGAATTTTTTGAGCCAATTCTAGTTGTTTTTTCTGAAATGGAGGATGTTGGTGTTTTGTCAGTTTCTGAAGATAAAATTTCAGAGATGTTTAGTTATTTAAAAGAAGATAGCGATCAAAGTTTAAAGGAATCTGCATTGATAAGATTGACTTTTCTTGCCCAAAAAAATAGCCTTTCTAAAGTAAATAAGGAGGAATTTATTAAGGCTCTAAAAAGGTTAGAAGGAACAAGAGAACAAGGGATAAGTGATTTTATATTTAGCGGTGTGTTTGATAAAATAATTAATTCAAGCCAGGAAATTAGCGGCGAAGGAATAGAACTATATTTAGGTAAGGATATTCCGGTATTTTACAAATATGATGAAATGCTTAAAAGTATGGCGTATTCTGATAATAGGGCAGTGTTTGATTATTTTAATGAAATGTACGGGATATTTCCTGATTATATTGGAAAGAAAACAAGAAAGTTACCTGGAAATGATTGTTATAAAACATGGCTCAACAAATTTTATAAGTGGTGGGATCATCAGGAAGACGGTTTATTACGTGATATCAAAGAGGAAAAGGGACTTTTACCATTGCCAGATTATTTACAATATGTTGTTGTTTGTTTAAAAAATAACATATTGTCAGTTGCTCCCTTAGAGGTTTTTGATGATAAGGATATTGAAAAGTTAAAGTTGATTTTTGAGAAGATAGATGATAAAAGACCAGATTTATCTTTATACTTAGTTCCAAGTTTTACACGTTTAAAAATATCTAATAAATACTCGTTTAGAACTATACTAGATAAATTAAAATCAAAAGAACATTCTAAAGTAACTATGGCACTTCATTGTATATATGACTATTTAGCTCTAATAGACGATAAAGAAATAGAACTAGATAGTAAGCTTTTGAAGCAAGAATTATTTAATATGTTATATTACTGTACGGATGACATTTTTAAAGGTACTGTGGATACTCTGAAATATTGTATGAAAAATGTTCCTAATATTTTTTATGAAGATGACCATACCTCTTTATTAGAATTCCTTATTGAATTTTTAAAACTTATTAATGATAAAATAATTAATATCTCATCGTTAAAAGATTTTGAACTGTTATCAGCTATTTCAGGATTAGTTGCTTATTTATATCAGAATGCAGAGCTGAAAATAAAGAGGGACTTAAGAGGGTGGGCTGATTATATTAAGGGGCATCGCTTACCAGAAGTGAGAAAATACAGTGATTTAATGAGATGAAATAAATTGGTTTTGTTCCAACTTTTTAATATACACCAGATAATAAAGATAAATTAACTAACGCATTTTTATCAAACTTTATGGTAAAGCTCTAGCTGAACAAATAGAAAAAGAAATTCGTTCAAATAGTAATATCAAATTAGAAATGGAACAAGAGTTGAAATATTTAAATGTATAATGCATCTAAGCCTCAGAAATATCAGTTTCTGAGGCTTTTTATTTTAAGAATCATTTTTTGAGAATTTCGGGTGTTGAACAGATAGTGAACTAATAATTGTGTAGTATGTTGTAGATTTGAAATAAAGTTGTACTGTTTATAAAAAAGTCGTATCGTTTTGATGAAAGTTTAACCGTTTATAAAAAAGAAAAACCGGAATTTCCTACCTCTATAAAGAGGGGATTTCGGTCTTTCTTTTGGGATAATAAAGTTATTCTATTAATGTAGCTTTGAAATAAATTTTGATAAAATGGAGTTTTTACCTTTGCTGTTAAATAAGGATTAAATAGTATTTTTTAATCCAACTTTATTCTAAATCAACATCAGCGGCATTGTCCATCGGTTGACATAAGGTCCTGTTCGCCTTCGTGAGGACGACAATCTTCCCCCCCACCGCTCATACCGCCTTCGCCAGGATTCTCCCCACCACTCATGCCGCCTTCGCCGGGATCCTCTTCACCGGATCCTGGATTATATTTATTACTTGGATCTACACTCATGCCACCTTGAGAGCCAGACATGCCGCCTTCGCCGGGATCCTCTTCACCGGATCCTGGATTATATTTATTACTTGGATCTACACTCATGCCACCTTGAGAGCCAGACATGCCGCCTTCGCCGGGATCCTCTTCACCGGATCCTGGATTATATTTATTACTTGGATCTACACTCATGCCACCTTGAGAGCCAGACATGCCGCCTTCGCCGGGATCCTCTTCACCGGATCCTGGATTATATTTATTACTTGGATCTACACTCATGCCACCTTGAGAGCCAGACATGCCACCTTCGCCGGGATCCTCTTCACTGGATCCTGGATTATATTTATTACTTGGATCTACACTCATGCCACCTTGAGAGCCAGACATCCCGCCTTCGCCGGGATCCCCCTCACCAGAGCCAGGATCGAGCTTATCTTGCTGGTCTAAATATTCAATTTCTATCTCTGCGAAATCGACGACTACCCCGACAGTCTTTCCGAAGGTTTCACCCAACGTACCGATAACCGTTTCTCCAGCCCATTGTAGTGCCTTCCCCTCGTCTTTAGTGATAAATTTTCCGACTTCCTGTCCGAGGGCCTTGCCGATTTCGGCATATTCACTCTCTCTATTACTTGGCATTTGCAAACACCTCTCCTTACTATAATAAAAGTTCAACATAAATATTACCTTGACTTGTCCGTAAAAAGTTTCGAATCTGACGCCATTATGGCTGTTCTGTGTTTGTGGGGCTTATTTACTTCAATCATGTCGAAGTTCCGTGCTTTCGTTGTTTTAATTGCCCATTAGCGTTTTTTATACTCTACGGGATGGAAACAAGGGTGAAAATTAATTAGGGGAGTGCAGAATAATTCTGCACTCCCCTTTTTTTGTTTCGAAAAGTATAAATTTACAGACGTACCATGGGTTCTCTATATCATTAAATGCCGAAAATCAAAACAGTTCGATGTTGATTTAAAATAAAATTTGATTATTTATCATAAAGATTGATAATTTGTAAAAAGATTGATATAAAGATCTATTTTGTAGAGTATTTCTTTATTCAAAAATCGAGCGCTTTAATTGAGCAAGGGTCACAAAAATTATCAAACTTTTTTATAAAAGGATGATTCAATTGAATATAGAAAAAGCGTGTCTTGATCAATCTTTTTTTCAAAACACGCTTTTTCTATTTGTTCTTTTATCAAGGTTTATTAAGTTAATTTAATCAAACTTTATTCAAAAGCTATAGTATAACTGCCCGTTGTAGCTGACCGCCACCCTGTGTCAAGTCACCGTTAAGTCAACGGAAAATAAAAACCCGCATCAAACGTTAATTTGACACGGTTTCTATCAGTATGACCCCGGAGAGGCTCGAACTCACGACCTCCACCCTGTCAAGGTGAAGGCCTTTTAGCTAATTTAGTCTTCCTTTTGTATTAAAAACTTCCAAAACTTCTTTAATTCCTCCTGCTTTTGAGGAGAGGCACTTTTAATAGCTTTAAACCACTGTTCTAATTCTGTATCAGTTACCTCAATATTATCTCTTGTAATGAATCCTATTTCTTCTAATAAGGATTTTGTGCTTATATTCATGGCATTTGATATCTTTTCTATTACTAAAAGTGTGGGTTCTACAGGTTTTCCAGTTCTTGAATCTACACCTTTTTCAAGTTTGTCTATATAAGTATGACTAACATCACATTTTTGAGCAAACTCGCGTAAGGATAGTTTATTTGTTAAACGATAATTTTTTATAATTTCACCAAGAGTTTTCTTCATATGTAATCCTCCTATTACAATTGTAAACAATAATTTACAAAAAGAAACTAAAATAGAGAAAAAATATGTAAAACATTGTTGATGATTAAGTAAACTATGGTTTACGATCGTTTTGTAATCATATAAATACATAAGCGGAGAGGAGTAGAGCAGTGAATAAGATAGCTGAATTAAGGAAAGAAAAACTAATATCACAAAAAAAATTAGCGGAACAAGTTGGTTTATCGCGCACTTATATTTCTGAGATAGAGAATAATAAAAAACAACCAAACGTTAAGTTAGCTATAAAAATAGCAAAGGTTTTAGGAACAAGCGTGGAATCTATTTTTGGCCCTTATTGTAAACTATAGTTTACAATAAGGGGGATAGAGAATTTGATTACCATATATAGCAGTTCCATCATAATTCAGATAGTCCAATTAATAGCAAAAAATAGAATAGAGGAAGTGTTCAATATGAATATGAAAACATTTGAAATGCGTGAAAAACGATTAGCAGAACTACTAGGTGCAAAAGTACTATGGGAATTTATCAGTGCCGTCACAGAGGAAATTGAAAAGCAGGAATTAGGGTCTACACCAGGTTTGTTAGAAGATCTATTCATACATGTGAAAGAAACCATCCAAATTCAAAATATGAATCAACACATAACAAAAGCCCCTGTAAAAACAGAGGCTGGTAGTATAGATAAAGAGACATTATATATAGAAGCATATGTAGAATTAATTAATCATAAGTTTGTTATTTCTGAATTAGCTGTAGAGCTTTCATCTGTTCTAAAAGAATTAAATTGTTTTGTTCAATCATCTTTGCCACAGCTTCAAAGTGAGCTTGATTCTCAAGAACCTCAATCTGCTTCTCTTTAGGGAGTGATTGAAGTATTTCTTTTATTTCTTTACACTCGTATATGTTATTCTCCGAGTCTTCGATTAATTTATTGCGACGATTGGTGTATTCAAGTGCGCCTAAAGTCGCTAATGCGCGAGGATCTAATCCTAGAATTTCCATGTATTCCTCTCCTTTCCTCTACAATAATTCGATAGAGGGAAGGAGATTCCTTTAATAATTTGGTAGAGTTTTTATAGTTATATAACATATTTTTTATTAGTGAGAATTTTATTTAGCAGGAATACAATAGAATTAGACTTAAAATGTTTACCTTCGTCTAAATACAAGTTATACACACATATATTGATCTTATAAAGGTATATATTACACATAATATTATGTTAAAGGTGGCGAATTGTATCATGAAAGATTTTGTTCTCGAAAAAGAAAACATTATTCGTAAATATGGTGAATGGACCGCTTATGATATTAAATTAACGGATACTCTATATACAAGAGATATTCGACAACCAAATCCTGCGTTAAAAAAAATTGTGACAATGATTCAAGATATCACACAATGTGATTTTAAAAATCTTCGAATCTTAGATTTAGCTTGTTTAGAGGGGCATTACGCTATTGAGTTTGCTATGCAAGGAGCAACTGTTGTAGGGATAGAAGGAAGAGAATCAAACGTACAAAAAGCTATATTCGCTAAAGATTTATTAAGTTTGGAAAACTTAACCTTTTATCAAGATGATGTAAGAAATTTAAGTGCTGAAAAATATGGTCAATTTGATATTGTTTTATGCTCTGGTATTTTATATCATTTAGATTGCTCAGATGTATTCCCTTTTTTAGAAAAAGTGTATGAAGTATGCAAAAGGTTTGTAATAATTGATACTCATATCACTCATACTCCCAATGTATCAGTACTCTATAAAAATTATGAATATAAGGGGCACACAATGCTAGAACACTCTGCTAACTCATCAGTAGAAGAACGTTTAAAATCAAAATGGGCATCATTAGATAACATAACTAGTTTTTGGATGACAAAATCCTCTCTATACAATTTTTTAACGCGAACAGGTTTCTCTTCTATAAATGAATCCAGAAGTTTAGTTCAAGAAGATAGGGTTACTGTTGTAGCTTTTAAGAAATATCCTATAGAAATTAAAAGCTCTCCTGAAACAGAAAAATACATTGAACCCGATTATTTAGAATGCTAAAAATAACACGTTTAAGTTTAATATCCTAATCCCTCTGTATGAGGTTGTACTATATGCCTCTCAAGCTAAAATCTTAAAGTATCCCTAAACAAAATTATCAATTTTCCAAAAGCTATTTATATAAATGCAACTTGTTGTTTCCGTTTTGAGGGCACTATAAAGTTTTAGCTTGATAGCACCGCATTGCTATCAAGCTAAAGAAATACTTCCGAAAACAAAAAATGAAAAGAATAATAAAAAAGCTTATCATAACGTGTTAAAGGATAAGCTTTTTTATTTAGAGTTCGATAGAACTCTTTACTTAGGAATTCCCCACTTCTAAACGAAGTGAAAGTGGGGGTAGTTCAATTGTAATTACAACAAATTAGTTAACAAAGACTTAAATACAAGTGGTTACTAAAACAGTGTTTTTCTTAAATTGTTCTCATTTAATGTACCTCATGTATCAGTCTTCTTATCTCATTTTTTCTAAGAGTCATCCCAGCTTCAGAAACTGTGTAACGGAAACCAAAGAAACATAAAGCAAATTAATACAGTAAAAGAATAATTTAAAAATATGTTTAGATTATAAAGTGATGCCAAGAAAGGATTGCTCATTTTATGCTTCTACAGTTCATACAATAAATTGATGAATTTCTAAAAGCGGAACCATATTCGGAAATTTAGGCTGATGGTAAGTGAAGTAAAGATGCTTGGTGTTGTGAAAAACTAGGTAGTTTAAAAGGGGATTTTTTATGAAGAATGAACGAGTAGTAACTTGTAATAAAAAAGGAAGTATTGCTGTCGTTACAATTCAAAATCCACCAGTCAACACTTTAAGTTTAGAAGTAGTTCAACAATTAGTAGATGTATTAGAGGAAATAGAAATTGATAATGATATTTCAGTCGTAATTATAACTGGAAGTGGAGAAAAGGCCTTTGTAGCAGGAGGGAATATAAAAGAATTTCCAGATTGGATGGGCAAAGGTGAAAAATATGCCGAGATGAAATCATTAGAATTACACCAACCTCTTAATCAACTAGAGAATCTGTCTAAACCGACTATAGCTGCTGTTAATGGGTTAGCACTAGGTGGTGGATGTGAATTAGCACTTGCTTGTGACCTGAGGATAATAGAAGAACAATCTTTAATTGGATTACCGGAAATTACGTTAGGTTTATTTCCTGGGGCTGGAGGAACCCAACGCTTACCTAGATTAATTGGAGAAGGGAAAGCAAAAGAGATGATGTTCACAGGGAAATCGATTACAGCTAAAGAAGCAAAAGAAATAGGCTTGGTTAACTACATTACCCCTCGAGGAGAGGCGTTAAATAAAGCAAAAGAGATTGCAAGGGATATAAGTAAATTTTCTCTTCCAGCTCTCGCCTATATGAAGTTGGCAATTCGCGAAGGGGCAGCAGTACCTTTACAAGAAGGGCTTGAGATTGAAGCGCGTTACTTTGGAAAAGTATTTCAAACAGAAGATGTGAAGGAGGGGGTAAAGGCATTTATTGAAAAAAGAATGCCGCATTTTACAAATAAATAGAATGGGACGAAAAAAGTTATCCAGGTTTATTCTACACTATGTCAACATAGATGCTGTTTTTAAAGCTATTTATTTGTTTTTTACAACACCTTTCAGATTTAGTTCGTCTAATAAGTACATTTGTAGTAGCATGTATATTTCAGAAGTGAAAATAAATAAAAAGGCGGAGGAATAGAATGGAAAATGGTACAAATGAAAAGGAAATAAATCAAACGCCTTTAGTAAGTGTATTAATTCCTACGTATAATCGTCCACACTACTTTGAAAAAGCTTTATGTAGTGTATTAGAACAAACGTATCCTAATATAGAAATTATAATAGGGGATGATAGTACAAACGACGAAACAGAGAAAGTGTTACAAAAGTACTTGTATGATCATTCAAATATTATTTATATAAAAAATAAGTCAACTCTTGGACAATTTGAGAACTCACGTATGTTATTTCATAAAGCGAAAGGTGAGTATATAAACTTCTTAATGGATGATGATTTATTTCATGTAAATAAAATTGAAAAAATGATGAAATACTTTTTAAATGACCTAGATAATGAAATTAAGCTTGTAACATCCCATCGCCAAGTAATGGATGCAGAAGGAAACCTATTGCCAGATGTTTATTCAACGATGCGTTTATTTTATACAGATACGATTATAGATGGGTCACAATTAGGAAAAATGATGATTATGAATCAAAAGAATTATATAGGAGAACCGACAACGGTTTTATTTCGTAAAAGTGATTTAACAGAACCGTATGGTGTATTTGATAAAAGGCGGTATCTTTGCAACGTAGATGTAGCTTCATGGTTATCCTTACTGAGTAAAGGGAAAGCAGTATATATAGCGGAGACACTCAGTTACTTTCGATTACATTCAAATCAGCAGTTAAATGAATCTAATAAAATGATGGATGGGTTAGAAGATTTTTCTCATAGTATTATTATAGCTGGAGAAAAATATGGTTTCTTATCCTCCGAAGAGGAGTTAGACAGAGCTATTACAAATTTTCTAGACTATGCAAGAAGAATTGTTCCATCATCCATATTATATTCATTGGACTACTATCAACAAATCAAGCTAAAGAAAATAAATATTGAAAAGAAAAAACAGCGTATGAATATCAACTCGCACCTCCCAAAAGTCAGTATACTAATTCCTGCCTACAATAGACCTCATTACTTAGAATTAGCCCTCAAAAGTGCTTTGAATCAAACCTATGAAAATATTGAAATTATAATTTCTGACGATAGTACAAATGATGAAGTAAAAACAATGATCCAGCCATACTTAAAAGAACATGAATGTATAACATATGTTAAAAATGAAAATCCATTGGTGGCTGAAAATTTTAATCAATGTATAGAGCTTGCTACTGGTGAATATATAAATTTTTTATTAGATGATGATTTATTTCATCTTGAAAAGATTGAGAGAATGATGAAATACTTTTTTGAATTAGAAAACATTGCATTTGTGACGTCGTACCGTGAACTGATTGATGAGAATGGAGAGGTATTACCCCCCTCAACATTGAATATGAAAATTGCCACAGAAACTACAATTTTTGAAGGGAAAATACTAGGGAATTATATGTTGAAAAACTTAAAAAACGTAGTTGGAGAACCAACAACGGTTTTGTTTAATCGTAATTTTTTTGGAGGGAAATTTGGTTATTTTAAGGGGAAAGCGTATTCTTCTATTAATGACATTGCAACTTGGTTAGATATGATGAGGAAAGGAAAAGTAGTTTATATAGAGGAACCTCTTAGCTACTTTAGACAACATAGTGGACAAAATCAAAAACAAATGTACTTTATATTAATGACAATTGAAGAATGGATTGAATTAATTACAGATGCACATAATAGTGGGTTTTTAAATACTGAACAAGATTATAAAGAGAGCTTATCTTATTGTTTGGAGAATGCGGGATTTATACTTAAGGATGCAGTAAGAAGTGGAGAACTAGATCAAATTTATAATGAAAAGATAAAAAACGGGTTAATTAAACTAGTTACTCATATATTTGAGAAAAATATTTGTTATTGCCAATATTGCAATCAAGAATTTAAAAGTTTTTCTCCTTGGCCAGCACATTATGATTTTTTAAAATATGAATTTGAGATGTGGAATAAAGATACGGGTATCTGTCCAGTTTGCTATTCGATGGATCGTGACAGGTTGTATCGTGCGTACATTGAAACAGAGACGGATTTGTTAAGTAGGAATTATACTATGCTTCATATTGCACCTGAAGAGAAGGTAAGAGGATGGCTTAACCAGTTTAAAAACATTACTTATATATGTGGGGATTTAGAACCAAAGGATTCTTTAATGGAGGAAATTGATATTACGAGAATTGCATACGAAAATAATACCTTTGATGTTATTTTATGTAGTCATGTATTAGAACACGTGCCTGACGATGAAAAAGCAATGCGAGAATTATATAGGGTACTAAAGCCAAATGGATGGGGAATTATTCAAGTGCCAATCGTAATGAATGTAGATTTTATTATAGAGGATAAATCTATTGTAACGCCATTATTGAGAAAATTAGCCTTTGGTCAAGAAGATCATGTTAGGATTTATAATCGATCGGGATTTATTCAACGATTAACAGATGCGGGCTTTAAGGTAGAATTGTATAACATAGCTGAGAAACAAGGAATAGAAATTGCTAGGAAATTCGGATTATCTGAAACGGATATGCTCTATATTGTCCGAAAATGATAGAAAGGAATAGATGCATATGGAGAATATTCCTTTTTTACGTGCGTCAATTGTACCTGCAAACGAGTACTTAGATAAATTAGAGCAAATTGATATATCCCACATATATACAAATTATGGACCTATAAATCAACGTTTTGAAGAAACAATTATGTCGGAATTTTTTCAGAACAGGGGAGCAGTTACAACAGTAGCAAACGCAACGCTAGGGTTAATGGCGGCAATTCAATGTAAGAAAAGAAAAAAAGGAAAGTATGCTCTTATGCCTAGTTTTACATTCCCTGCTACTCCATTGGCAGCTATTTGGTGTGGCTTGGAGCCTTATTTTATTGATATTTCATTAGATGATTGGTGTATGGATAAAACGGTACTTTTGGATAAGATTGATGAATTAAAAGAAGAGGTTGCAGTTGTTGTTCCATATGCAACATTCGGATCATGGATGGATTTGAAAGACTATGAAGAATTAGAGAAAAAGGGCGTTCCGGTTGTTGTAGATGCGGCACCAGGGTTTGGATTAATACATGAGGGTATACATTACGGTCAGAATTTTAGTGGTATGATTGTATATAGCTTTCATGCAACAAAGCCTTTCGGAATTGGTGAAGGTGGTATGATATATAGCCATAATGAGGAAGAAATAACTCAAATTAAAAGAATGGGTAATTTTGGATTTGATCATAATCGTGAATGTACGATGATGGGGTTTAACTGTAAAATGACTGAATATGCAGCAGCTATTGGGATTACAACGATAAATAAATGGAATCAAAAAATGCAAGAACGAACTCGTATCTCTGAATGGTATAAACAGTTATTACAAAGTACGGGATTAATCAAAAAAGGCTGGCAAGTTCAAAAGACAAAAGCAGTTGTTCATCAATTTATGCCTATTCTCTGTTCAGAAAAAATTAACAATATGCAGATAATAGAAGAGTTGAAAAAGCAAAAGATAGAAGCTAGATCATATTTTTCACCATCTTGTCATCAACAAGATTTCTTTAAAAAATATAAGTCTACAGATTTAACAAATACAAATAAAATAGAAAAACGAATCATTAGTCTACCTTTATGGGAAGGAATGACAAAAGAAATCGTAGAGAAAATTATAATGTGTTTAATGCAGAAGGGGGTTTCCACAAATGAATAGTTTTTATAGTCAAGAAGAGCTGAGCGAAATTGGCTTTCTATCTGTCGGGGAAAATGTATTAATAAGTAAAAAAACCAGCATATATAATCCAGGTGCTATATCTGTTGGGAATAATGTAAGAATCGATGACTTTTGCATTTTAAGTGGCAAAATTACAATTGGAAGTTATTCGCATATAGCGGCATATACAGCGTTATTTGGAGGAGAAATGGGGATTGAAATGCGTGATTTTGCAAATATTTCATCAAAAACAATTGTATATGCAGCAATTGATGATTTTAGCGGAAATACATTAATGGGACCGACTATTCCACATCAATATAAAAATGTGAAAGCTGGAAAAGTTATTTTAAAAAAGCATGCCATTGTCGGTGCGCATTCTATTATCTTTCCAAATGTAGTAATAGGAGAAGGAGCGGCTGTTGGTGCGATGAGTATGGTAAAAGAAAGCTTAGATGATTGGTATATGTATGCTGGGGTGCCTGTGAGAAAAATAAAAGCTCGTAAAAAAAAGATAGTAGAATTAGAAAATGAATTTTTAAAAAGCATTAATTCCTGAGTATTTAAAAGATTTTGTTGCAGCATTTCTCAAAAAAATAAAAATAGAAGAAATGACAAATGTATCAAAAGCTACTCTTTACAGAGCAATTAGAAAAAGAAAAAAGGATATTATTTAAGTACTCACTTAATACGTGAGTACTTTTTTGGTTTAAATAAAGCATTTAAAAAATATCTGAAACAAAAATGTAAAAGTAGATGATTTAGAAATATATATTAAACTGGTAATAGTTATGATGAAAAAATGTACTTAATCTATCGGTTATAGGTTAGTTGAAGAGTGGTTTTTATTTGTTGGGGGTCTGGAGAAGTCAAAAACGCTAATGGTGGATATCGAGTGTTATTTAAAAAAGAGGTTGGGTATCTAAAAGTTCCAACCCTTTTGTGAATGAGTAAATTCAGATAGAAAAATGTTCTATATTATAATTAATGCTGTGAATATAAAAAGTAATAATTTTTTTATAAAAAACCATGATATGAATATTCTTTTTTCTTATCCTATCTTGGTGGTTGTATTATAGATTTATAATCTCCTTGCTCCGCTGATGTTAAGCATATCAGTTGGCATTCTAAGAGATTTAATTGTACACATCCCATTATCTTTAAAAGAGAATATTGCTGTAACCATCTCATGACCTGCTTCATGGTCAATTCTGTGTACAAATAAACGTGTTCCAGCAGGAATTACAAATAGAAAAGATGTTTGACCAGTAGGGGGCATTTCTATTTTTAAATCTTTTTGTGTGTCATAAAAATGTCCAATCTCAAATGCATGAAATTCATTTGAGTTATTATAATAGTTATATGGATATAGATTCTAATACATAAATCTAACCTCTTTCTTTTTGTAAATTTATTTAATACATTAACCTATTAAAGAAAATATAAGAGTGATCTCGATAGGTTAGGCTTAGAAAGTGACTATTGAATTCGAAGAAGTTAAAATGTGAAAAGTTTCACTTATGTTAACCTGAATATCTATTACTTATTTACTCTATATAAAAAAGCAGCTGCACAAAAGTACAGCTAGTCTTCTTCACAAATTTATATGGCTTTAATGACGAATTGAGATTGAGGTATATATAGTAATTGAGCTGTTAAAGAAGTTGTTGTATTAGCAAATAGGTATGATTCCTTATAAAGAAAATTACTATACACTATTTCATTCATTTCATAGGTCGTACACAGTTTTTTTAGGATTTTTTGAGAAATTTTATTTGTACAAGCAGCAATAAAATCATAATCTCTTTTACTTATTTCTTGAATGGCATGTGAAAGAAGGGTAGTGACTATACCACTTCCCATCCAATCTGGATGACAAGCGCCCATATCTAGATAGACCAATTTTTCTTTATCTAAATGAGAAAACTCAATAGATTCTGTCTCTAATGTATCTAAAAGTTGAAAAATAGGTTCCATTTGCGGGCATAGTTCAATCGCTTTCTCTGTATCTATTAGTGGCTGAGTTACTTTTTTTGTTAAAAGAACTCCAACAATTTGAAAATTTTCTATTGCTACAAATGACATAGCTTGAGATACAGCTTGTTTCATCATTTCTTCGCACATTTTGTGAAAAGGAGCAAAAGGAATTTGTAAACTGCTTACAAGAGGTTCGTTATTCACAAAGGAATGTGCAAGTAAGTGTGCTGCATCTTTTACGTGGTGTGTATCTAGTAGCTCTATATTCATATGTTTTTCCTCTTTTCCTGATATAGTTAATAGTAATTAAAAGTATTACTTAATTTAGTTAAGTTTAGTTATTAAAGCGCTTACCAAAATGATTATTAAACATATGAATAAATCTGTTTAGTAGCAATCGAAATATGTTCATAAAGAAATGCTACAATCTCATCTATACATTCAACAGTTGTATATGGAGAGATAGAAAAGAATTTTAATGTGGAAATTGAATTTCTACCACAACTGTTTATTGCATCTACTACACAAGAACGAGTTGTATCACCAAAAAATACTTGATCGCGATTTTTTCCTAGGTAATTAAATAGTTCTATATTTAATCGGTTTGTATCCTCAATCTCTTCTTTTGTTGCAAGGCCTATTCGTTCTTTTTCCCAATTTTCTTGGCCATCTCCATTCATATAGAAACGGAAAGTTGTAATTGGCCCAAATGTAAAATCATTTGTGATTGCGGCTTGAGGCAGGGCCTTGCGCAACTTCTCTCTAAATAATAGATTTACACGAATATAATTTGCTAATAATTTTTGATATCCATCAATTCCAAAGGCTAATAGATTGATATACATTGGAATAGCACTACCAGCTCGTGAACATTCTAAAGTATAGCCTGTATGATAACTCCCATATGATCTATTACCAAGATAAGGTGTATCATCTTGGTCAATGTCCATCAGTTGTAAATCAGTATGACTTTTTACGATTAAAATACTTGAGGCATAAGGTGTTTGTCCTAATTTATGAAAATCAAAACATACACTATCTGCAAGAGACATATATTGCATTTTATCTTGTACGTATTGTAAGGCATTTTTTACATTAGGTTCAAATGAAAGTGGATTTTCTACAAAATTATAATTGTTAAAGAAGCTATAGAATCCGCCCATTGCAGAATCAGCATGGATATAAATAGGCTTTAATTTATATTTTTTCTGTATTGTTTCAGCGCTCTCTTTAATTTTTTTTATATCATCAATGGTAAATGTATCTGTGGACCCCATAGTAGCTAGAATATAGAGAGGGATACCGCCATTTTTAATAACCTGTATCATTTTATTCTCTAAATCTTCTATATCCATAGAATTTGTATAAGGATCAGTTTTTACTTTTATTAAGTGATTTGACCCGATGCCAGTTGCTTCAGCTGACTTTAATAAACTATAATGTGCATTTTCAGAAGCAAAGCAATATACATTTTGTGGAGCGCCATGTTCTTTTGCTGATGGGAATTGTTTAGAAATTGCTAAGCGCAAGCTCGAAAACACGCATCCTTGTCCACCCCATGTTGTATAGCCACCGCTATTATGCGGATTATAACCAATCAGTTTTGAAAGCATGGATACAACTTTTACTTCTGCTTCAGCTGCCCCTGGACCATATACATCCCAAACACCATTACCATTTAAAAGGGCCATGGTTATTACACCTAATAGTGAAGGTATACTTGGTAGTGGTACAGCGTTAGACAAGTAATATTTATTTGGATAAGGATGACCATTCATAAATTGGTTTAGCTCTTCTATAACCTCAGAAATAGTGATTCCAGCTAGTGGAATATGACTTTGGTGAATTAAGCCATTGTAGTATCCTTCAGATTTTTCCTCACATGTACCTAAAGTAGCTCGCTCTTCATTTTTTAATCGGTCAAGATTTTTAATTATTTTCTGCATAGATTCTAATAAAAGTTGTTGTTTTTCTTCATTTCCGTCAACGCTCGGAAATAGTTTTAAAATATCTTGCATGCAGTCACTTCTCCTTGTGAAAAACTGGATTTTTATTTTACTTGGTTAAACATAAGGGTATAATGATTTGTAATTGCCCTTTCGAACACTTAGAAATGAGGAGGTATTTAGAAAAAAATGTAATTCCATAGAAGATTATATGAACTATGGAATTTAAAGTAAAGAAAAATTTTTTGATTTATTTTAAAAAAGTAATTGTGAGATAATGAAGTTTCTAAAAATATTTCTGAATTAATTGTTTATTCGGTTTGGATGTTGCCCTAGCATGTATTCAACTAGTGTAATAGATATTTTTATATAATGTAGAACGTATTATAAGGTAGTTTAATAAAAGGGTTCAAATACCTTATAAACTGTAGATATTGTTGGGAAAAGATAAAAGAAATAGGTTTGAAGTGCTAAAGATATATTCTAGTGGAGAAGAAGTAGTAGTATGGATTTGGTAGAAAAATCAGCATAATTTTTTATAGAAGAATAATTACTTAATCAAAGTTGTTTAATGAATTTAATTTTATTATCTAATAATAATGGACGAATTAAATGTGAAGAGTTTTCTTTAACCTGATTAGAATTTTTTGCACCAGGAATAGCAACTGAAATGGCTGGGTGAAGGAGAAAAAGATGAGAATAGATCTACCAGATAAAGTAACAAAATATGATCATGTAGATTTATATGATGAGAATGGGAGTAAAGTGGATATTAAAAGTACAGATGCTCTTATTCTATATACAAAGTAAGAATTGAGGTCGAAAATGAACGTAAGGAGAATACAAGCAAAATTCGAAGAGTTACACTATTGTGATGCATGGGTTACTAAATTAGTATGCGACTATTTTGGTGATGAGGTACATCTAACTTATAAGAATGAAAATGGTGACGTAGATTTTCAATTTAGCGGTTGCTATAGAATAGATTTCAAACATAGCATGGGATATGTAAAAGAAAAACCAATAAAAACATTTACATATGAACAGTTACCATATTTTCTTCATGATATTGAAATCGGTGAAGTAGAAAAAGAGGGCTTGAAATTATATACCTGTAATATAATTATGCCTCCTATGGAATTAGAAATATGGTGTAAGGATATAAAAATTGATAGATAAGTATTATAATAAAAAACGCTCCAATTATTGCGAAAGAATTACAAGCATTGGATGTAAAAATACCAGGATTTTTCACAGATATCAATATGGGAATAAATCTTGCAAATGCATTTACGGACTAAGCTAATAGAATAGCAAGCCATAAGATTGATATTCTAGCTTCGAGAAATATTAATAACATTGATTTATGTAATGTGTTATATGATTTGGGTGTTCCACCGGAAAAAAACGCTGAGTTTATAGCGGGCTAAAAGTCTGCTAATCAATACATGACAACATCCATAGACTTTGTTTCTATACTGAGATGAAATAGAGAGGATATTTATTATAGAAACAATCCAATTAGATGACGGAAATTTACAAGTAAAGAGATAATGCATAAAATATTGAAAAATAAATTAGATCTACCGAATTATTATAGAGAGAATGCTGATTCGTTGTGGGATTGGTTAACAGCATGGGTTACTCTTCCTTTAACAATAGAATGGGAGTTTTTTAAAGATAGTAAGAATATGTTAGGCTCTGAAGCGGATTTGATTTTAGAAACATTTCAAGATGCTCAAGAAGAAATGACAGGTGAATTCTATATTGTTATAAAATAATGGAAAGAACCTTGAGTAAACATAAAACTGTGGAAATATTTAATTTCTGCGGTTTTTATTATATTAATTTCGATGATTTTAATTTGAAAAATAAATTTTTGGTTGATAGGAGCTTGTATGTGAAAGTAAAGTGTATAAAAAATTCAGGAGATACATTTTCAGAGGAGTTATTAAAACAAGGGTATAATCGAGATTCAATAATAAATCTAGAAATCTATAAGGAATATGTGGTTTATGGTATGAGTTTATTCAATGGAGAATTAGACTATCTAATCTTAGGGAAAAATGAAGACTTGCCTTCATGGTACCCAGGTGAATTGTTTGAAGTATCGAATCCTTTACAACCTTTAGAATGGTATTTTGCAGATCATAAACATAGTAAAGCGACAACAATAGAATATATATGGGGTTATAAAGAATTAGCTTTAAACGATAGACATGCTCTAGGTTTAATGGAAAGAGAGAATAAAGATATAGAAATATTTTTAAAGCGTAAAGCTGAAATGGATGAATTTGAGGAATTGTAATAGTATATGAATTAATTGATTAACCTATAAAAAGCGTAGAAATTAAATATTTCTACGTTTTTTTGTACATAACATTTAAATAAACAGCTTATTTTTGGAAAAGTTGAAAGATGTCATTTATGTTGGCGCAAATATCTATTACAATGTATTCTATATAAAAAAAGTAGCTGCAAGTGCAACTACTTTTTCATAAAAACATTATGATTCAAATAACACCTTTAGCGTAAACTTGCGCTTAATGGTACTTGAGAATAAACTGTGAAATTGTTACCATAAGTACCGTGTCTTGAAAATGAGGAAGAAATTGAACTGTTCCAACTTTTATAGGTAGCCCCAGATGTATCTGTTCTTAGAAGTACATTTGAAAAGCTAGCTTGGCTAAAGGAGTTACGTCCAGTATCTTCAACCCCCTGAACCATTTTTACTGGCTCATATTGAGAAAATGAGCCATATACAGGCTGATTTGCATATCTAGGGTTTCCATTTACATACATAGTAACCGTACCATTTCCGTTATTAACTATTTTAAGATTTACTCGATCACCATCTTTAATTGACGCATCAAACTGTGTGTTCCAATACTTACTGTTTTGACCTGATTCATTATATCCTGAATTTAGAAATACTTTATATCCACTTGGTGTTTTGGAAATACCACCCTCAACTTTAGATGCTCCAATACCTAAATACCAATTCACATACCCATCTTTAACAACAACTGATTTTGGTAGATTTATATCAGCTGCAATCCCAGTATAGGTACTATTTGTAACACTTTTTACAGCACCTTCTGTAGCTGCAAAACTAGTAGTTGAAAACATTGATAGAGAAATTAGAAGTGAACCAACTAGATACATCATTTTTTTCTTACTTTTTCTTAATACTTGATTCATTTTAGATCCCCCATATTTTAAATTATTAAATTGTATGGAAAGTTGGCCAACTAACTACAACTTACAAACTAAAGATATATCAGGTTTCATTTAATGTATATATTTTCCTGTTAGAAGTCATCGAAACGTCAAATAGATTTGTTTTTTCGTATTTATCAATATAGGTGGAGTTGACAGATTAAAGTAGTATGTCTATTTAAATGTAAGAAGATTTTGTTAAAAATCCTATAAAAACCTATAAATGTATTGAGGATAATATGTACTATGATTCATTTAGGAGAGAAAAATATGGAATGAATATAGTGGGATCTAAGGAAATAAATGAATCGTTTGTCTTAAGGAATTCATTGAAATAGTCCATAGATGAAGGGAAATATATGATTTATAAGACATGGATTTCCTATATAAAAGAAGAAAGGGGATCCAGCTATGGGAATTACAAATACAAAATCAAAGTTAGATAATGCAGCTATTGAAGGGGCTATAGAGGCATTAAAAGGTGAAAATGAATGTTTACGTATGGAAATAGATTATTTAAAAAAGTTAAAGGTTTTAGTTGAAAAAGAGAAGGAATTCCAGAACAAGACAAAGCAAAAGTAATTTATCTTATGAAATTTGAAAGTATGGAACATATTAAGATAGTATTAGATAATTATCTAGGTCATTACAATCGCAAAAGAATCAAAGTACAGTTAAAAGGAATGAGTCCAGTACAATACCGGACTCACATTCAGATGGTCGCTTAATTTTTGTTTAACTCTTTGGGACCAGTTCATCATAGGTGATTGAATAATGTTGGCTTGCTAAGATTAGTGATTGTTATTCTTTAACTGATCTTAAATTACGTTAGTTTAAGTATTGAGAGTAAAAGAATAGGAATAGGAAAATTAATGTTTTGCTAAATAATCTATTAAAGAAACTTAAAGGAATAACAAGTTCTCCTATTGTAAGGATTTTAAGTTTATCCTTATTTAGTCCTTTTATTAATTCTTTTAATGTTTGGAAGTTTATTTTATTAACGAAAGACCAACTTGGCACAGCTTTTGTATCTGAACCTATTTTGAAAACGATATGAATACTATGTGCATGAAAACCGCTTATTATTAAAATAAGCATAAACCCTAAAATAATGAACCAAGTCATTTTTCAACATCTCCTTTCAGTATTTAATATTAAGATATTAAAACTGTTGAGAAAGTGTGCTGTTGTCCATGAAAAATATTGTGAATTTGTTGAGGAAATATTGAGAATGTTGCAATGCGATTGATTGTAGGGGAGTTAGAGTTAATAATGCTTGTCAGATTATATGCGTGAAAAAAGGAAATAGGAAAGAGAACAGTTGCGTAGACTGTTCTCTTAAGGAGCGGAAGTGCTGAACATTTTCAATGACAATGATTCAACCATTCCCCTAATAGTATGTGCAAATATTTATAATTTATACAAGAAAGACGGCTATTAAAAATAGCCGCCTTGCCCAGGGAGATTTCAAGAAAATTAGAGATTCATTATGGATACAGATTGGCTGTTACCAATCTACTCTTAGTATTGGAAATAATTACATAAATTATTCGTAGGTTAAAATCTTAATTCATTGTAGGATGAGTGACATGCAAAGTAAAAAGAGCACTTTTTAAAAGTGCTCATTTTAAGATGTGCATTAGGACTTGAAAGAGGCATCAATGACAATTTAGAAGGAGATATTTCTATACAACATATGGAGGTACAATGGAAGGGTGACGATAAAAAATAAAAAGAGCAGTTAGAATGAACTAACTGCTCAGCTCTAGGGGAAATGAATAGTTTCAATTATCGAGACAATAAAAGGATAAGCAAAAAGGATTGAATTTGAAGAAAGTGTGTTGTTTTAATTGTATTAGGAGTTTTAATCATCGCATAACTATCTCCCCTATATGAATGGATAAATTGGAAAGAAGTCTTTGTATATTCTATAGGCTTAATTCTATGTATGATACTTGGACATTTTGAGTTACTAGAGTTTTATATATGAGTAGGGTTAGTATGTATTGTATGAGGTATCCTTAGGGCAATAGGAATTAGTGTTATATAGAAAAAATAAGTACAGAGGGCATCTAAATGGGATGCTTTTTTATTTTGCATAGAAAAAGGAACCCAGAAGGGTTCCTTTTCTTATTCCGATCTATCTTAAGCGCATATAAGATAATGTTATTTTACATCTTAATATTAGGAATTACAATAAAGAAGTAAAGATTACCGTGAGGTGGTGTAAATAGGAGAAAGAACCATAAGTATTACTGCATGCTCTGGTTGTAATGAGCCTTGCATGTGGATATTAAATGTCTATTAAGTAAATTGGTCAAATTTTTTCTACAGGTGTTTCATAAAGGTAGGTTAATTCGTAAATATGAAGCATTACGCTATAAGATAGAAATACTTACAAATTTTAAAAGAATTCCATTTGTGTACCAAGAAGCAAAATATATTTATGATAAAATATAGAAAAAGATGATTAAGAAGGGACAATTAAAGTGAAACCAACAATTTATGATGTTGCGGAAAAAGCAGGTGTATCAATAGCGACTGTATCTAAGGTAATCAATCAAACAGGGCGTATTAGTGAAAAAACAATAAACAAAGTAAATCAGGTAATGGACGAATTAGATTATCAGCCAAGTAGTGTAGCAGCAGCGTTAACAGGTAAAAAAACATATACGATTGGGGTACTTGTCCCAGATATCTCAAATCCATTTTTTGCTGAAGTAGCAAGAGCTTTTGAAAATAGTGCACGAGAATCAGGGTATACACTCATTTTATGTAGTACGGACCATCAAACAAAACGTGAGCACGAATACATTGATTTATTATTTAAAAAGCAAGTAGATGGCATTATTATTGCGACGGAACTAAATGATTATAAACTTGTTAAAAAAATCGTGAATCGAGATTTGCCACTTGTTTTATTCACTGTAGATCATCCTTCCATCACGACTCATGTTGTGACAACTGATGATATGAGGGGCGGCTATTTAGCTGGGAATTATCTAACGCAGAAGGGCCATACATCTTTAACGATTATGATGGAGAAGGATAGAAAAAGTAGCTTAGGAAGGCTGAATGGCTTTAAGCAGGCTCTTACAGATTCAGATATCTCATTAGATGATGATGCAATAATTAGCTGCTATTCGACTGTGGAAGATAGCAAACGTGCAAGTAAAGAATTACTTAGCTTGCCTAATAGGCCTACAGCGGTTTTTGCTTGTACAGATTTAATTGCGATATGCCTTATGAATGAAGCAAGAAAACAAGGACTTTCAATTCCGGAAGATTTATCAATAATCGGATTTGATAATACAATTTATGCTGAGATAGCAGATCCTGGGTTAACGACAATTGAACAGCCAATTACACAAATGGCAGCTTGTACGTTTGAACAACTCTTAAAAACGATGGAAATGAAGGAACATGCTAAGCAAAAAATTACTATTATTCCTCAATTAGTAGAGCGATCATCAGTAAAGGATATTACATGTTAGCGTTTTTGATATCCTACTTGAATGTAACAAAAAGAAGGTCATCTTAACCATATACAGTTATGATGACCTTCTATTATATAGAGGATTTATACAGAGAATTGCTCACTGCTTTTCGTATTTAAATCCTGCTCCATCCCATCTTCCTTTGGAATAGTAAGGAAATGAGTTAAAAATGCACCAAAGAAATACAAACCAGCAAAGATCCACATCACGCCGCCTACACCTAATGGACCGATGAAAGCAGTTACTACTAATGGTCCAACAAATGCTGATAATCCTGAACCTAAATTTAAGACAGACATTGCCGCTCCTTTATTTTCAGGAGATAAAGATGGAACTAATGCTGTAAGAGGTACATAACCGGCAAGTGTTGCTCCGTAGCAACATGCAACGAATAATATAGCCCAATAATTATGCCCTACCATTTGTGGTACATAATAGAGTGCAAGAGTTACAATTCCGCAACCGACTCCTCCGAACCATTTAATCGTATTTACCCAGCCAAACTTGTCTCCAACAATACCAAAAATAATATTAAACACCATATTTACAAAGAATAGAGTACCCCAAATTTGAAGCCATTCAGTCATCGTAAAATTATATTTCATCATATAAGTAGGCAGGAAAACAACAAATCCAAACTGAGCGGCCGAGTTTATAATTTTAACAATACCACCTATACCAACTTTAGGATTTTCAAATGCGATGGTAATGCCTTTTAGTAATTCGCTTGATTTGTTAGCGCTTACGGTTTGTGCTTTAAATCTGTCCTTATTTACAACAATTGAGAACAATCCCCCGACGACAACAAAAATTAAAGCACTCCATAAAGTAGCGATTTCCCCGATTTTAGGAACCATATAGCTAGAATAGAAGGCTCCGATAACACTAAGTCCAAGCTGGAATACGAACCAGAACCAGCCAACTGCTCTTGAAAGCATTTGTTGAGGTGTACTGTAAGATACCCAAACTAGGAAAGAATAAGCAAATAAGGGATAACCAAACCCTCGTAGGGCATAGCAAAGTAATATTACAGGATAATTCATATGTTGAATTCCTATACCGATGAAACCGATTGATCCTAAAATAAATGATACTAAACCAAATGTCATTACTTTTCTTGGTCCCCACATTTGTACAAATACCCCTGAAAACCAAGAAGAAGCAGATACAGTAATACCGTAAATAGTAAATAAAAATGCAGCATGTTCTAGCGTTAGGCCTCTCTCAACGAGATAAGGGGATAACCATCCTTGTTCTAAACCATCCCCAATCATAAAAACAATAATTCCTATGTATCCCCAAGTTAAATTAGAAGGGATACCAATCCTGTCCATAAATGTTTTGCTTGAACTAATAGCGTTCATTCTCCCACCACCGATAAGTTATTTTTGGTTAAGCGCTTAATTATTTTTGATAAAAAAAGTATACGCTTACATTATGAGACCGTCAATGAAATTTTTTGACAATTTACAACTTTCTTTTATAGGGGCATTCCATTTACTTATCGGACAATAAAGTAATAGTGAGTATGAAAAGAAAGGAATACCTTATAGATGGCAGTTTACTATTTAAAAGGCCTCGTTTTCTTTGTTATATCAGTATTTTAAAAGATTATTTTTGTAGTTGTTTAGATTATTTGTTTCTAATTATTAATTTGTATATGGACGTAGTACGTTTACTTACGAAATTTGAAATTCGGATGAAAAGAAGAGTATTCAAAAAAATAAAAACGTTTTCAATTTAGAATCAAGTGTGTATAATGAAGAAAAATAGGGAAAGCGCTTAACTTAATTTGATGTGCTAAACCTTATAGACTTTCATTTTTTTCTTAAATTTAAATAAAGAGGGAGAAATCATATGAATGTTTTAACGATTGGAATTATTGGTGCTGGACGAATAGGGAAACTGCATGTAGATAACTTGCAGCTGATGCCACAAGTAAAAATTAAAGCGGTTTCAGATGTTGTGATTAGTCATCTAGAAAAGTGGGCCGAAGATAAAGGGATTTCCACTCTGACTACAAACTATCAGGATTTATTAGCAGATCCAGAAATTGATGCTGTCTTTATTTGTTCACCAACAAATACACATGCGCAAATTATAAAAGAAGCGGCTCTTGCGAAAAAACATATTTTCTGCGAAAAGCCTGTTAGTTTCTCAGTAGAAGAAACATTAGATGCATTAGAAGTAGTAAAAGAACAAGGGGTATCTCTTCAAGTAGGTTTTAATCGTCGTTTCGATCCTAACTTCAGGAAAGTCTATGATCTAATTCAACAAGGAGAAGTGGGACACCCACATATTTTAAAAATTACGTCTAGAGATCCACAACCACCAAGTATAGAGTATGTTCGCTCTTCAGGTGGATTGTTTATGGATATGATGATTCATGATTTTGATATGGCTCGTTATGTGATGAATAGTGAAGTCGTTGAAGTATTTGCATATGGCACAACATTAATTGATCCATCCATTCAGGAAGTAAATGATGTTGATACAGCAATTGTCACATTAAAATTTGTGAATGGAGCTTTGGGGGTAATTGATAATAGCCGCCAAGCTGTTTATGGATATGACCAGCGTGTTGAAGTGTTTGGTGAAAAAGGCGCGGTTGCTGCGGATAATTGCTGCCCGACAACAGTTCAAGTGTCAAAAACAGAAGGTATTGTAAAAGATAAGCCGCTTTATTTCTTCTTAGAGCGCTACACGCAAGCTTACATTGAGGAAGTAACACAATTTACAAAGTCAATTATAGAAGGACAAGCTGTTATTTGCAGTGGTAATGATGGATTACAAGCAGAGCGAATTGCGAAGGCTGCGAAGGAATCCTTACTAACAGGAAAACCTGTACAAATTGAACATAAACAGCCTGCATTAAATCAATAAAGAGGGCGCTTACTTCTAGATAGATAAAGAGTAATGAATAGTAGGTTTTTGAACTACTCACCACTTAACGTCCTTACGGACTGTTTGAAGTGGAAGATTCCTGCGAACACCGATGTATCCAACAGTTATCTTAGCAGGCGCCGCCCGTAGTCCCTACGGTGAAAACATAAGCATCTTGTACGTTGACTCACCACGCTTCCTACTTTAGCTTGGTTTTCGCAACTTCAGCAAACGTGGTGCGAAAGAACGTTGAAGATTTTACGGTTGCAACGTTTTTCTGCAACCAACCTCATATCTTCAGTTTTCAAAGAGCAATCTGTACAAGTATATGGTAGCAGATATGTTGGCTTATGCCAACCGACATTCATCTCCCACCTAAAATTGGTGTTTTACACCTTCACATTTTTGAGGAAGGAGTCTTTTGTCGGAAAACGATAAAGCATGGGAGGTAGTAATAATGAATCCACTTATTTTTAAAGAAGATTGTCCATTAGACCTAATTGCAGTTGGACGTTTATGCGTTGATTTAAATGCCAATGAAACACAACGTCCTATGGAAGAAACAAGAACGTTTACTAAATATGTAGGAGGTTCTCCTGCGAATATTGCGATTGGTGCGGCGCGTCTCGGCTTACAGACAGGATTTATCGGTAAAGTGTCCGACGATCAAATGGGCCGCTTTATTACAGGGTATCTACAGGACAATAAGATTAATACAGATCAGATATGTATCGACCGTACAGGTGCAGTGACAGGTCTAGCATTTACAGAAATTAAAAGCCCTGAGGATTGCAGTATTTTAATGTACCGCGACAATGTCGCAGATTTAAACCTTGATCCAACAGAGGTATCTGAGGACTATATTAAACAATCAAAAGCACTCTTAATTTCAGGAACAGCTTTAGCGAAAAGTCCTTCTCGCGAGGCGGTATTTTTAGCGCTAGAATATGCGCGTAAGCATGATGTAGTCGTATATTTTGATGTGGATTACCGCCCTTATACATGGCAGTCAGAAGCTGAAACGGCTGTGTATTACAATCTAGCAGCTGAAAAATCTGATGTCATTATTGGAACGCGTGAAGAATTCGATATGATGGAAAAACTATTAAACTATGAAAAATCTAATGACCAAGTTACGGCTGAAAGATGGTTTTCTCATCATGCGAAAATTGTCGTAATTAAGCACGGCGGGGATGGGTCAATCGCTTATACAAGAGACGGGCAATCTCACCGCGGCGGTATCTTTAAAACAAAAGTGTTAAAGACGTTTGGCGCTGGCGACTCGTATGCTTCTGCATTTATTTATGGCCTAATGCAAGGGCTTGAGATTCCTCAAGCGATGCGATTAGGTGGGGCTTCTGCTTCGATTGTTATTTCTAAACATAGCTGTTCTGATGCAATGCCAACAAGGGCAGAAATTTCTGCATTCATGGAAACGGCTGAGGAAATTGTATAGAAACATCATAAACCATTAATTAAGCAAGGGCGTATCCTATTGGACGCTTCTACATTACATAAAAGGGAGAGAATGAATATGACAGTACAAACAGCACAAATTGTAAAAAACTATATTGGCGGCGAATGGGTAGAATCCATTTCAACTAAGATGGAAGCTGTATATAATCCTGCAACAGGAGAAGTAATTGCTCAAGTACCACTTTCAACAAAAGTAGATGTTGAACAAGCTGTATTAGCAGCAAATGAAGCATTCAAATCGTGGTCCAAAACAGCTGTGCCAAAACGTGCTCGTATTCTATTTAAATATCAACAATTATTAGTAGATAACTGGGAAGAGTTAGCGAAACTTATTACGATTGAAAACGGAAAAAGCTATAACGAAGCTTACGGTGAAGTTCTTCGTGGTATTGAGTGCGTGGAGTTTGCAGCGGGTGCTCCGACATTAATGATGGGAAAACAGCTTCCTGATATTGCAACAGGTATTGAGTCTGGCATGTATCGTTACCCAATTGGTGTTATAGGCGGGATTACACCTTTTAACTTCCCAATGATGGTTCCATGCTGGATGTTTCCACTTGCAATTGCTTGCGGTAATACATTTGTGTTAAAACCTTCAGAGCGTACACCACTTCTAGCAGCAAAATTAGCAAAATTAGCTGAAGAAGCTGGTTTACCTAAAGGTGTATTAAATATCGTAAATGGCGCACACGATGTAGTAAACGGTCTTCTTGAACATAAATTAGTGAAGGCAATTTCATTTGTAGGTTCTCAGCCTGTCGCAGAATATGTATACAAAAAAGGAACAGGAAATTTAAAACGAGTTCAAGCATTAGCAGGGGCGAAAAACCATTCCATTGTATTAAACGATGCAAATCTTGACCTAGCAACAAAGCAAATTATTAGTGCTGCATTTGGTTCAGCTGGTGAGCGTTGTATGGCTGCTTCTGTTGTTACAGTAGAAGAAGAAATTGCAAATCAATTAGTTGATAGATTGGTAGAAGAAGCTAATAAAATTGTCATCGGAAATGGTCTTGATGAAGATGTATTTTTAGGACCAGTTATTCGTGATAACCATAAAGAGCGCACAATTGGTTACATCGATTCCGGTGTAGAACAGGGTGCTACATTAGTTCGTGATGGACGCGAAGATACAGCTGTAAAAGGAGCTGGTTACTTTGTTGGCCCAACAATTTTTGACCATGTTACAAAAGAAATGAAAATCTGGCAAGATGAGATTTTTGCTCCTGTTTTATCTATTGTTCGTGTGAAATCATTGGATGAAGCGATTGAAATTGCCAATGAGTCTCGTTTTGCAAATGGAGCTTGCATTTATACCGATAGCGGGGCAAGTGTACGTCAATTCCGTGAAACAATTGAATCAGGTATGTTAGGTGTGAATGTTGGGGTTCCGGCGCCAATGGCATTCTTCCCGTTCTCTGGCTGGAAAGATTCTTTCTATGGTGATCTTCATGCGAATGGTACTGACGGCGTTGAGTTTTATACAAGAAAGAAAATGCTTACATCTCGTTGGGAAAAGTAATCATGAAGAGAGAAGTAGACTCTTTCTAGTTGTTTGTAAGCGAAAGTAACGCAAGTGGTAAAACATAAGAAGGAAGTATTAGGAGTCTTTCAAATTCCTAATACTCCTTTTTCATATGCAGAATGACTGTTAGAGATAGAAAGGAGCAAATCATATGCAAACTGTTAGAATGACGACGGCGCAAGCATTGGTAAAGTTTTTAAATCAGCAATATGTAGAGTTTGATGGAAAGCAACAAAAGTTTGTTAAGGGAATCTTTACGATTTTTGGTCATGGAAATGTAGTAGGCCTAGGTCAAGCTTTAGAAGAAGATGCAGGGGAATTAGAAGTATATCAAGGAAGAAATGAGCAAGGAATGGCAAATGCTGCGATGGCCTTTGCAAAACAAAAACACAGAAAACAAATTATGGTATGTACTTCTTCTGTTGGTCCTGGATCAGCAAATATGATTACCTCTGCTGCTACAGCTTCTGCAAATCATATTCCCGTTTTACTGCTTCCAGGTGATGTATTTGCAACGAGACAACCTGATCCTGTTCTTCAACAAATTGAACAAACGCATGACTTATCTATTTCTACGAATGATGCTTTCCGTGCGGTAAGTAAGTATTGGGACCGGGTGAATCGTCCTGAGCAATTGATGACAGCTATGATTCAAGCCATGCGTGTTTTAACGAATCCGGCAGATACAGGTGCTGTAACAATTTGTTTACCACAAGATGTCCAAGGGGAAGCTTGGGATTTTCCAAGTTACTTCTTCCAAAAGCGTGTTCATCGTATTGAACGTCGTCTACCTACAAAAGCCAGTTTAGCGGATGCGATAGAAATGATTAAGAAAAAGAAAAAGCCAATTATGATTTGCGGTGGTGGTGTAAGATACGCAGAAGCGGCAGAGGAATTCAAACAGTTTGCTGAAACATTCCGCATTCCATTTGGAGAAACGCAAGCTGGGAAAAGTGCGATTGAAAGTAGCCACCTATATAATCTTGGCGGCATTGGGGTAACTGGAAATTTAGCAGCTAATATAATTGCAAAGGAAGCCGATCTTGTTATTGGAATCGGGACAAGATTTACTGATTTTACAACGGCATCTAAGCAATTGTTCCAGAATAAAGAGGTTGAGTTTTTAAACATCAACATTTCAGAATTCCATGCGAACAAACTTGATGCATTAAAGGTTATAGCAGATGCAAAAGAAACACTTCTTGCTCTAATAGATGAACTGCAATCGATTGAGTATCAATCTAGTTACACAGTAGAAATCACTGATGCAAAAGAGGCTTGGGAAACAGAATTAGCACGTCTACATAATATTCGCTTTACAGGTCAAGGTTTCACGCCGGAAGTTGAAGGTCATTTCGATGAGAATTTAAATGAGTATGTAGACGCACTTGGTACAGAATTAACACAGACTACGGTCATTGGACAAATCAATACATTAATTGATGAAGATGCAATTATTGTTGGCGCGGCAGGAAGTCTTCCGGGTGATTTACAAAGAATGTGGGCATCAAGAAAACCAAATACATATCACATGGAGTATGGATACTCTTGCATGGGTTATGAGGTTGCGGGCGCACTAGGTGTAAAGATAGCTGAACCATCGAAGGAAGTATATGCAATGGTAGGGGATGGTAGTTACCAGATGCTTCATTCTGAGCTTGTCACAAGTCTCCAAGAAAACAAAAAAATTAACGTCTTATTGTTTGATAACTCCGGATTTGGTTGCATTAATAACTTACAAATGGGCAATGGAATGGGGAGCTTTGGAACAGAGTTTCGCTATCGAAACCAGGAAACTTGTAAATTAGACGGGGCAATTATGAAAATTGATTTTGCAGCTAGCGCAGCTGGATATGGTGTGAAAACGTATCGTGTTACATCGATAGAACAATTACAGGAAGCGCTTAAGGATGCGAAAAAACAAACAGTTTCTACATTAATTGATATTAAAGTATTACCAAAAACAATGACAAATGGATACGATTCATGGTGGCATGTAGGTGTTGCAGAAGTATCTAAAAGTCAAAGTGTACAAGCTGCGTACGAGAGTAAAGTAAGTAACTTGCAGCAGGCAAGGTCTTATTAGATTAGGGCACAAAGAGAGCTTTTTATCTACATACATATTGATTAGGAAGCTCTCTTTTTAATGACCAGTTAAGAGAATTTGGCGAAATTCTATCACATTTTGTAAAGAGGAGAGACAAGGGGATGTTCAAAGAAAATACAATTAAACTTGGAATTGCACCAATTGCTTGGACAAATGATGATATGCCGGAGCTAGGAGCAGAAAATACGTTTGAACAATGTATTAGTGAGATGGCACTAGCTGGATTTAATGGAAGTGAGGTAGGGAATAAATACCCGAGAAATACAGTTGTATTAAAAAAATCTTTGGAATTACGAAACCTAGAGATTGCTAGTGCATGGTTTAGTACGTTCTTGACAACGAAGCCACTTGAAGAGACAGTACAAGCATTTATTAAACATAGAGATTTCTTGCATGATCTGGGCGCAAAAGTCATTGTTGTATCAGAGCAAGGACATAGTATTCAAGGTTTAATGAATGTACCACTATTTCGCAATAAACCCGTTTTTACAGAAGAAGAGTGGGAAAAGCTAGCGGATGGGTTACATCACCTCGGTAAATTAGCTCAGGAAAAGGGGCTACATATTGTATACCATCACCATATGGGTACGGGTGTTCAAACAACAGCAGAAATTGAAAAGTTAATGGATATGACGGATCCAGAGTTTGTATCTCTGCTTTTTGATACAGGTCATCTTGTTTTTTCAGGAGAAGAGCCGCTTTATATTTTGAAAAAATATTTACCTCGCATTAAACATGTACATTTAAAAGATATTCGCCAGGAAGTAGTAAATGCTGTAAAGGAAAACAATTTAAGCTTCTTACAGGCAGTGAAGAATGGTGCGTTTACAGTTCCAGGAGATGGCGTAATTGTATTTGATGAAGTTTTTACTATTCTTGCAAACTCTGAATATAAGGGCTGGTTTGTGGTAGAAGCAGAGCAAGACCCAGCTTTAGCGAATCCTTTTGAATACGCATTAAAAGCTCGAAGATTTATACAAGAAAAAGCAGGTTTGTAATTTAAGCATTTTAAGATTATCCCTAAGTAAATGGTATGGTAATCAACATGTCTTCTTACAAAAGGGGTAAAAAGACGTGACGGTTGGTTTTGCATTTAATAAATAATATTGAAATAGGGGAGTATGTAATGCCATTAGTTCAAATGAAAGATATTTTAATTAAAGCAAATCAAGAGAATTATGGGGTTGGAGCTTTTAGTGTCGCTAATATGGAAATGGTAATGGGAGCTATTCAAGCAGCTGAAGAGTTACGTTCCCCGCTCATTCTACAAATTGCGGAAGTTCGTTTGAATCATTCGCCCATTCATATGATTGGTCCTTTGATGGTAGCTACAGCGAAAAAAGCAACTGTTCCAGTAGTAGTTCACTTTGATCACGGTATGACGTTTGAAAAAATTAAAGAGACATTAGAAATTGGTTTTAGTTCGGTTATGTTTGATGGCTCTCACTATCCGTTAGAAGAGAATATCCAAAGGACAAAAGAAGTTGTGGAGCTTGCGAAACAGTACGGAACGACAGTAGAGGCTGAGATTGGCAGAGTAGGTGGTAGTGAGGACGGATCAGAAGATATTGAAATGATGCTGACAAGTACTAAAGAAGCAAAAAGATTTGCAGAAGAAACAGATGTTGATGCGTTAGCTGTTGCGATTGGAAATGCGCACGGGATGTACAATGGAGACCCTGATTTACGATTAGACCGCTTGCAGGAGATTAATGGGATAGTCGATATTCCTTTAGTATTACATGGTGGGTCTGGCATTAGCCCAGAGGATTTCAAGCAATGTATTCAACATGGTGTTCGAAAAATTAATGTAGCAACAGCCACGTTTCAGAATGTAATTACTAGAGTTAACACTGCGGCCTTAAATACTCCTTATTTAGATTACTTTACGTACCATCAAGATGTAGTTGAGGCCGCATACGAAAACGTTAAAAATCATATACGCATATTCGGAAGTGAAAACAAAGCATAACCAGAAAGGCTTTCTTCATTAAATAATAGAAGGAACTCATAATTTAGTTAGTTGATAAAAGTAGAGAATGATAGAGTAGCCATAAAAAAAGGGGGAGAACATCATGTTAGGAAAATTAGGTGAATTAAATGAAGGCTATAATGTATTAACAGAAATGAACGGTCAATGCAGTGATATGTTAATGGATATAGGCATATATAAGATGTCTAATGGAAAAGAAGAGTTGCTATTTGATAATGAAAATGAAACGGCAGTACTTTTACTAGAAGGGACAATACGTCTAGAGTGGGAAGGAATGGAACAAGTTATTCAAAGACAGTCTGTTTTTGAAGAAAACCCTTGGTGTTTACATGTGGCTAAAAATGTGAAGGTTACAATTACTGCTCTTTCAGATAGTGAAGTGCTTGTTCAAAAAACAGATAATGATCAAGAATTTGCGTCCAAGTTGTATACTCCAAATGAGTGTCAAAGTGTTGTAGCTGGAGAAGGAGTATGGGAGGGAACAGCACAACGTGTTATTCGTACGATTTTTGACTATAACAATGCAGCGTATTCTAATATGGTAGTAGGAGAAGTTATTTCTTATCCAGGGAGATGGTCCAGTTATCCACCGCATCATCATAATCAACCGGAGGTATATTATTATCGCTTTAACAAGCCACAGGGATTTGGATGTGCGATGGTAGGTGAGGATGCTTATCGCGTTGTACATAATAGTTTTATTACAATTCCAGGTGAACTAGACCACCCACAAGCAACTGCGCCTGGATATGCAATGTATTTTTGTTGGATGATTCGACATCTTGAGAATAACCCATGGAATGATCGTATCATGGAGGAAGACCACAAGTGGTTATTAGAACCAAATGCGAAAATTTGGCCAGAAAAAGAATAGATGAAAATAAAGGTTCTGGACAAAAACGATGTCACTTGCAATTGTTTTTGCTAAGAACCACTAATTTTTTGTCAATGTAGGCAGGCTCTTATGTGAGGTAACGTAAGAGCTTGTTTGCATGTTCTACCTTTTTTTATGTACAATAGTAATAAGAGATGATATAGACAGGGAGAGGAAATCCATGTCCACTAAATTAGTAAATTTACGGATTGATTTTGCTTTTAAACAGCTTTTTGGAATAAAAGGAAATGAGGAAATTTTAACGGGTTTCCTAAATGCAATTTTAGAGGAATCTTTAGATGCACCTATTACTTCGCTACAATTAGATGATCCACATCTCCATAAATCTTATGAAGATGATAAGTTATCGATTTTAGACCTATTAGCAACACTGGATAATGGGACGCAAGTAAATATCGAAATCCAGCTTCGAAATACACATGATATGGTGAAGCGCTCCTTATATTACTGGAGTAAACTTTATACTTCACAAATGCAAGAAGGGATGCCATATCGTTCACTTCGGAAAACAATTACCATTAACTTACTAGACTTTATTTTATTTTCTCAGGATGATGAATTTCATACCATCGGACAATTATGGAATACAAAATTACAGCAACTCTTAAGTGACGACATTGAAATCCATTTTGTAGAGATACCGAAATTGGTAAAACAATGGCGTGAAGAAAAAGTAAACCCATGGGAAAATACATTTGTTCGTTGGATGTTATTATTACCAGCACATGAAGATGAACATTTAACTCAAACATTGGAGGAGATTGCGATGAATCAAGATCCAATTTTACAAAAGGCAATAAATAAATGGGAAAATATGAGCCATGATTCTTCTTTTAGAACAGCGTACGAAGCTCGAGAGAAATTGCTTTTAGATGAACAAGCTAAGTTAGCACATGCAGAACAAGAGGGCATGGAAAAAGGTATTGAGCAAGGTAAGATGCAGATGATTCGAGGAATGCATGAAATTGGTGTACCACTTGAAACTATTGCAAAAGCAAGTAAGTTGAGTGTGAAAGAAATAGAACGTATCTTAAATCTAAGATAAATATATGTGAGTATACAGAACTCATGAGTAGAAAAATTAGACGTTCATTATCATAGTACGTTTAATGGGAAAGCATTGTTGAAGATTTCAGCAGTGCTTTTTCTATATCATTTAAGGCAATTGATCTTTTGTAAAAAAAGTAAATTGCCTTTTTATGATTTAAAAATATTTTAACTTTGTAATAAAGGAACCTAAATCATAACCTGTTTTTATTATAGCTATAGCTGAAAGCACAGTTAATGGATATTTAATATATGGATTGTTGAGGCATTCCATTATGTTTTTCATGTTGCAAACCTCCATGGTATTATTTACATCATTATATTAATTATCTCAAATATAATGAATAATAGTCAATATAATGTAAAGAAAGATACTTAATTGAAGGAGAACTAAACAAAATAATGGATAACAAAACAATCGTACTTTTTATAAAAATTACATAGTAATTCACAAGGAAAGACTTCATTTTAATCAAACTTTATTTCAAAGCTACAACAACTATATTACTCTGTTTCAATAATGGCAAAATAAATATCATTGTACAGTTGATGTACGCAAATAATAAACCTGTTAAAAAGCAATAATATCATTTCAAAAAACTTTAGAAACCCATGGTAATAATTGGTGTAATTACTCTTTATCCTGTATGATAAAAATGGAAATATTCCAATATTTTTATAGTCAATAATTGACTTAATAGAAGTAGAAAAATTATTGATAGAAAAGAAAAGGATGACCAAAATGTGAAGAAAAAGGAACTGGTATGGCATAGACGGTGTTTTTGTTAAAGATTTAAAATATGAAATAGGATCGCTTGAATCTCATGCACTATCCATACATAAAACTAACTTTGAAGATTGGGAGTTAGAGTTAAGTGCCTATGAAGAAGAATTATATTATTTTGAAGAAGCAAAACAAAAACAGGAACCTATAGAATTTGCTGTTTATATCCAATATATGAATCGTTTAACAGGAAAAGCGATAGTGAAAAGTATTGAAGAAAATACAATTGTAGTAAAAGGAAGTGCTGTTTTATATGGTTATAGATATGTATCATCACTTTGAAAATATTTCGACCTTTAAACAGAATAAAATAAACAAATTAAGGGGTATGTAAGATGGGGAAATTTGTGAAAGACCAAAAGGTAGTTGCACTGACATTAGAAGGATTAGCACCATGTACAGTTGTAAGAGTAGGTTGGATTTTCATTATGGTAGAAGTAGAAGAAACGAAACATTTATATTCTGTTACAAAAAGTAAACTAACACCTATAGAGGAAGAGAGACACTACCTTTTAGAAGAGAGTATTGATGAAGACGGTGTATTCGATATAGGTAGATTGTTTGCTAAAATAGAAGCAGAAGACATGGACCTTGCAAAGAAATCATTTGAAGAAAATGAAGACTTCAAGAAATATGAAGATTTTCACAATCCATCAGAAGGGAAACTGTATGATGTAGAGTACTATACTACAATAAAAACAGGTAAAGAGTTACTAGAACAATACTTTAATCGAGAAGAGCTAGAGCGTAATGGTACTAATTAAATTAAATGTGAGAACAGTTAAAGGTCAAATCTTATTTATGTTAGGTATATAGAATAAAAAAATTTATAATTGCTTTATCCTTTGAAAATAAAAATAAGATTTCCGATATATACAAGAACAGGAAGTATGATTGAATATATATTTTTCTTTTCACTTATTGTAATTGACATAACTTTAATTGGAGGTTCTTTTAAAATTACATGAAACATAGGGAAGAAATACAGCACTCGAACAGCTATTTAATGTTCAAGTGCTTATTTTATGTAGAGTCTAGATTTTAATTAATGATGAGATAACTTTATATCTTATTTATACAAATTATGATATGGTACAATATGTTAATTAAATACAATTTTTTCTAAGGGGATGGGGCATAGTGAAAGCAAAGAAACTAGTAACGTTTGCGATACCGTTCATGCTATTGGCAGGTTGTGGTACCGATAAAACAGACGCAAAGCCAAAAGAAAAAGTAGAATCTAAATCAGAAACGAAAGAAAAGCTGTCAAAAGAGAAGTATCCAACTCGAATGACTGGTTTATCTTCTGAGTTAGTGCAGAAGATTACAGTAATAACTGAGATAGCTATGGATAAAACTAAAAAGGAAACAGACTTAAAGAAAGAAATTCTAAAGGAAGAGTCTGAGTTGCAAAAGATTATCGCTAAGTTTAAGAAGATAGACCCACCAAAAGAGTTTGAAGACGCTCATAAAGAGATTTTAAAAGCAGTAGACTGTTATAGTGAAGCCTATGCACTTCAAGTAGAAATTTTGAAGGGGAAAGGAAAAGTAACAGACGAAGATAGAGAAAAGTCTAAAAAGTCAATGGACTTGATTAATGAGGGTAACAAGTACTGGCATAAAGGATTCGACCCTATTGAATCCCATAATGAGAAGGAAGCAAAAGCCTTAGGTTTCGATGTAGATACGAAGACCAACTCTAAGTCGTCAACTACTTCTGATAATGGTAACGTACAAATATCCGCAGACGGTAACGAGTTAATCGGTTCTTGGGGGAGTTACAAAGGTTCTGAGTTTCGTAAGGGTTTAGACTTTAGACAAGATAAGTCATTCACGGCTTATGATGACACTGGTAACTCTTCTTATGAAGACAATCATATGACAGGAACATGGTTATACAATAAAGACAGTAATAAAGTAACTATGATTCCTACTGAATTTGTTAAAGACGGTAAGAAGATAGATGCTAGACAAATGAATGCAGTAGTAGATTATACTGTTGAGTTTTTCAGAGCAGGTTCTTTAAGAATGGTAGATAGTAATGGGAACAAATTAGAAGTAGAAAGGCAGAAGTAAAATTGAAATAAAGTCGAACTGTCTATAAAAAAGCTGAACCACTAGATTCCTTTGTATAAAGGGATCTCTTTTATGCTTATTTTTAATTACAATATTCTTATAGGGTAATAATTTTGTTACAAGTAATGAGGTAAAAGACGAAAGAGGTGTGGATTTGAAATAAAGTTTAATCGTTTTGAAAATTTATTTCAAACCAACAATATTACTAATATGTATCAGCGTAAAAATTACTTAAATAAATTCCAAACAAAAAACTCTTTAAAATTATTACAGAGTTTTTTGTCGACTTTTCATTTGCTATTTACTTGGTGATAAAGTCAAATCTCCAAATTTCTTTTTAATAGCTGAAGTCGTTGCCTTAAATTTATATTTATCACCATCTTTATTTACTCCAAATACAATTGGATCTTTCCCATCTTTTTCTAAACTAATTTCATCTTTGTTAATCTTATTGGCTTCGAACAAGGGATGGCAGGAAGCCATCTTAATTGTTGGACATACAGAAAGTGTAACTTCACTATCTATCGAGTGTGTGTTTGGTGCATAATAGTCATACACCGAAATGGATGTGAATTAACTGATGATTAATAAAGCCTATAAGTTTCGTATCTATCCAAATTAAGCACAAGCTATTCTAATCAATAAAACGATCGGTTGTTTTCGCTTTGTATTCAATCATTTCCTATCCCTATAGGCTCACGCATGCAAAGAAACGCAAAAAGGTTGACATATGATTGACGTTTAACAAATCACTTGATAATATATTAGGTATCTAACATGTTAGTGGGTGATTTTTTGTCTTTATATGAACAAGTTAAACGCATTAATGAAGCTGAATATACAATAAACCGTTTGATATATAAACATTACAAGCAATATTTAAATATTGGCATTACAACACAACAAGCAGTTGTATTAGATATTGTATATTTAGCGAAACGTATTACGGTCGGTGAAATTGCGATTGAAATGAATATAAGCTCCAGCGCAGTTAGCCAATTAATAGCGAAATTGGAAAAGAATCAATATATTAAAAGGGAAATTAATCTTCAAAATCGACGTGAAATATATATAACGTTAGATGAAAAAGGATTAGAGTATTTTTCGAAACAAGATTATGTAGAACAGCAAATTGCAGATAAAATTTACAGCAAACTTTCATCAAAAGAGCTAGACGAATTTGAAAGAATTGTTGATAAATTAAGGGGGATTGTGATGAAGGAATTATAAAAATCCCTTCATGCCTAATATTTTAGATATCTAATTTGTTTAGGGGGCTAAAGTATGAGGGGTTTACTTGAAACTATCGCTTTTAACGGTGCAGTTTATTATGAAAAAAACGGTCAAATCAATCAGTATTTTCATGGTTATCAAGAACTCGAAAAGAAGCACCTTATTAACAAAAATACACAATTTAATCTAGCATCATTAAGTAAAATGTTTACAGCGGTAATGACGTTTCAGCTAATCGAAAAAGGACAGCTACAGTTAGAAGATAAAATTACATGTTGGTTTAACGTACCATATTTTACAGAAGTAACAGTTGCAGAATTACTTACACACACATCTGGTATTCCAGAGTATATCACAGACGATTTAACAATAAGTGTTGAAACATTTATCGAAGGAGTGCTACCACAAAATACATCAAATGAGCATTGGTCTTATAGTAATACAAATTATGTTTTACTTGCCAAAATAATTGAAAAAGTGAGTGGTTTATCGTATGAAACGTATTTGCAACAATATATTGCAGAGCCATTAAATCTTACTCATATGACCACACAACCTATAAAGCAATCTGTAGCGCAAGGTCAAACGTTTAATTATGAGAAGCAACAATATAAAAATGTGCTTGATGACCCATATTTACACGAAATCGAAAAATATAATGATCAATATGGTGACGGTGGTATTTATGCAACAGTCGCAGAGGTAGCGAAGTTTTTAAAAGCATTTTGGCAAGGGCAGTACATTAGCAAAGAGATTGTTCAATTTATGTTAACACCGACAGAAGTCACTAATAATTATAGTTATGGCTTTATCATTCAAAATGAGTGGGTTGGTCATACAGGTGGATGGCTTGGTTGCTCAGCACAAGCTTTTATAAATATATCTACAGGGGAAGTAATTGTGTTAGCGACGAATCAAGAAGTGTTTCCTCAATATGAACAAGAAATTATGAATTACTTAATGGGAATACAATATGCTGTAGAAGCACCAAAATATGTGATGACTTTACCGCTCACTATTAAAGATGATATTACGGGTTGCTATGAATTAGCAGATGGACTTGGCACAAGATTTACAATTAAAAAGGATGTACAATTTATGATTTCATTTGAACATCAGTTGTCTGTCCCACTTTTTAAAATAGATGAGTCATATTATTGGATACGTAATACGATGAGTTATGTAGATGATGCGAAGCATTTATTTATCGATGAAGGTATTGAAATACCATATCAAAAAGTTAATTGATATGGTCAGGAAGGTTCTGTTGTGAACTACTCGCCACTTAGCAAAGCTTGAAGTGGGAGCTTCTCAGTTCTACAAAGAAATTAACCTTTCGATTCCCTGAGCGATACTTCGGGGTATTACACCTAGATTTCCAATGCATGGACGCTCTTGTGGTAAGGTTGATATTTTACAAAGGAACCACATGGCTTAGTTTTAGCACTCTATTTTCTTCCTATAACCTCTTATATCAAGTTATTAAAGAACTTTATATAGCTTGTTTATCAAAAGTTTTTGGCTTTGCCAAAACGAAATTCAGCTCCCATCTATCGTTGGGTTACGCCCTTCACACGCTTGAGGAAGGAGAGTTCTTTCGGGGAATAAGTAAAATATCACATGTATAATTCTCCTTTTGCCTTTTTCTAGAGTGTTGCCTCAGTTAGACAATTTTTCAACAGAATTTTCAAAGTTATCCATATGATCAAAAAAGAACAGATGGATTTGCAGGATTAGTCTATCCAAAAGTGGGAGGTGTTCATTCATTAAAAGTTTGAACTTACAGTATAGGTTTCGATACCATTAGGAATCTACTAGCATTTGTAATCTTTTTCATGTATTTGCACCAAAATCCATTATTATAAGTAAATATGGTACAAAAATGATAAAACTCTTTTAAGGGAAATAATAAAGATTGACGGTTTATAAGTCACCTGCTAACATATTAGTTATCTAACATATTAGTTGCTTAATATATTAGTTATCTAACGTATTAGCGGGTGATTTTTTGTCTTTATATGAACAAGTTAAGCGTATTAATGAAGCTACATATACAATAGACCGTCTGATATTTAAACATTATAAACAATATTTAAATATCGGTATTACAACACAACAGGCGGTTGTATTAGATATTGTGTACGTGGCTAAGCGCAGTACGGTCGGCGAAATTGCGATGGAAATGAATATAAGCTCTAGTGCAGTTAGCCAACTGATTGCAAAATTAGAAAAGAATCAATATATCAAACGAGAAATTAATCTACAAAATCGACGTGAAATATTTATAACGTTAGATGAAAAAGGAGTGGAGTATTTTTCAAAGCAAGATTATGTAAAACAGCAAGTCTCAGATAAAATTTACAGCAAACTTACATCAAAAGATGTAGATGAATTAGAGCGTATTGTTGAAAAATTAAAGGAGATCGCGATGAAGGAATTATAATGATCTTTTTATGTTTAATTTGTTAGATGTCTAATTCTTTTAGGTTATTAACAAGTGAAGGTTTACTTGAAAATATTACATTTACTTGTGCTATGTATCATGAAAGAAATAGATAAATCATGTTATTAAGAAATTACAAAGCAGCATCTTATTAAGGAAAATACACGATTTAATCTAGCATTATTAAATAAATATCTACAGCGGGGCATTCTAGCTAATCGAAAAAGGGCAGCTACGGTTAAAGATAAAATTATAAGTTGGTTTAACGTACAGCATTGTACAGAAGTGACAGTGGCAGAATTACTTATACATCCGGTATTTTAGAGTATATTGCGAAAGATTTCATAATAAGTGTTAAATAATTTAATAGTCTTGTAGTTTTCTATTATAAATGGGATACAAGATTGCTAACATTATTTAAATTACATCATAAAAAAGTTGTATAGTGTCATAAATCTAGCTTTGAAATAAAGTCATTATGTATATAAACAAATGTGATGTTTAGAAAAAGTTTCTCAATCTTCATTTCCAATTAATTCGTTTACAAAATTACCTACATATGCTAATTTAATGGAGCTGAAGTAATAATATGGAAAAATAGTGATGTAGTAACTCTGAATTGAAAAATGAAGTAAATTATTTGGGAACTATGTTAGAAACTATCGTTGGTGTCATGAATGGTGTATCTGTATAATCAAACGATACATTGAATAATACCCCGTATAAAAATGTATTGAGTCAAGGTATAAATTCTGAGTAGGATTTTCTACTATTGAAAGATGAATTATCAGAATTGATGAAATTCAAAATCTTAATTCTTAAAATGAAAATCTATAATTTAATAATTTCTCAAAGCAAAAAGAATTAGTATCAAAAATTACAAAAGTAGAAAATAGATAGAGCAAACTGTAGAAATTGAATTATTAAACGTTAGTATGTACGTTGGTTTTCAAAAAGGAGACTCTATTGAAGTAGAGGAAGGTGGTTCTATAGTTAGTTATAATAAAAATGAGATAACACAGATATTCTACCGTTGTTTCGCTTAACGGCATTTATAAAAAAGTTTAAAGAAATGCCATTTTTAAACTTTTTTATGAAGGGAATTCTATATCACGAAAAACTGACTATACATTTTGCATATTCAATTGGTGTGTGATTGCCAAATACTGAGTTGATTCTCTTTGAATTATAGAAGAATACAATATACTCAAAAAGTGATTTTTTACTTTACTCATTGTTTTATACTTCGTTTGATAAACAAGTTCTTGATTAAGAATGCGGTGAAGGTATGTGATACAAGCATTAATTGTAATAGTTTCTTTTGCGGTTCAAGTTGCCTATCAATTTATATTGTTTTAATAGTTTTGATAATCACTGGAAGCATACTGAATACTATACTCACTTGTTCTTTTTCAATTTTGATATTTCTATATATTTGGTTGAATTCTTGGGGGCTTGAAATGTTTTGCGCATAAGTTTTTGGTCGGTATAGCCATTTGGAATAACTACATTTAGAAATTCTCAGACTTTGCAGATCTTCTTCACTCAATATTGGGAGCGATGATGGTGAATAAATTCTAAATTAATCGAGTACTATGTCATAATTAGTGCATCGCCTTTTTTAGAATTCTATTTTCCTCTTTGAGATTATTTAATTACTTTTGTAATGCTCTTAGTTCAGTACCTGAGGTAGAAATTTACTTCAAGTTGTTCGCTATTCTTTTTAATTCAACTATATAAGGGATTCACAATTAATCCAGTTTCTCGAATTAATTGTGCCACGGGTTTATTGTTCTCTAGAATATACTTTACTGTTTCTTTTTTATGTTGCATTATGACATTTTCCATTTGCTTTTTCCATATAAACACCACATTATTGTTATATTTTTTAGTAAAACAATATAGGGCTGCCTTTTAGTCTAGTATCAAGCCTAAAAGCATGAATTTATTACTATTTAATGTCTGTATATTCTTATAAAATCTAACGAAGGGCAGGTATAAATACTTATGGATCATGTGTTTTTTGAAGAGCTGAGCTTTATTATATGTAACATGAAAAAGTATAAAGATGAATTAAGATCAATCCTTATGGAAGTCAGCACGATTGAAAGTGCTGAGTATGAAATTAGTTCTAGCATTAATGTTCTGGAGCAAGCAACAAAGGAACTGAAATATATGAAAAGAGATATAGTTGAAAAAGTAGCAATCTTCTATCCAACTAACTCTATTCTATATTCTTATATTTTATATGCAATTATTCCAAGCTATTACTGTAAAAATATTTTCTTAAGACCGTCCACATTATCTCATTCTACTACGTTAAAAATTCATAATTTTTTTAATAAATATTCTAATTTGAATGTAAAAATTGAACCTATTGGATATGCAGAATTTAAAAAGAAAACATCTGATGCAGAAGTGGTGGTATTTACAGGTAATTATCATAATAGCCTATCTGTTCAAAAGGACTATCCTGGCGCGCTCTTTCTATTTTTTGGTTCCGGCTTAAATCCTTTTTTCATAGGCGCTGAAGCTGATATCGAATATGCTGCTGGAAAAGCTGTAGAGGCTCGAGTGTTCAATTCTGGTCAGGATTGCATGTGTCCGGATTTATTTTTTATCCACAGAAGTCAAAAAAAAAGGTTCGTCAAATGCTTGTTGCAGCAGTTAAATGAGATGAAAATGTCTGGACGAATGAGTGACAAGGTCAAAAACAGTAATTATAAAGAGCTAGTGCTGCAGGCTGAGATATTTCTTACTGATTATCAAGAAAAAATTGTATATGGAGGCCAAGTGGATATAGATAAGAGTTGGATTGAACCTACTGTTTTGGTTTCCGATATGGATGATATGCCGCGATATGAGGAGCACTTTACCCCGATTTTTAATGTTGTTTCCTATCATGATGCGTCTGAGGTACTCAATTGGCTTATGGATGCAAAACGCTTGGAATCGTCATTTGGTGTATCTGTTTTTGGGAATACAGATTTAATCGGGCCATTAAAAAAACATTATACAGTTGCCCTTAACAAAACACTTTTTGATATGGAATGTGGCCATCAGCCTTTTGGTGGTTATGGTCCAAAGGCAAGTTATGTGAAATACAACGACTGCATGGAAAGCAGGCCAATTTTAATTTCTAAAGAAGTCAACCGAGTATTTAATCAATATATAATGCAGGTTAATTAAAAATTAGGGGGAGTTGTTTTTGTTCACTTCTATATGGGATTTTTATGCATATTTATTAAAAAATTCAAATATTAAAAAGGTCTTTGCTATGGTGGGAGAAGGCGAAGGTCTTCTAGAATCTGCACACTTAGCCAATATGGATGTGTATACATCGAAAGACCAAAGAATTGCAGCAAGTATGGCTATGGGGTATTCTCAAGCCTCAGGTGAACCGGTCGTTTATGCGACAAGCCCCGGTCCAGGACTTGTGAATGGATTAACGGCAGTGTTGGAGTCTTTTTCTGCGTGTGTTCCTCTGATTATCATTTCTGCAGGGACATCGAGAACATCCATTGGAACAGGAGCTTTTCAAGAACTCAACAGTATCGAATTGATGAAAGCTATCACAAAATGGCAGTATAGGGTTGAACACGAAGATCAAGCAGAGTGGGCGCTAAAAAGAGCGGTACATATGGCTATAAATGGAAGGCCTGGACCGGTTTATTTAGAAATACCAAATGATCTGGAGCAACAGCGGTATGAGCAGCCCTCTTCATTGATTCAAAAAGAGCCGATTGTCATGTGCCCAAATCCAAGACAGATAAGCTTGACTGCAGAGATTTTAACGAGATCAAAACGACCGGTGTTTATCGCAGGAGGAGGTTGTCAAAATAATTCTTTGTTAGGCCAATCTCTTTTGACCTTGGCTGAAAAATTTCAGGCCGCCGTGTTTACCACTGCTTCTGGTAGGGGGATTGTGAATGAGCAGCATCCACATGTATTTGGCAATATAGGTCTTTATGCTTTGCCAGAAGCAAAGGAATTATTGAGGGAAGGGGATGTCTTTCTGGCTTTTGGCACGCAACTTGAAGAAACAGCTTTAATGGGATGGAAAGATATTGCAGATGAAAATTTGTTTATACATATCGATTGTGATTACCAAAGTTTGAGAAAGTCCGTTGATGAAGATGTGAGCATCTTAGGTGACGTTTCCTTAACTGTGCAGCAGCTGCTGGAACATGAGGAGAATGAAGGATCAAAGCGACATTCATGGCTAGAGAGACAGAGGCGGGTCAAATATCAGCTCACTAGCGAATGGACTAAATCCGATTTTTCAAAGCACCCTGTCAGAGCTGCTTATCATATATTGTCACAGAATATGGAAGGAAATAACATTTTGGTTCAGGATAACGGACTTCATGATATATGGGGCTATTCCTATCCTATTTTTATTAATCAATTGGGAAGAACTCTTGTACCTGGCGAACAAACTGCCCTTGGTGTGCCAATGGGGGCAAGCATCGGAGCTAAATTAGCTCAGCCTGAATCCACCATTATTACGTTTATTGGAGATGGCTCATTTGAAATGGGAAAAGGGGCATTAGATGCAGCATACGAGCTGGGTTTGGGTATGATTTATATCGTTATTAATAATGGAGGCTATTCGTGGCCGCGATTTAATCAACAAAAAATGAATGTTTCTATTGGATGTGATTTTAGAGAGCATCAATGGGCTCATGCGATTCAATCTCTTCAAGGAGCTTTTTATTCTCCAACTAATGAAGAAGAATTCAAAAATGCTATTTGTGAAGCTAAAGAGCAATGTAAACAGGGGAAACTGTCCTTAATTGAAATATGCATAGACTGGAAAACGGATATTCCATATACAGTACAACAGGAGTATGGGGTGTAGGGCATGATAGGATTAAAAAACAAAGTGAGTGTCGGCCATCAAGATCAAACAGATAAAATTCAATATTTAACAAATAAATTCATCCTCTTAATGAAGGCTAACCATATAGAGTCGAAAGAGGCTGTCGCTCTTTCAATAAGAGATCCGCTGCTATTTTACGCAGCCTATAAAGGGTGTAGTGAACTGGGAATTATTCCAGTCGTGACAGGTGCGATGAAAAATCCTCAAAAAGAGCTTGCGCGGATTCAAGTGCCGCTTTTCTGCTATGAGGCGGATCATGGTTTTTGTGTTGAACGTTATGATGGCATTGAAAAGGCACTTCTTCCAGAAGGAATCGGGGCTATTATCAGAACGACAGGATCGGTTACTGGTATGCCTAAATTTGTCATCTGGTCTAAAAAGGGAATCAAATATCAAAGTGAACAAACAATCACAAGAATGGGCTTTACCGAAAGAGATATTATGTTTGCGGCTGTTCCTTTGTGGGGAGCTTATGGCTTGACTCTGATTAATATCATTGAAACATGCAAAATGAACCTGGTTATTCCAGAACATTTGCGGCCTCGGTATGTTTTGCAATTAATGAAAGAAAGTGGTGCTACTTTGTTTGAGGGAACACCTTCATTCTACAAAATCATGCTTGAGCATTTCAGTAAGGACATGGATGAACGAAAGGCAGTTTCCAACATGCGGAGCTGGGGATGTGGAGGAGAAATCTTACCTGAAACTGTCGCAGAAAAATGGTTTGAACTAATAAAACGTCCTATTCTCGACGGATATGGGCTTTCAGAAGCTGGACCCAATGTGGCGTTGAATGCATGGAATGATTTTTGTATAGGAACGGTGGGAAGGCCACTGGAAGGGACGGAATTAAAACTGAACGAAAAGGGAGAGCTACTTGTTAGGAGCCCTAGCAATATGATGGGCTATTTTGGTCCAAATTCACAGGAAAATCCACTCGATTCTGAAGGATGGCTTAATACTGGAGATTTAGCAGAGATCAATGAGGAAGGTTATGTAAAAATTATAGGCCGGACGAAAAATATTATTGTGATTAAAGAAAAAAATATTAGTCCTGAATATATCGAGAATAAGCTGCGCCACTTTCAAGAAATTCAAGACGTTGTCGTTATTGGTGTTCATAATGAAAACAACGGTGTGCGTCTCGCTGCCATATACATTAGCAAAAACAAAAGTGAAATCAACTCAAAAAATGTAAAATGCTATGCACAAAAGCATTTAGAAAAAGAACAAGTTCCTTTTTATTACAAACAACTGGATGAATTTCCGATGCTGGCAAATGGAAAAATTGACCGGAATGCTTTAAGGGAAATGTGTTTTACAAAACAAGCAAAGGGTGTGATTGAGTGAAGAATGAACCTTCAGTTGTTCTTATTGGCATTGAAGTCGACGTTATAAACGGGGTTCCGAGCTATCAATGGATCACAAAAAATGAGATACCAATTGAAAGAGAACCCTTTCAATATCAAAAAAGTAAATTTAACGATGAGACTGTAGAACCGTTATGTGAAGGACTGTATAAAATTATTACTGAATTATCACATCAAGGATTTGTCCATTCTAATGATGATATTGGCCTGTTTGTCAATGTTTCAAATGCGATTTGGCCTGATATTGAACGATACGTAAAAGCTTTGGAAAAAGGAAAAAAGGCTGTTAGGCCTCACATGACGATATCTTTTGAAAATAGTCTTCCAACTGCTCAAGCAGCCATACAACTTGGTCTCAATGGACCCTCTACAACGTTTGCAGATTACTGTGGCAAAATGTATGGAATTGGATTAGCGCATAACGCTTTAGTAGACCGACTGGCCGGTCTAATGTTAGTGGCAGAAATTTATCGAGCACCTGAAACTGACTATGAAAATTTCACCGGTCGGATTACAATTGCCGCTTTAACAAATGCATGCCGTCTTCAAAACTACCAACCTCTGTTTGAAATACGGAACTGGGAATGGGAAAACGAACATGATGAACACTTAAGTTTTAGTGAATGGATTCACCATTGCGTCGAGAGTAATAAAGGACAAGGTGTAAGTCGTTTAACATAAAGGCAGTGGAAGGAGCTGTAAATATGAATAGGATTGGCATTAGTGGAATGGGGCTTGTTTCTCCATTTGGGCTTGGAATGAATTCATTTGAAGAAGGGTTATATTCAGGGGAATGTGCTATGTCGCCTATTACCCGTTTTGATGCAAGTGGTTTTAGGAGTCAAATAGCTGGCCAGGTAAAGGGGAATGTTCTTCATTCTAAGGAAAGTATCGCTAAACAATTTTTATCATTTGCCATGAAAGAGGCTGTAGAAATCGCTGGTTTAAGTGAAAAAAAGATAGAACATCACAGGACGGGATTGATTCTTCCGGTTGTAACAGGGCCGGACAATGACACAATGGAAAATGAAGCTAATGAATGGATCATGGATCCTGAACATCATCTTCCAACTTCTTTATTTCAGACAAGAAACATCATTAGACCGACGTCTGCTTGTGCGTCAATTGGTACAGCACTTTCAATTGGCTACAGCATGATTCGACATGGCCAGTTGGATAGGGTCTTTATCGCACGTGCAGAAGTATTTAATAAGTATGACTTTGCTTCACTTGATATTGTCAGAGCCATAACAAAAACTGAAGCAAAGCCCTTTGATCTCAAGAGAAATGGCATTACGATCGGTGAGGGGGCAGGAGTCATTATATTAGAGTCGGCGGATAGTTTGAAAGAACGTAAACATAAGCCGTTGGCATGGCTTGACGGTGCCAGTTGTGTATTAGGTGGAGAAAAGCAAAATATGATTGAGCTAGATAAGGGAAAGGTAGTCAAATCTATTCAAACAGCGCTCCAACTGGCAGGGGTCAATAAGCCAGATTATATACATGCTCATGCAACTGGAACGCCGCAAGGAGATGTGATCGAATCAGAAGCATTGGTGGAAACCATTGAAGATGGAAGCAGTATACCGGTGAGTTCTCATAAAGGAGCATGTGGGCATTTGTTGCGTTGTTCAGGTTTTTTGGGAACAGCAGCTGCTTTATTGGCCTTGAAGCTGCAATGTATTCCGCCGACAACAGGTTTAGATCAGCTTGATCCGAAAATTACCGCAAATATTATGAAAGAAAAGGCATTTGCGAACATATCTAGCGTGCTTGTCAATAACTTTGGGTTTTGTGGGAATTATGCATCCTATTTGATTCAACACCCTACAATTGAATGGAATGGAAATATCAAGTGAACTATGAAAAATTGTTTATTTAATTAATATAGATAGAGAAAAATAATCTTGGAGTTTACTCGTTGTAAGGGATCTTGTATAGTTAAGCCCCATTTTGGAAATGAAAATTGCAGAAACAATCAAAATGCACTTGTTTTTTGCTTGCTACAATATATACAATTTCTCAAATTATCTAAGCAGGTAATCTTGTCATTTTGAATGGTGGAAGTGGTGAGAAAGCAAGGCGTGTTTGCATTAATAAAAGGAACCTTCATTGTATATGTAGAGAGAAATAAAGAGGAAATAAAATACAAAGAGTTAGAGTTTTTGAAGGGGGAATAACGTTGAATTTTAGCAGTGAGCAATCACTAGCAGATATTGGACGTGCCTTGACAGGGGCTTCGTTTGTCATCGGCGTGTTTATTTGCATCAATTTATTTATTTTATACAGAGTCATTGTACAGGCTCTGAGAAAAGAGCGTTCACTTGTTGTATCGGCAAAGAATAGATTGCTTTTGGGTGTGGCAGTTGTTATATATGGGGCCTTAATTTACGTTCTTCATGAATCTTATAAGTGGCTAAAATCTGAGTTTGTCGATTTACAAGCAGTTAGTACACAAATGTCAATTGTATATTGGTTATCGATTGGATTGATAGGTCTGTATATTCTCTACTATACGCTTACTTTATTTTATAAAAAAGAAGGGCAGGAACAGTTTCTGCTAATGATTATCAGTGGGGCTGTAAGTGGGTTGAGCAATACGTTTGTCATATACATCATTAATCAATCGTTAAATACGAAAGACAACTTTACGAATGGTTTATTCTATGCCTTTTTAATTGGGTTGGTTGTTCATATCATTGCAGAACGATACATTCGTACAAGGATTGCTGTAATTACCAATCGAGTAGTTTATGAAAAAAGGGTTAAGCTGATTGATAAAACGTTGCAAATTCCATTTGAACGAATGGAGCGTTTTGAGAAAGGAAAAATCAGTGCTTGTTTAAATAATGATACAGAAAAAATTAGTGAAGGCATGCATTTAGCAGTTACTGGTGCGACCAATTTAATTACTTTGTTTTTCTGTCTAATTTATTTGGGTATGTTGAGCTTTTGGGGCCTTGTTTTGTCTTTGGGCGTTGTTGTGGTCACTATTCTAATCAATCTATTTGTTGCAGGGGAAGCAACTAGACTGTATGAAGAGACAAGGGACATTCAAAATAAGTTTTTTGGTTTTATTAATGACATGTTGGCAGGATTCAAAGAGTTGAAGCTAAATAGAGCAAGAAAACTGGCATTCCAACAAAATTTTGAAGAAGCTTGCAGCGACTATCGTAAAAAGGGAACAAAGGTTGACCTAAAGTTCGCTAACGCTTTTATTATGGAAGACATGATTCTATTGTCGGTTGTTGGATTTGTGGCGTTTCTCTTTCCATTGATTTTCAAAATGCAAGGTGAATTGCTGTACAATTATGTTTTTATTTTCCTTTATATGATTGGCCCTGTCACCTATCTGCTGCATTCTTTTCCGCAAATTATGCAGATTCAAGTAAGCTGGAAACGTATTAATAGTTTAATGGAAGAGGTCGCTGAATTAGAAAAAGAAGACCGTATTTCTGTCGAACCGTCGCCTGAAAAGAAAGTGATTCTCACTTTAAAGGGAGTCCAATTCCAATATAAAGGTACAAGCGGAGAAGATTTTTCAGTTGGACCAATTGATTATGAATTTAAGGCTGGAGAAATTACCTTTATTACTGGAGGGAATGGAAGTGGGAAATCAACCTTTGCTAAGCTTGTTACCGGCCTTTATCCGGCTGATCGAGGAGAAACTCTCATTAACGGCGTTTCTAAAACACCAGAACAAATCCAAGAATACTATTCTGCAATTTTTAGCGACTTTTATCTTTTTGACCGTCTCTATGGTATAGATATTGATGGAAGAGAGCAGGAAATTCAAAGCTTGCTTGAGCTTCTTAGAATTCAGGATAAGGTCACAATCAAAGATGGTGAATTCAGCACGACTAAACTGTCGACAGGTCAAAAGAAGCGTTTGGCTTTGCTAGTTTCATATTTAGAGGATCGACCTATTTGTTTATTTGATGAATGGGCGGCAGATCAAGATCCAGAATATCGCAAATTCTTCTACTACAATTTGCTTCCTATGTTAAGAGATGAAGGGAAGTGTGTCATTGCAATTACACATGACGATCAATACTTCCATAAGGCTGATCATCTTATCAAAATGGAGCAAGGCCAGTTTGTAGAAAATAAGGATATATGAGGAGGTACATGTAGATGAGTCGTTATTTTCCATTAAGTAATGGACAGCTGGGCATTTGGTATGTTGAAAAAATGTATCCTAATACAAGTATTTCAAACAACGGGGCACTTATACAATTGGCTACAGAGCAGCCCCTTCTTTATAATCTAATTTCTATTGCTATAAATGAGTATATAAAACGAACAGACAATATCCGTTTACGTATGATTTCTAGAAAAGAAGGCGAACCAGTTCAGTACGTAGCTGAATATATTGAAAAAGAAATAGAAATTATCGAGTTAAAAGATGCAGGCACTGAAAGTGTAAAAGAGGCTGCACTTGCCCACTTTCAGCAACCTTTACCACTAGAGGACGAGGATCTTTTTGATTTTAAAGTGTTTAAAGAAAGCAGGCATCAGTGCTTTCTTTATGTGAATATTCATCATATTATTTCAGATGCTGTGTCTGTCATGAGTTGCATAGAGAGCATTATTTCCATTTACACTGATTTAGCAAGTGGTGCGGTCATCGATATGGTGAAAAGTCCATCGTTTATCGAGCAAATTGAAGCGGAGCAGACATACGAGAAAAGTCCGCGTTATGAAAAGGATCGTCTTTATTGGGAACAGATTTTCCAAAGTAGGCCAGAATTAACATCTCTTAAGCCTAGCAACGATTATTGCAGCAGTGCGAAAGCAATACGGCTGTCTAAAGCAGTTCCGAAATCTCTTGCGGAAAAGTTGAAAGAATATTCGACTAAGAATCATATTAGTTTATTTAATTTGTTCTTGTCAGGCGTTTTCTTGTATATGTCCAAAATGAGTCAGAAAAAGGATATTGTAATCGGTACAATGTTTTCCAATCGGACAACGCTTCGTGAAAAGGAATTGTTTGGCATGCTTGTTAGCACTGTTCCTTTTCGTGTAGAGGTTAATCCAGCTCTCACTTTTTCTTCATTCGTAAGAAATTTAAATCAGCAGCAGATTAGAACAATGAGGCATCAAAAATATCCATATAATCGTATTTTAAATGATTGGCGAAAAAAGCACAGCACGCATGATTATTTGTATACAACTTCCTTACAATATTTGGAGGTGGATTTCCCTAAGACAGATGGGATTAGATATAATGTTGATTTTTTATATAACGGTTATGAAATCAATGATCTCGCCTTTCATATTGTAAAAAATGGGGAAGACATTGCATTTGAAATCGACTATAGAGTTGATTTATTTGAAGAGACAGAGATCCGCGACATGTTTAATAGAATAATGCTTTTACTTTCTAAAGCATTATTGGCTCCGCAGCAGCAGATTGGAAATTTAGATTTATTAACAGTTACTGATCAATCCTTATATTTTAGGGAGCAAATGGAAATAGTCTGTCATGAACCGGAGGAATATTTCCAACAGATTTTTCAAAGAATTGCAAAAAAAATACCTGAAAAGATAGCGGTTGTTTGTGAGGAGCGCACACTGACGTATAAGGAACTGGATGAGCGGTCGAATCAGCTTGCACGACTCCTTCGACAAAAGGGGATAACACGAGAAAAAACAGTTGCTATTCTTACTAATCGTACAGAAGATATGATCGTTGGATCGATAGCGGTGATGAAAGCAGGTGGAGCTTATGTCCCAATCGATGCCGAATTTCCAGAGCAGAGAATCCAATTTATTCTAAAAGACAGCAGTTCTGTGATTTTGCTGACGGATCAAGTAAATAGAGTAGAACAAGATGCTTCTATTGAATGCATCCACTTTCAAGATGAAGCAATTCAGCAACAGCCGACATCTTCTATTGAAAACCTGACGAAGCCTGAAGATTTATGCTATATCATATATACGTCTGGAACAACAGGCACGCCAAAGGGGGTTATGATTGAACATCGGAATTATCTAAATATGTGGAAAGCCTATAACGAAGCATACGGTTTTCAAGAAATGAAGCCTTGTATCTTACAGATGGCCAGCTTTTCGTTTGATGTCTTTTCTGGGGATATGGCAAGAGCTTTATTGAATCAAGGAACCCTTGTCATTTGTTCGTCAGAAGCAAAGCGTGATTTAGTACGTATTCAAAATTTGATTGAGACACATCAGATTACAATGCTGGAATCAACACCAGCTTTAATTGTTCCTCTTTTAGATGACATGTATGAAAAAGGGATTAAGCATACTTCTCTTGAATTGGTTGTGCTGGGTGCTGATTCTTGTTTGAAAGAAGACTATGAACGTCTCTTAGAACGTTATGGTGAGAGTATACGAATTTTTAATACATATGGTGTCACTGAAGCGACAATTGAATCGAGCATTTATTGTTCTGAGCAGGCGTTTGCAGATTATGAGGGTATTACGCCAATCGGTAAACCGTTATCAAATATGTCAATGTACATTTTTAGTGAAAACATGGAGCTTCTTCCACCTCATTATATAGGGGAGTTGTACATTGGTGGAAAAGGCGTCGCCAGAGGCTATTTGAACAATGCAGAGCTGACAGAGGAAAAATTCATCTTAAACCCTTATGATCCCTCTGAAAGGCTGTATAAGACAGGGGATCAAGCGAAAATGCTGCCTGATGGAAATATTCAGTTTCTTGGGCGCAATGACTTTCAAGTCAAAATTAGAGGGCATCGAATTGAAATTGGAGAGATTGAGGCAAAAATGATTCAGCACTCTTTGGTGAGGAGAGCGGTTGTAAAGACTGTTAAACCTAACTCCCATCAAACCGTATTGGCTGCTTACTTTGAATCAGATGAAGTAGATATCACAAATCAAATAAAAGCATTTTTATTTAGAGAGCTGCCGGACTATATGGTCCCGACATATTTTATTCAATTAGACCGATTGCCTTTAACTGAAAACCACAAAGTCAATCGGAGAGAGCTGCCAGAGCCTGAAGTCTTTTTCAAGGAAAAGGAAGAGACAGGTTTGTTTCATAAAGCAGTTGAGGCGAAATTAGCCGAAGTTTGGAAGAAAACGCTAAAGGTAGACGATTTACATGCAACTTCTGATTTTATCCAGCTAGGTTTTCATTCATTGCAAGCATTAAAACTTTTGAATGAGATTGAGAATGAGTTCGGGATTCGACTGACGCTAGGGGATATTTTTTCTAATACACTTTTGTTTGCAATGGCAGATGTCATTGAAGAAAAAATGAAGATAAGCAATTTTGAACAGCTGCTACCTGCTAAGAAGAGTGATTCTTATCCTGTGACAGCTGCGCAAGAAGGGGTATACACAAGATCATTAATTACAGACGCTAATCTGTTTAACATACCTTGTGTATTCCAAATAGATGGGCCACTTGACGCGGGTGCGCTTATAGATGCAATGCAAAAGTTAGTCAATCGACATGAATCGCTTAGAACCGCTTTTATAAAAGAAGATGGCGTCATTAAGCAGAAAGTTCATACAAACGTTTCCTTGCATGTGGATTATGATGTATACAAGGAATCTGAAATAGAGGAGATTATTTGCGCTTCGCCTCATTCGTTTTCATTGGACAAGCCTCCCTTGATGCAGGCACGGTTGATTAAAATACAATCTCTTCAAAAACATGTTTTATTATTAGACTTTCATCATATTATTTTCGATGGTATGTCTCTCCAAGTATTTATGGAAGAATTGGCATTGATATATCAGGGGAGAACTTTGCCACAATTGGAACTTGGGTACAAAGATTACGCTGTATGGGAGAATCGCCAATTAGAAGCAGATCGGTTTTCTGCACACCGAGATTTTTGGAGGGACATTCTTGTTGACCATACAGAACAGCTCAATTTGCCTGCTGATTTCCCAAGGCCAGATGTGCAATCTTTTGATGGAAAAACATTTGAATTTGAATTAAATATAAATCTACTAAACAAACTAAAAGATTATTCTATGAAGCACGGCCTGACGCTTTATATGAGTCTCTTATCAGTATATTTTGTCTTGTTATCAAAATACACGGGTCAAGATGACTTGATCGTTGGTACGCCTATATCAGGACGCATTCATTCAAATATAGAAAGGATTACAGGATTATTTGTCAACACTCTTCCTATTAGGAAGGTAGTTGGCAGAACAGTTAGTTTCGCTCAATTTTGCCAAGAAGTCAAACGCGATATGCTTGGTATGCTGAATCATCAGCAATACCCTATTGATGAACTAGCCAAGCAACTGAAACTCAATCGTGATCCAAGCAGAAATCCTATTTATCAGACTGTATTTGCTCTACAAGATGTCAAAGAGAGTTATGAGCTGTCTGAAGGTGTCAAAATGTCTATTGTCGATACAGACTATAACACTTCTAAAGTTGATTTAACATTGGAGGCTGCAGTTCTTAATGATTGCCTTGGGTGCCGGTTTGAATATAGTACAAGTTTATTCAGAAAAGAAACTATCGAACAGATGGCAAAACATTTTGAACATCTTATCGAGACGATGGTGGCCGATCCACATCAAATAATCAGTGAAATCGGGTTGCTTTCCCAGGAGGAACAAGAGCTATTGGCCGGTATGAATGATACTTTTGTACCGATACCTTCCTACCAATCTATCTCGGCTCAATTTGAAAAGCAGGCTGAGATGCGTCCGGAGGAAACAGCGGCTGTCTTTAGAGGAAGCTCCATCTCCTACGGAGAATTGAACAGTCGTGCCAATCAGCTAGCACATGCTCTCATTCAACAAGGTGTTGGAACGGATATGTTGGTAGGCATCATGGTTCGCCCATCATTTGATCTACTCATCGGGATGCTGGGAATTTTAAAGGCGGGGGGAGCCTATGTACCAATTGACCCTCAATATCCAGATAGCCGTATTGAGTACATGCTGAAAGATAGCGCGGTCCCTCTTTTACTTACACAGTCGGTGCTGAAAGAAAGAACAGACTCATACTCAGGCAAAGTGATTTATTTGGATGAGGGGATGGAAGGAGAGCGTACAACGAATCCACCTTCAGTGGCAGAAGGGCATCATCTAGCCTATATGATTTATACGTCTGGATCAACTGGGGAGCCGAAAGGCGTCTTGATTGAACAGCACAGTGTACTGAATTTATGGCAATGGTTTGAAAGGACGTATCATGTGGCTCCTGGAGATGCTATTCTTCATATGACCAATTCTGCCTTTGATGTTAGTGTGGAGGAAACGTTGATTCCACTCATGTCGGGAGCTGTTGTTGTTATTGCGGAAAAACAAGTGGTGTTCCAAAAGGAAATGCTAATTGACTTCTTGAATGAGCACAAAGTCCGCATTGCTCAATTCGTTCCGGCAACCTTACGTGCACTTTTAGCTGGACAAACGAAAAAAGCTAAGAATTTAGAAGTGGTCATCTGTGGTGGAGAAAAGTTGGATCCTCAATTGGCTAACCAAATTACATCGCAAGGGTACCACTTATACAATCATTATGGTCCAACCGAAGCGACGGTCGATACACTCGTATGGTCCTGTCCACCGAACAGAGGGGTAATTAAATTGGGAGCGCCCATTGACAATACAAAAGTCTATGTGCTTGATGAAGAAGGAAATCCTGTACCATCAGGCATTCCTGGTGAACTGTATATTGGTGGTGCAGGTATTGCAAGGGGCTATTTGAACCGTCCAGATCAGACGGATTGTGCTTTTGTACCCGATCCATTCGAACAAAACGGGCGCCTTTATAAAACAGGTGACCTTGTCAAATGGCACAGCGATCAGACAATCGAATATCTTGGCAGACTGGACAAACAGGTCAAAATCCGGGGTATGAGGATTGAGCCTGGTGAAATTACAGCGAAGCTGTTGGAGTTGGATGAGATCGAGAATGGCTATGTGATGGCTCATCATGATGAGGAAGGACAAGTAAATCTATGTGCGTATATCGTGTGGAAGAAAGAGAGTGAGCCGCAGAAAATAAGAAGAAAGCTGGCGCAAGCTCTACCAGAATATATGATTCCTGTGCATTTCATGACAATAGATGAGTTGCCTTTAACGCCAAACGGAAAAGTGAGTGAACAGCTGCTTCCAATACCTGAAAAAGAAACAGAAACAGTAGAAGCATATGTGCCGCCTTGTACAGAGATTGAAAAATTGCTCACTGACATTTGGCAGGAGGTGCTTGGTATAGAACGTGTCAGCATAAAAGGAAGCTTTTTTGACTATGGAGGAGATTCGATCAAAGCCATTCAAATTTCTTCTCAATTAAGAAAGTATCGATTGAAACTTGAAACAAAGTATTTATTTACACATGCAACAATACAAGAAGTGGCTATCTATATCGAGCCTTTAAAGAAACAGATTGATCAACGGCAGATATCTGGGGAAATTCTACTTTCTCCTATACAAAATTGGTTTTTTTCAAAAAACTTTGTTAATCCACACCACTATAATCAGGCTGAGACACTCTACAAAGCAGAAGGATTTGACCCTGAAGCGGTTGAATTGGCGTTGGACAAACTCATAGAGCACCATGATGTACTAAGAGCTGTTTTTGTAAAGAATCCGCAACAGATGGTTCAAATCAACCGAAAAGCGTATACAGCTGATTTTTATACATTGGAAGTTATGAACCTTAGAAATAAAAATAACTGGCGAGAGCTTGCAGAAAACCATATTGATAGTATTCAAGGGGAGCTCGATATAGAAAATGGACCTCTTATCAAAGCGAGTATCTTTCAAACCAATAAAGGGGACCACCTTGTTATAGTTATACATCATCTCATCATAGACGGTGTTTCTTGGGGGATCTTGCTTGAGGATCTAGAAACAGCTTATGAACAAGCTGTTTCTGGAGAAAAAATAAAATTACCTGAGAAAACGACTTCTTATAAAGAATGGACAACAGAATTGTGGAATTACGCCAAAGAGGAAGTAGTAAATGAAAAAGCTTATTGGGAAGATGTTGAAAACAGGCTGGTAGTACCTTCTTCTTTAGCCGTACGTCAATCGATCAATCAAAAGAGATGGTACAGTAAACAGCTTGTTCGGCAACTTAACAAAGAAAAAACGGATTTGCTTTTAAAACAGGCGCATCGGGCATATAACACAGAAATAAACGAAATTCTGTTGGCGGCGTTTGCGTTAGCTATGAAGGAACAATTTGGAATAGAAGAACTACCACTTGATTTAGAAGGGCATGGAAGAGAGACATTTTCGGAAGATGTCGACGTTTCAAGAACGATTGGGTGGTTTACGTCTGTATTTCCAGTTGTACTAGAGGCGGGAAGAGAAGAAAAACTAGGAACCGCAATAAAATCGGTTAAAGACCAGCTTCGCCGTATTCCTCAAAAGGGAATGGGATATGGATTGCTTTATTGTAAGGAACTGCACACTATTGAAGAAAGACCGTCTCCTCCAGTGAGTTTTAACTATTTGGGTCAGTTTGAGTTGCATGAAAATGAGGGCCAATCTTTGCACTTAGGTAATTCAAACAGCTTGGAAAATGAAAGAACACACATGCTTGATTTGAATCTTGCAGTCATAAATGGCGTGTTAGAAATCAATTTGGAATATCATGAGCGTGAGTTTGATAGAAATGAAATCGAACAACTTTTGAATGTTTACACGGAAACACTTGAAAAAATGGTCGATCATTGTATAGATAAGGAAGATGACGGAGAAAAAACGTTAAGTGATTTTGATGATCAACGATTGACGGACGAAGAACTGGATCATATTTATGAGCTGCTTGAAGACATGTAGAGAGAGGCCTTCCTCTCTCTATGATAGAAAAAGGAGTGGAAAAATGAAAAATAAACAAAATTTCCAAAACATTTACCCGCTATCGCCTATGCAAGAAGGTATGTTGTTTCATCATTTAAGCGATAAAGATCAAGATTTTCAAGCGTACTGTGTCCAATCCGCTCTGAAAATTTCCGGTACGTTTAATTTTGATATTGCAGAAAATAGCCTGAATATTCTTGTAAGACGTCATGATTTGTTACGGACAGTTTTTATTCATTCTAAGTTAAGCCGTCCTCGACAAGTTGTATTCAAAAATAGAGAGATGTTCATCCAAATGCATGATTATACTCATTTACAAGGGATTCATAAAGAGCAAGCTATCGAAAAGTTCTTGGCATCGGATTTAAAGGAAGGGTTTGATTTGGTAACTGGCCCTCTATTTCGGGTACAGGTACTGAGATTAAGCGATTTTGAGCATATACTTGTTTTTACGAATCATCATATTATTTTGGATGGCTGGTGCTCTAGAGCTGTTTTAGAGGAATTCTTTGAGATATATGCTACGTTATTGCACCAGGAGCCGGTGAGAGAGAAGAAATCATTTTCTTTTAGTAAATATATTCAATGGATTGAAAATCAGGACAAAGATAAGGCTCATGCCTACTGGAGGGAATATTTAAAAGGACTTGAGACAAATACAGAAATGCCGAGATTCTACAAGAAAGCAACAAAAAAGGGCTTTCAAAAAGGGGAGTTTTATCAAAAAATAAATGATGACTTGCTTCAAAGTCTTGAACGACTATCAAAGCAATACAAAGTCACTGTCCATACTATATGTCAGACAGCTTGGGCTTTGTTGCTCAGTCATTACAACCAATCGAAAGATGTTGTATTTGGATCAGTTGTATCTGGAAGACCACCTGAATTAGAAGGCATTGAGCATGCTGTGGGATTGTTTATCAATACCATTCCAGTCAGAATAAAGATGGAGCCTGAAATGTCTTTTGCACAGCTCCTGCAGAATGTACAAGAATCAAACTTGGAGTCTGAGCGCTATTCATATTGCTCTCTGGCTGAACTTCAGAAAATGACAGAATTTAAGACAGATTTGTTCAGTCATTTGCTTGTTTTTCAGAATTATCCGTCTAATGATACTTCAACAGAAGAGGAAGAAGAACTTTTTGGTTTTCGCATAGAAGAATTTCATGATACCGAGCAAACAAATTATGATTTTCATTTAACTGTTGCTCCAAAGGAACAATACATCATTTTTCATTTTAATCAAAACGTATATGAAAATGATGAAATCCGTAACATAAGCAGACGATTTATCCGTATATTAGAACAGATTATTGAGGCACCTGATATGAGGATGTGTGAAATAGAGCTAATTGATGAGAAAGAAAAAAGGCTTATAACTGAAACATTTCAAACGTCTAATTACAATAGGGGTGAAGACAATCTCACCCTTCATGAACGCTTTGAACAGCAGGCCGCTTGCTTTCCTAATAAAACAGCTGTTTCATTCAATGGAGAATCTCTTACATATGAAATACTAAACAGTCGCGCTAACGAGCTTGCTAAAAAGCTTCGAGGGCTTGGAGTACAATCAAATGACTTAGTAGGTGTTATGCTGGAACGCTCTCACTCATTTATCATAGGCATTCTTGGTATTTTAAAAGCAGGAGCAGCATATGTTCCAATTGATCCAAATTATCCGCTGGAACGGATAAATTATATGATTCAAGATTCGAGAATATCCATTCTTATCACGGATCAAAAAAAGCATGCGGATATATTTCCTACTATTATATATACAGGAAAAGTACTGATTATAGATGACATGTATAACGGTGACTATTGTGAAAATCTTCCTTCTATTTCCTCTTTACAAGACCTTGCCTATGTCATTTATACATCAGGATCGACAGGAAAGCCAAAAGGAATTCTCACCAAACATGAAAATGTAATGAGAGTGGCTGTAAATACAAATTATGTAGATGTGAAACATGAGGATCGTATTCTACAATTATCTAACCCATCTTTTGATGGCTCGGTATTTGACATTTTCGCAGCATTACTGAACGGAGCAGAATTAATCCTTATTGACCCAAACATCATTCTGTCGCCAAGAGAACTTTCTACGTTCTTAGTAGAACAGAAGATTACAACCATGTTTTTGACTACTGCTTTATTCAATGCAATCATAGCTGAAAATCCAGCAGCTTTTAATGGACTTCATACCGTTTTGTTCGGCGGTGAAAAGGTAACGGTTTCTTTTGTCGAGCAAGCCTTAAAGGAATCTGGATCTAACAAATTCATTCATGTGTATGGGCCGACGGAAAGCACTGTTTTTGCCGCTTTTTATCAAATTCAATCTATTGATAAAAGATTAGGAACTATTCCAATTGGAAAGCCGCTGAATGATACAGAGCTCATAATTTTAAACCAATATGGGCAACTTCAAGCAATCGGCCTGCCTGGTGAACTATGCATAGCTGGGAAAGCTCTTGCCAAAGGATATCTGAATCGTCCTGATTTAACCGACGAGAAGTTTGTCACACATCCGTTTAAAGAACAGGAGAGAATGTATAAAACTGGTGATTTGGTAAGATGGCTTCCTGATGGAGCTATTGAATTTATGGGGCGAATTGATCGTCAGGTGAAAATCCGAGGTTTCCGTATTGAACCAGAAGAAGTAGCGGCCGAATTATTACTCGTCCATAACATAAAAAAATCGTATGTTATGGAAAGAAAAAACGAGCAAGATGAAACATATCTATGCGCTTATTATGTGTCTGATACCAAGAAAGAGTCAAAGGAGATAAGGAACGCTTTGGCTAAACGGCTACCTGATTACATGCTGCCTTCCTTTTTCATTCCATTAAACGACCTTCCAATCACACCGAATGGAAAAACCAATGAAAAAGAACTGCCAGCTCCTGAACTTATGTTAAATCAAGAGGAGGAGTATATTGCACCTAGAACAACGGTAGAAAAGAAACTAGCAGAATTGTGGGAGCAGATTTTAGGGGTAACTCCTGTTAGTATTGGTACCCATTTCTTTGAAGTGGGAGGTCATTCACTCAAAGCTGTTTCTCTGATAGCGGCCATTGAGAGGGAGTTATCGGTTAAATTGTCGATTAAAAAGATTTTTGAACATCCTTATTTAGAGGAAATGGCAATAATGATTGAACAGGAAAAAAATAGGGAAGTGCTTGGTATTCTCCCAGCTCCATCTCAGGACCATTATCCAGCTTCTGCAAATCAGCAACGGATATATGCAATCAGCCACTTACCGGGCGGGGAGCAGAGTTATAACATGCCGTTCCTTTTAAAGGCTCCGCATACTTTACACATTGAGCGTGTTCAGAACACACTTAATATGCTTGTTGAGCGCCACGAAAGTCTAAGAACTTCCTTTGATATTGTTGGGGATGAGCTGGTACAGCGAATCCACTCTTCTGCCAATGTAGAAGTGATGAGAGAAAGAGTATGTGAAGGCGGGCTAGACAAACTTATGTCTAAATTGGTAAAACCATTCGATCTTCATCAGGTTCCACTGTTAAGAGCGGGAGTTTTTGAGTATCAAGGAGATCATCTGCTGTTTATTGATATGCATCACATCATATCAGATGGTCAATCAATTGAGATTTTTATACGGGAATTCATTGAATTGTATAAACACAATCAGCCGCTACCTCCTCTTGCGCTCCAATATAAGGATTATGCTGTTTGGGAAAAGCAGCATGAGATGGATGCGGATGTTTCCTATTGGGAGCAGCAGTTTAAGGGTGATATTCCAGTTTTGACATTGCCTTTTGATGAGAAGCAGACAAGTGGAACACAGCCAGAGGGTGGCTTTTATATCAGAACGCTTAATCAGGAAATAACAAATCAATTGAAAAAGTATGCCCTGCAACAGAATCAAACTCTCTTTTCACTATTATTAGGGATGTATCAGCTTTTGCTCTCTAAATATACAGGGCAGAAAGATTTAGTAGTCGGTACTCCTTCTGCTGGGAGAAATCATGCGATTTTTGATAAAACTGTTGGGATGTTTGTTAAAACATTACCTATTAGGACTCATTTACCGTCTGCACAGCCAGTAAATGAATTTTTCTCAAAAGTACAGGAGCATTGTTTTGCAGCCTTCGAATGTGATGTGGATCCTGTAGAATGGATTATGAATCGAACTAGTATGACACGGAAGACAAATGGTACTCCTCTTATTCAAACCATGTTTTCGTTTCATCATGAGCAGGAAGAACTTGCTGCACAATGGGAGATACAAAACGTTTTCAATCCCAATGTACAATTTGATCTATCATTGGATGTGTTTGAACACAGTTCCCATTTAGACATCTATTTTGAATATAGTACAAGTTTATTCAGAAAAGAGACTATTGAACAAATGGCCCAAAATTTTGAATATCTTATCCAGACGGTGTTGGCCGATCCACATCAATTGATTGGCGAAATCGGGTTGCTTTCTCAGGAGGAACAAACGCTATTGGCCAGCATGAATGATACTTTTGTACCGATGCCTTCCTACCAATCTATCTCGGCTCAATTTGAAAAGCAGGCTAAGGTGCGTCCGGAGGAAACAGCGGCTGTTTTTAGAGGAAAATCCCTCTCCTACGGAGAATTGAACAGTCGTGCCAATCAGCTAGCACATGCTCTCATTCAACAAGGTGTTGGAACGGATATGTTGGTAGGCATCATGGTTCGCCCATCATTTGATCTACTCATCGGGATGCTGGGAATTTTAAAGGCGGGGGGAGCCTATGTACCAATTGACCCTCAATATCCAGATAGCCGTATTGAGTACATGCTGAAAGATAGCGCGGTCCCTCTTTTACTTACACAGTCGGTGCTGAAAGAAAGAACAGACTCATACTCAGGCAAAGTGATTTATTTGGATGAGGGGATGGAAGGAGAGCGTACAACGAATCCACCTTCAGTGGCAGAAGGGCATCATCTAGCCTATATGATTTATACGTCTGGATCAACTGGGGAGCCGAAAGGCGTCTTGATTGAACAGCACAGTGTACTGAATTTATGGCAATGGTTTGAAAGGACGTATCATGTGGCTCCTGGAGATGCTATTCTTCATATGACCAATTCTGCCTTTGATGTTAGTGTGGAGGAAACGTTGATTCCACTCATGTCGGGAGCTGTTGTTGTTATTGCGGAAAAACAAGTGGTGTTCCAAAAGGAAATGCTAATTGACTTCTTGAATGAGCACAAAGTCCGCATTGCTCAATTCGTTCCGGCAACCTTACGTGCACTTTTAGCTGGACAAACGAAAAAAGCTAAGAATTTAGAAGTGGTCATCTGTGGTGGAGAAAAGTTGGATCCTCAATTGGCTAACCAAATTACATCGCAAGGGTACCACTTATACAATCATTATGGTCCAACCGAAGCGACGGTCGATACACTCGTATGGTCCTGTCCACCGAACAGAGGGGTAATTAAATTGGGAGCGCCCATTGACAATACAAAAGTCTATGTGCTTGATGAAGAAGGAAATCCTGTACCATCAGGCATTCCTGGTGAACTGTATATTGGTGGTGCAGGTATTGCAAGGGGCTATTTGAACCGTCCAGATCAGACGGATTGTGCTTTTGTACCCGATCCATTCGAACAAAACGGGCGCCTTTATAAAACAGGTGACCTTGTCAAATGGCACAGCGATCAGACAATCGAATATCTTGGCAGACTGGACAAACAGGTCAAAATCCGGGGTATGAGGATTGAGCCTGGTGAAATTACAGCGAAGCTGTTGGAGTTGGATGAGATCGAGAATGGCTATGTGATGGCTCATCATGATGAGGAAGGACAAGTAAATCTATGTGCGTATATCGTGTGGAAGAAAGAGAGTGAGCCGCAGAAAATAAGAAGAAAGCTGGCGCAAGCTCTACCAGAATATATGATTCCTGT
>NZ_SEIY01000016.1:85636-94641 GCF_004634455.1 Bacillus sp. 007/AIA-02/001
GTGTGGAAGAAAGAGAGTGAGCCGCAGAAAATAAGAAGAAAGCTGGCGCAAGCTCTACCAGAATATATGATTCCTGTACATTTCATGACAATAGATGAGTTGCCTTTAACGCCAAATGGAAAAGTAAATGAACAGCTGCTTCCAATACCTGAAAAAGAAATAGAGGAAGAATATGTACCGCCTTGCACAGAGACTGAAAAGACGCTCGTTTCCATTTGGCAGGAGGTGCTGGAGACAAATCTAATTGGGAGAAATAGCCACTTCATTAAAGCTGGTGGACATTCCTTAAAAGCTATAGATTTAATGAACAAAATCAGAAAGCAACTATTTACAACAATTTCTTTACAGGATATTTTTGAATATCCACTCTTAAAAGAGCTTGCTAATAAAATTGACAAAACGGGTCAAGCAAAAAAAGAAATCATATCAGTGGCTAAAGAGGCCGAAGAGTACCCGATGACCTCTGCACAAAAACGTATTTATGCAGTTAGTCATTTAATAGGTGCTGACACAACCTATAATATGCCTATTGTTCTAACAGTGCCATTTAAGCTGGAAAAACAAAAGACAGAAAAAGTGATTAAAAGAATAATAGAACGTCATGAAAGTTTACGAACCTCTTTCCAAGTGAAAAATGGCGAAGCAGTACAGGTAGTTCATGCTAACTCTGATTTAGATATAGAAGAAGAAGTACTGAAAGCAGATGAGGTACCTTCACGGATTTCTGCGTGGACTAAGCCTTTTAATTTGAAAAAAGCACCTCTCATGAGAGTAAAAATAGCGAAGGTAGACAATGGAGAGCATTTGCTGTTTTTGGATATGCATCACATAATTTGCGATGGTGTATCAATAGATATATTACTAAATGAATTCTCCTCACTGTATGCTGATGAAAAAGCTGAACTTCCTGTTGTACAGGTGCAGTATAAGGACTATGCAGTATGGAAGCAAAAACAAGATTACAGCCAGTCGAATAATCATTGGGAATCTATTCTGGATGGTCAGCTACCTGTGTTGAATCTACCGACTGATTTTAGCAGGCCAAAGGTTCAACAGTTTGAAGGAGATTATATATCGATTTCAATTAATCGAGAAGTGGGACGTGGTCTTCTAGAGAAGCTGCAAGAGCAGGAAATGACACCTTATGTTTTGTTCCTGGGATTGTATCAGATACTTCTTCATCGATATTCAGGTCAGAATGACATTCTAACAGGAACCCCAGTTTCAGGGAGAGGTCAAATGGGCCTAGAAAATACAATAGGTCTATTAATGAATACACTGCCCATTAGAACAGTTACAACACCACAGATGTCGATAACTAGCTTTTTGGAGCAGGTGAAAAATCAGGTATATAGCATGATGAAATATGCTGATTATCCGCTCGATGAATTCATTGAACGTAAACAGATTAAAAGAAATCTTAATCGGAATTTATTATTTGACACAGTCTTTTCGTTTCATACAGAAGAGGAAGTTTCTTTATGGACACCACTTCAAACAGATCAAAAGACAGCGAAATTTGATTTGACATTTGAGGTCACTCAGTTAAACGACGAATTTCACATCAATATTGAATACAGTACAAACCTATTCCGTGTAGAGAATATTGATAGGATGGCTAGACACTATGTGGAGCTCGTTAAGCAATATCTGACGGGAACGGAGCAGTACTTATATGAAATTGATTTTCGTTTAGATGAAGAAAAACAATTAATTGAGCGTGTAAATGATACTGCTTATCCATTGTCGGTTAATCAGACGGTGTGCACCATGATGAAATTATGGACTGAACATCACCCTGATAGCGTAGCAGCGGTGCATCAAGATAAAATTTTAACCTATAAGGAATTAAACGAAAAGGCTAATGCAATTGCCGATTGGCTTGTGCAGCAAGGGATCAAAAAAGGTGAGATGATTGGAATTATGACAAATCCATCATTCAATATGCTGGCAGGAATTTTCGGTATTTTACAGGCTGGAGCAGTTTATGTACCTATAGACCCAGCATATCCTAAAAAACGGATTGACTATATCTTGAAAGACAGTGAAGTCACCTTCTTGCTGACTGAATCTGAGTATAAGAGTTTGCTAACAGGGTTTGAACAGGAAGTGGTCTTTTTGGATGTCCATCATTTTGAGAAAAATGGATTGTCCAATTCTATTACAGTACAAGGGCATGATGTAGCTTATATGATTTACACTTCCGGCTCTACAGGAAATCCAAAAGGTGTCATGATTGAGCATCATTCATTAATGAATTTGGTTCAGTGGCATCAAAGGAGATTCCAATTAACAGAGGCTGATCGTTGTTTGAAATTTGCTGGTTTTGGATTTGATGCCTCTGTATGGGAGATATTCCCTTGTTTGTCTTATGGGGCATCTCTTTACATCGTCGATGCTCATGTACGACAGGACATATTTCAGCTAAATGATTTTATTGAACGTCACCAAGTTACGATTGCATTTATGCCTACGGCCTATTACGAACAATTTTCTCATTTGACAAACAGCTCACTTCGCATCCTTTTAACTGGCGGTGAAGCGTTGAAGACTTGTAAATCGCATTCTTATAAACTTGTCAATAATTACGGACCAACAGAAAATACAGTTGTTTCCACAAGTGGTGTAATTGAAAGCGATTCTAACATAACTATTGGAATCCCAATTGATAATTGCCGGGTATTCATTGTCAATGATCAATTCCAAGAGCAACCAATAGGAGTAACGGGAGAAATTTGTCTTGCAGGAGCTGGATTAGCAAGAGGATACTGGAATCGTCGTGAAGAGACGAAAGAACGTTTCATACATCATCCGGTTACAAAAGAACGTTTATATAGAACAGGAGATTATGGGCGATGGACATCAAATGGAACAATTGAATACATTGGAAGAGCGGATGAGCAAATTAACATACGCGGATATCGTGTCGAATTGCAGGAAATTATACATGCTATAAAAACGTTGCCCGGCATAAAGGACGTCTATCTTTTACAACATAATATGGGTACGACAGCTGAAAGATTAATTGCCTACATTATTTGTGATCAGCCATTTTTCGTTGACGAAATAAAAAGTCAGCTTTCAGAAAGGCTTCCAGATTATATGGTTCCTTCACAATTTATAAAGCTGGATTACTTTCCTTTAACTGAAAATGGAAAGATAGATAAGATAGCACTGCCAAAACCGATACAAGTAAAAAATGATGCAGAGCAGCAAATAGAGCCTAGAACGAAACTTGAAACCGAAATGAGAGAGATCTGGGGAGAAGTTCTAAATATACCTTCTACTTCTATAGGGATTCATGATGATTTCTTTGAACTTGGCGGAAATTCTATCAATATTTTAAAGATTCTTGCCTTAACGATGGATAAGGACTGGGAGATATCGATTCAAGACTTTTTTGACGGAAAAACGATAGCTGCTATCTGTGATCAAACGGAAATAGAAGAAAATCAAATCGATGATAGTGTATATGTCCGTCCAGCAGAGCTTAGTTTGATTGATGATAAAAGGCTGCATAGCAAAAGTGGTGTATTTTTGACCGGGGCAACAGGATTTTTAGGCATTCATTTGCTGGAAAGGTTACTACGTACAACACAGGGTCATATTATCTGTTTAGTAAGGAGAAATAAGCAATATACAGCAGAAGAGTGGCTCAAACAAGTCTTTTTACAATACTTTCCGAAGGATATTGACTTGATAGAACAAGCATCAGACAGATTAAGTATTGTTGCCGGAGATTTAACAAAAGAACGATTCGGCTTAACCTATGACATATACGAAGATATTAAAAAACGAACAGAGCATATCTTTCATGCCGCGGCTAAAACGGACCACTTTGGACAGTTTAACGAATTCAAAGAGTTCAATATAAATGGTACAAAAAGAATATTGGAATTTGCAGGCGACAATAAAAAACTTCATTATATTTCGACTATGAGTGTAGCAGGTCATGTCGCAAAAGGTGAAGAGGAAAGAGTTTTTACTGAAGAAGACTTTTTCATTGAGCAGGAGATAGATGACAATGTTTATGTGAAAAGTAAATTTTTAGCTGAGCATGAAGTCATGCATGCCGTTGCTCGTAAAGAGGTGAATGCAACTATTTATCGCATAGGATTGATTACAGGGCGACACGTGGATGGATGCGTCCAATTGAATTTGAGGAAGAATGCATTCGCAAATACACTTGAAACTATCTATCATCTAGGAGCTGTTTCAGAGGAAATTGTTGGCCAGTTATTAGATGTTTCACCAGTGGATTTATGTAGTGAAGCAATTTTAAAACTTGCCTCCTCTTATAGTAATAAACCTGTTTTTCATATTTATAATCCGTATAAAATTAATATACAGAAAATGTTTAATTTAGGAGGCATTGAAATAAATAAGGTGCCAGATCATGAGTATGAATTGCTAGTAGAATCCTATGCTAATGAAAAAAACTATCAAAAGATTTTAGGGTTTACTTATTATATTGTGAAGGAGAATGAGGCGTATCGTGCCGTAGTAAAAAGTAAATGTGATGTAACAGTTCACTATTTAAAACAGTGCGGTTTTGAATGGCCAGAGCCTTCAGTTGATTATATAAAGAAACTATTTTCAATGATGAGGGAAAAAGGATATTTTTTAGAAATGCATATAAAAAACATTTAATAGGATAGGTATTACCCTCACTTTTCTTATGAAAGGTGGGGGGATTGTTTTAAGGGGGAACGATAAAATGCTTATGTTAAAAGCAGAAGGGTGTAAAGCTACTAGAAATGAAAAGGTGATTTTTGAAAACGTTCATTTAGATATAGAAGAAAAGCAGAGAGTAGCCATTATTGGCAGTAATGGTGTTGGTAAAACGACATTGCTTAAAGCACTATTTGGTAAGGTGCAATTAGAAAAGGGAAAAATTATGAGAAGGTATCCTGCAGATGCTTGGGGATGGGTTGAACAGATGGAGGAACTAGCGGATGTGACTCTTTATGAATATGTTAGTTTGGTTCGTCCTGAGCTGGCAACTTATCAAAAGAAGATTGATGAGCTTCAAAAAAAGATGTCGATTGTAACAAAAGAGGAGCTAGAAGGCTTGATGGAGGAATACACGACATTTTATGAGCGTTTTATCGCAATGGATGGTTTTCAATTTCAAACGGAAATTGAAAAGCACCTGAGTCAATTACAGTTGCCCCCAGCAAGCTGGTACATGCCTTATAGTCAATTAAGTGGTGGAGAAAAAACTAGGGCGCAATTAGCTAGGACGATGCTCAAAAATCCAAAATTTTTAATTTTAGATGAACCAACCAATCATTTGGACAAAGATGCAATTGAATGGCTTACGAATTGGATTAAAGCTAGTGATACAACCGTATTGTTCGTTTCTCATGATAGACATTTTATTGATCAGGTGGCTGATGTAACGTATGAGTTGACAGCAGGAGGAACAAAAAAGTACAAAGGCGGTTATTCAGCATATAAAAAACAGAAGGATCATGAAATATTAACCCATCAGAAACTTTACGCCAAACAGGAACAAAAAAAGAAAGAGTTATTAGAGTCAATTAACCGTTATAAGCAATGGTTCCAGCAAGCCCAAAAATCATCTGGAAAAGATGATTCTGCTGCGCAAAAAAACAATTTCTCATCGAGGGCAACGAAAAGCGCCTCACGATTTAAGGCGCTTGAAAAAGCATTAGATCGCCTTGAGAAAAATAAAATAGAAAAGTACAAAGAAGCAGATCGAGTGAAGCTTGATTTTCATGAAACAGATTTTGGAGCCTCACGTCTTTTGCAAATACGTCAAATGACATTTGGATATGATGGTATTCCTATTTTTAAGGATTTTAACTTAGATGTGAAACGCTCCGAGAGATTAGCTGTAATTGGGCCAAATGGTTCCGGGAAAACTACTCTACTTCAGCTTATTTTAGGACGGAAGCAGCCGGAAGAAGGAATGGTACAGCTTCATCCTAGATGTAAGGTTGGTTATTTTTCACAAGAGCTTAGTGATCTGGACGGAAGCGATACAATATTGGATCATATTATGAAAATTCCTAATTTAACTCAGACAGAGGCAAGGACAATTCTCGGCTGTTTTCTGTTTAAAAGAGATAATGTGCTCAAAAGAATATCTCATTTAAGCATGGGTGAAAAATGTAGGGTCGCCTTTGTAAAATTATATTTCTCCGGCGCCGACTTACTCATTCTCGATGAACCGAATAATTATTTAGATATTGAGACGAGAGAGACGATTGAAGAGGCGCTTCAAGAATTTCCAGGTACGATAATTGCTGTTTCACATGACAAATATTTTTTGAGAAAAATTGCAGATAGAATACTAGATTTAGGAAGCACAAGCAAAAGAGTATTTGAAGGCTCTTATTCTGATTATGAGCGGGAGAAACAAAATAAAGAATCAAAATTAACAGTAGAAATGCAAAATGAACTTTTCTATTTGGAAATCAAGAGGCAGAATTACTTGTCAGATAGTCCTGTAAATGAAGAAGAGCAAGAGGAGATTTTAGCAAAAATTTACGAAATTAATCAAAAAATCGACAAAATTAAAAAGCAGGCTTATCGTAATTAATAAAAATATGCAGGCTCATAAATCCAGCAGTTGTTGGCAAAATTGAAAACTTTTCTTCATATTATAGGATGCTAGGTAAAGAAATGAAGTACTAATTCTATTATTGAAACGGAGGAGGGAGCGATATGGTAAATTAAAGTATTTTAACATAAAAAATCCTCATAACACAGACTTATAAGCAATTTTAAGTTATGCATATTCCTATTTCAGGTATAAAATTTTTAAATGAATTAATGTTGATAAATCTAATATATTTAAAGATAAATAATAATAGGAGAATGACATATGGTTTCAAAAATTAAGCTTTTTTGTTTTCATCATGCAGGTGGGTCTTCGTCAGCCTACTACAATTGGAAGGATTATTTAAACAAGGATATTGAGATTATCCCTATTGAATTAGCTGGAAGAGGGAAACGTTTGAAAGTGCCCGTATATACAAGTATGGAAGAAGCGGTATTAGATATTTACGATTTGATGAAACCTAATTTAGATGGTTCTCCATTTGCGATATTTGGACATAGTGTGGGAGCTTTATTAGTATATGAAATGATTCAGAAAATCCATGATGTCAAAGGAATAAGTCCAATACATGCATTTTTCTCAGGGTGACTACCTGTTCATACTATAGATCAGCAAAAGCGTTACACTTTACCAGATCAAGAACTAAAGAAATACATAGTAGACTTAGGGGGAATTCCATTAGAATTACAATCTTATGATGAAATATTAGATATGTTTCTCCCGATCATTAGAGCAGACTTTAAACTAGTTGAAACTTATGAGCTTAAAGGAAAAATAAGTCCTTTTACATTTAATATTTCTATTCTATACGGTTACGATGATAAGCTAGTAGATAATCAAAGATTGATAGAGTGGACTGATTATACTAGTAAACAATGCTATTTTTATGGATATCTGGGAGGGCACTTTTTTATTAATGATTTTACAGAAGAAGTTGTTAAAGTAATAAATAAAACATTAAGTTCATCCGATTTTTAAAGTAAAATATTATAAATGAGACTTTAATATTTCTATGTTTTTTATAGGGGAATTATCAGAAAAACACCAAAAAGGGAATGACTTCTCTTGTTTCTTCTCCAATTTTTTTCGTAGTTTTACACGTTGGTACTCGCACATCTATTAAAGAAACTTAAAAGGTTTATAAAGGTGGTGGAATTTAAATGATAGAAGTATATATTGTAAGAATTCCTAATAAAATAGAAACTAGATTATTTAAACAATTACTAGGTTATGTTTCTAATGAAAAGCGAAAAAAGATTGAGAACTTCCACAGGAAAGAAGATAGTTATAGGGGCCTTATTGCGGACCTTCTTGTTAGAAGTTTGATTATAAGAAAATATAGTATTTCAAATGAAGAAATTGAATTCAAAAATAATCTTTATGGAAAGCCGTATTTACATAATTTTTCTAATTTCGAATTTAATGTTTCTCATTCGGGCGATTGGGTTGTTTGTGCTGTAGATAAATTTTCAATTGGTATAGATGTTGAATTGATAAAGCCAATTGAATTTGAAATAGCAAAAAGCTTTTTTGCAGAGGCAGAATATAATGATTTGCTTTCTATAGATCCACTAAGGAAACTAGATTATTTTTATGATCTTTGGACTATAAAGGAAAGTTATGTAAAAGTTTTAGGAGAAGGATTAACAATTCCTCTTAATTCCTTTTTAGTTAAAAAACATGATTTTAAACAAATTGAAATAATAAAAAATAATAAAAAAACCCCATATTTTGTTAAACAATATGATATTGATGATCAGTATAAGTTATCAGTATGCGCTATGCATAATAATTTTTCTGTTAATCCTCAACATGTTAATTTTTTTAGTATAGTGAAAGAAATAATGGGTAAAGAGGTATTATTTTAGTAGCAGGTCATCAATTGGATTAACAAATTGTATATATGAATGTAAGTATTAAACCAACCTTAACTACAACTGTTTTATAATATGATAAAAGTATCAAAATACTTCTAAATCTATCTTGCAAAAGGACACACCTACGCATACATATGCCATTGGTGTGTCCTTTTTTTCGTTTTCTATAAGTTTCTGAAAAAAGAGCGGGAATGGGAATTGTTTATAGAATTAAAAGATAAGGGTTATGATTGGAAAGATATCAATGATTGGATACTGTCTATTGAAACAGGGTACTCCAAACATGGAAATAAACTAGTCATATATTAGTAACCGTTTTACATTCTAATAAGACAGGTGAGGGGAATATAGGATGTCAATCATTCGAAAGTATCACATTGCAATTGCTTGGATGATAGCTACTAGTGCAATGCTCATAAGTTTGGTTTTTGAATGGATGAAGTTTCCAAACGTTTTAGGACGTGTCTGTCACCGACTATTCCTCTAGCAAGAATAGGTGGTGATGAGTTTGCGATCATTGTCCATAACCAAACAGAGCA
>NZ_SEIY01000017.1:0-89673 GCF_004634455.1 Bacillus sp. 007/AIA-02/001
TCTTTTGAAGAAAATTTAGCCATAAAAAATGCACCTCCAATTGTTAATTATGTGTCTAACAATTGGGGTGCACTTCAAAATTGATAGTCTTTAGTCGTCGCTACGCTGCATACCAGTATACATTAATACGAGACGTAATAATTCAAATACCGCTACAGCTGCAGCTGCTACATATGTTAATGCTGCCGCATTTAATACTTTACGAGCTTGCCCATATTCATCTGTTGATACAATACCTAACGCTTCAATTTGTTGCATTGCGCGCTTTGACGCATCAAACTCAACTGGCAATGTAACGAGCTGGAACACAACACCTGCTGCCATTAAAATGATACCTAATAACAACAAACCAGACATTTGTGCAAATATACCGATTAGGACGAAAATCCAAGACATATTCGAACCAAAGTTTGCAACTGGCACTAACGAATGACGAACGCGCATAAATTTATAATCTTTTGCATCTTGAATTGCGTGTCCTACTTCGTGTGCTGCAACTGCTGTACCAGCAACTGAATGTCCATAATAGTTATCTGTTGATAATCGAACCGTCTTAGCGGTTGGATCATAATGGTCTGATAAATGACCTGGTGTTTCTTCTACAGCTACGTTGTATAATCCATTTTCATCTAAAATTTTTCGAGCCACTTCCGCTCCTGTCATACCTGATGTTGAATAAACTTGTGAATACTTGCTATAGGCACTACGTACTCTTGACTGTGCATACAACGGTATGATCATTATGATCGCGAAGTAAATTAAATAAAACATCATGAACCTCCATTGAAGTTTTAATTATAGTACTTCTCATTCTATTTTCTTCTGCCACTATTGTCAATGAATAAACCTTACAATCCATATCTTTATTTATTGCATTATCTATTTTTAGAATGTACATTACTTTTTCTTTTTTTTCTCTCTCCTTTATACTTTCTCCATCCAACATAAGTTAATGTGAAGAAAATAAGTCCCCCAGTAATTGTCATAAACCAAATGAGAGAGGGTGCAATTTCATCTTTTTTTACTGTGTGAAATATCTTTTGCAAATCCCCTTTAATAATCCCTAATTGCATTTGGCCGCCTTTCGTTTTTAACATAACGTTACGAAATTCATCTAAATAAGATAAATGAACATTTACACGCTGAACCTCGTTTTCTGGCAAAGCAATCATTAAGCTTGGATAAATAATATTGAATTCATTTAAAAACGTATTTAACGTTTGTTGAAACTGCCCAGCATCTTCTTTTTCCATCGCTTTTTCCATTTGAGAAAAGGCATCCATTACTTTCCTTTCTCTTTCCATCCAAAGTGGTTGATATTTCGATACTTGTGCATCAACAGCAAGTTGTAATGCCAGCACATTATCAATTTTAGCTTGCTTACCTAAACCTTCTTCAGAGAGCGATTGTTGCGCCTTATCGTAAGCTAAAGAAATAACTCTAACTTGATCTGGTGTTACTTCCTGCTTCTTTTCATTCCCCTTTATTAAAAATTGCTCCGAGAAATGTTGTAATACTTGTACCGCTTTTTCATCTTCATTACGCTTCACTAACTGTAACGAGTCGTCTAACAACCCTGTTAGCTCATTCCACTCTTCAGCATATATACGTAACGGAAACATTATAATTAGAAATGCTATCAATCCAATTAATGTTCTCTTCATCCCGGTCCCCCCTATAACTACTAGTACAAAATATGTTAATTTGGACAAGAATAGAACAGAACTAGACCGAAAAATATATTATCATTTTACAAAGAAAAAAATTCTCTTTAAGCAGAGAATTTTTTCTGTGACATCCTTTTCTTTTTTACGAAATATCGATATAAACTGTAACAAAGTATACTACCACCTAAAATGAATAATAAAATAGCACACGCAGCATGCATAAAGAACTCTTCTGGTAACATTAATATAATTGGATCTTTTTCAGGATCAAAAACCCAATAATCATTACTAAATAAAAGTTTATGGAATAATACAAAACTCTTTTCAAAATTAATAGCAATTGGTAACATAAGCGCTATCGGAAAAATGATTGTTAAAATCGATCCGTGCAGTAAAAACTTTTCATTTTTCTTTTTTAATAAATAAATTCCGCCTATCACTGCAATCATAATTGTCGCATACATCACATATTGAATCTTTACTAAAATATTTTTAACATCTACAAAATGAATACGGCCATTTGTGGACATATCTAATGTTGGCAAATGTAATGCTCCGTCATAAAACGGGGATAAATATGTAATAAGCACATCGTAATTTCTTTTAATTTCATCCTTCGTCATATCCGCTAAATCAGGAATATTTAAAAAATCAATTTCAAAATAATACAGCCATTTTCCATAGACAACTGCCGTTGTTGCGAGTGCAAAAATAGAAAATGCTATGCTATATGAAACAACTAAAGTAATCAATCGATCCAATATTTTTGTACCACTCTTATTTTTCTCCATGTTCTCCCCCTAAATGTTCTAACCATCATAAAGAAAATTGTTTCCTTTGCTCACGTAAGCAACAATAATATGTAATACATAGTACAGCAATACTTAACCAAAACGTAAAATAACCAATTTCCTCTACAAACAAATGCATAATTCCATATCGCGGCATTTGCCAAAATAAATAATCAATTGCATCGTTATGCAACGTCCACACAGCTACTACTATAAAATGCCATTTTTTTATACGATAGAATGGAGCATATAAAAATCCTTGTACTGCCATCGCAAAGTGCGAAAGCATTAACATGTAGCCCATAAGGCCAATAGGCCCTTTTACGTAAATCATAATCACGTTTACAACAACAGCCCAAATACCATATTTTATTAAAGTTACAATCGCTAACGCTTCTATTAATCCCCAGTTTCTCTTTGCCAAAAAAGCAATTAAAACAAAGACAAAAAAGAGACTCGCCATAGGACTATCTGGTACAAACGGCCAAAATATAGGTGACGTTTCTTTCAATTGATTTCCGTACCATATAAATCCGTAAATTGTACCTAATATGTTAACAATTAATAAAAATAATAATACCGAGCGTTGTCTTAACATTGCATACAAGTACACCAATCCGTATGTCCAACACCTTTCAAGCAAAGTAATTCATTCATTAAATCCTACTCTATTATAACAAACTTCATCCAACTAAATAGAAAAGCTGACTACAAATTTTGTAGTCAGCTTTTTATTATTTTTTATTATACTTTGCAACGAATTCCGAAAGCTTCTTCAGTTCCTCATCCGTACCTTTAAATACACCTTTAGGCATTGAACCTTTTCCCTCTTTCGCAATTTTAGCAATTTCTTCTGGCTTTAAAGTTAAGTTTTGCAGTGCCGGTGCTGCTGCCCCGCCTTGTAAATTGTCACCATGACATGTTAAACAAGTATTTTTTTGCATTAATTTATAGCCATCATCATTTTTATCAACTGGCGCTGTTTTTACAATTGCTCCTTGTTTTTTTGCAGCTTCCCAGTCGTGGTGTGCTACAGATTCCCAAGTTAAAAAGATAATCGATGCAATTGCTAAAAGCATAAATCCAGTTGCCACAGGACGCTTCAATGGACGTCTTTCTGGACCTCGATCAAGAAATGGAGCTAACAGTAATGCTCCAAACGCAATCCCTGGCATAATAAATGCTCCAATTACAGTAAATGAACCGGAAGCATACGAATACTTTAATAACTGATACAAGAATAAGAAATACCAATCTGGAAGTGGTATATATCCAGCATCTGTTGGGTCCGCCATTCTCTCAAGCGGCGACGGATGCGCCACTGTTAAACATAAATAACCGATTAAAAAAACTGCACCAACCATCCATTCTTTTAACAAGAAGTTCGGCCAAAATGCTTCTGTTTTCCCTGGGTATTCAGAATAGTCTTTTGGAATATTTGGTTTCCGAGCTACTGGTACCCGAGAATCTCCTACAAACTTCATCCCTTTGCCGCGATGCATAATCTCCCTCCTTTAGTTCTTTCCCCTTTAATTTAGCAATCTCTTATAGTGGACCGGAAATACCTTGTTTGCGAATCATGATGAAGTGGAAGGCCATTAAACCTAGAAGTGCTGCTGGTAAGAAGAAGACGTGAATAGCAAAGAAGCGAGTTAATGTTTGAGCGCCAACAATTTCGGAATGACCAGCGAGTAATGTTTTAATATAAGGACCAATGAGCGGTGTTTGCTCTGCAATTTGAATCCCTACTTTTGTAGCAAATAAAGCTTTCATATCCCACGGCAATAAATATCCGGTAAAACCAAGACCTAACATAACAAAGAAAATAAGAACACCAACAATCCAGTTTAACTCACGGGGCTTTTTATACGCACCTTGGAAGAAAACTCTGAGTGTATGTAAAAACATCATTACAATTACGAGACTAGCACCCCAGTGGTGCATACCACGAACAATTTGCCCATAAGCAACTTCATTTTGTAAATAGTAAACTGATTCCCAAGCATTTTTAATATCAGGCACATAATACATCGTCAAAAACATTCCAGATAAAATTTGAATTACAGTAACGAAAAAGGTAAGTCCTCCAAAGCAATAGACGAATGCAGAAAAGTGATGTGCCGGGTTTACATGTTCAGGTACTTCATGATCAGCGATATCACGCCATATTGGTGTAATATCCAATCTTTCATCCACCCAATCATAAATTTTATTTAACATCTACTTTGCACCCCCTCTTGGCTTCGCTTTTCCTAGATACAGCGTTCCATCTTTCACTTTAGACTCGTACACATCAAGCGGAGCAAGGGGTGGCGTACCTTTAATGTTAATCCCATCTTTTGTATAACGCCCCCCGTGACATGGGCAAAAGAATTGATTCGGATGTGCTTTGTCCGAATTCCAGTTAACTGTACATCCTAAATGTTTACATACTGGAGAGAACGCAACAATGTCTCCGCTTTCATCTTTATGAACCCAAGCCGATTTTGGTTCTTCAGACTTGTACCAACCATCAACCTGCTTCACTTTAAAATCGAAACGCTTCGGCTCTGTTGTAATATCCTTTACTTGCGCAACAGCAACCATATCTGTTCCCGCTTCTTTTCTTAACACCGGATCAAGCGCAAATCGCGTCATCGGCATTAAAATACCGGCAGCCATAAAGCCTCCTACCCCTGTGAGTGTGTAATTTAAAAATTGTCTTCTTGACACGCGATGTTCTTTGTCGCTCACGAAAATTTCCCCCCTCTATCAGAAATTGTCCCCTCGTGATAAATTATATAAAAAATAAAAACTAGGACACTATCATGATATAATACGCTCATGCACAGGTCAATATCATACTACTCATAATAATAAGAACTTTCTGTTTATTGCGAGTTTCCCCATTTCTCTTCCAACATCACCATTATATTTTTTATATGCGCATGAATAACTTCTCTTTTTGCTTGATCACTAAATTGTTCTAACGCTAATGAAGGAAACCAAAATAAATCTCCCTGTAACTCTTGCATATCCTCTTTCCATGAAAAATCACTTGTAACATAAGCAATATGCTTAAAACCTTCACTTCGTAAATGATTTGTCCATTCTTGCAAACGACCTTTTTCATTCTTTTGACTTTCTACCAAATACGTAAACGCAGGCAGTAAAAGCACTCTTCCTTTATACTCTCTTTCCAATTCCGTGCTCAACAATTCGATAAATTCACCTTGTTCTACAACCATTTTCATTTCTTTTGCTGCCGAAATTGATAACAGCGGTATTACTCCTGTATCAACATACTCTCTTGCTTGCTCAAACTGTTCTACATCTTTTACAATCCACTTCAAATCCCTTCCCTCCTTCACTTGCAAATGACAGAACTTTCACTTTATATATATTAAACCACACTAAAAGAGGTAAAAAAAGAAAAACTACCCAATATAGGTAGTTTTTCTTTATAAAAGTCTGAAATTTGTAAAAATTAATTAATCCAAATAAATTCTATAAAGTCTTTAACTCTGCCGTTAATCTATGAAACGCTTCCTTATCTTGCTTATCTAACGCTTCATCAATTTGTTTCAAAAGGCGTTCTCTCCTAAACGAAAATACACTTTCTTCCAAAAACCTTTCTGCAAGTAAACGATCTTTTTCATTTACTTCAATATGCTTTGGTAGATATGGGTTTTCTTCTAATACAGCTACATAATTCGCATTTTGAAACGATGATTTAAAGTTGAGTTGAATATAAATATCCTCATCTCGATTTAAACGAATATCATGAAACGATTTTTCAGCATCTGTTGTCATAACATTTTGTTTAAAAAAGTGAAACGGTGTGTCTTTCACACAATTCGCTGACATCACTAAGCCACGCGGACAATATTTTGCATGCTCTACGAAGTGGACTTTATGCATCAATTGGTCGTGACTCATTAAATAATTCAGAATCCATACACATTCACGCTGTTTCAGTTGGTAATTATTCAAAAACCATTTTACAAAATCCTTCTTCTCGTTTACAGAAACAGGGGTATTCATAGCAATTAAGTCCCTCCTCTGTCTTTCTCTTTTCTTTTTAGATTCAAGAAGCGGCATTCAGTTTCCTTCCAACTTATGAAAAATCCTCTAAATTATATAACAATTCTTCAATATGAATTTGTGTCGGGTCTAGTTGTAATAACTGGGTAAATACTTCTTTCGCCTCTTTTCGTTTTCCTTCTTCCAATAAGAAATAACCGTACTCTTCTAAGAAGTCTGGATGATTCTTAAAAGAAGTATATGCACTTTCATAGTGTTTTAATGCATCCGAATACATTTCTAATTGTTTTTTTGCATACGCAAGATCCCAAAGTAGTTGTGTATCTGGTTCTCCACTATCAATAGCACGCTCTACAATTGCAATTAACTCTTCGTACTTTTCTTGTTCTTTTAAGATATATGCATATTTTAATGTTGCACCTAAATGCCCTGGATCTAACTCAAGCGCTTTTTGAAGAACTTCCTCTGCTTCTACTATTTTCCCTAATTTCGCCGCAATGTTCGCCAACTCTACATAAAATGGAACTGAAAGCTCATCTACTTTAATTCCTTCATGAAGCGTTTCATAGCTTTCTTGAAGCATTCCTTCTTTTTCATAGCTTTTCGCTAAATACATGTACAGTGATGCGTACTCAGGGTCTAATTCTTTTAGTTCTTGCCAAGCACCAATTGCTCTCTGATATTCTTCACCTTGGTATAATGTAAAGGCATATCCAAATAATGAGTGAATATCTTTTTGTTCCTCTAGGCCTGCTTCATAATAAGAAATCGCTTCTTCCCAGTTTCCGATCGCGCTTAACGTTTCTGCGAGGCGAAGTGCGATCACAACACCACCCATTACTTTATGTTCCGCTAATAGCGATTCATAATAAGTAATTGCCTTTTGTTCTTCACCTTTACTACTATATAATTCTGCTAACCCAAACGTAATAACAGGTTCATCAGGCATCATTTCTTTCGCCTTTAATAGTTTTTGCTCTGCTACATCATCAAAACCTTGCATTTGGAATAAATCTGCAACAAGTAATAACGATTGAACATATAAATCGTCATTTTCTGGAATATCATGAAGCACTTCAATCGCTTCATCTTCTTTATCTAGATCAATATATAATTCTGCTAAAAATACAGTGAATTCACTTTCTTCTGGATACAGTAAACGTAAGTCTTCAGTAATTGCTAATGCCTCATCTGTAAATCCAAGCGTATGATAGTAACGAGCGATATCATACTTCTCTTCATCATTCGCAATTTTTAATTGTTCTTTTAATAATTGTAATCCTTTTTCCGCTTCACCATTTTCAATATATGAAACAGCTTGTTCAAACTTTTGCATAAACGTCTCCTTTAATTCTAAAAAATATTCTCTTCTGTTCATTTATCATAAGCAACTCACTGTTAGAACGCAACCTTTAGAATGAGCATACTTCTTCTTATACTTCTTCTTACAGAGTAGTTAATTGTTCAAAAGGTTCGGATATGACACCGATACCTTACCATCATCTTCTATTGTACCGCTTTCTTTTATGACCGTGCAAATAACTTCTCTCACTAATTATCGAGCCATACAAACCGTGGTTTACAGAATAACTTAATTAGCAGTCTTCAACCTTTATTTTGAATGCGATAAAAAAGGCTCCTATACTAGGAGCCTTCACAATCTCTTAAGAATATGTTTCTTCTTTCTGTACTTGCTCATTTACAAGCTCTTTCAGCAACTCTATAATTTCATCATTTTCTTCCTTCAAACCGACAGTAATACGAATACCATCATCGATACCAAATGCAGCACCAGAACGAACGATATATCCTTTTTTCATTAATCGTTCGAAAGCTTCATTACCCGGTATACCAAGTTTTAAGAAAATGAAATTTGTTTGGGATGGATAATAGAATACGTTATATTCTTTACAAAATGCATAATACTGATTTAAACCTTCAGCATTCTTTTGCACACAATCTTGTAAAAAGGCTTGATCTTCTAATGCAGCGAGTGCTACAGATTGGGCTACAGTTGATGTATTGAATGGTAACCTAGCTACTTCTAGCTGTCCGATTAACTTCGCATCCCCAATCGCATATCCGATACGAAAAGCAGCTAAACCATATGCTTTTGAAAACGTGCGTAAAACCATAAGATTTTCATACTTTTCAAGAAGTGGTAATGTTTGCGGATAGTCTTCTGCTTCCGCGTATTCATAATATGCTTCGTCCATAATAACGAGAGCCGACTTAGGAACTGATTCTAAAAATGAAAGTAATTTTTGTTTCTCAACATATGTACCTGTTGGATTATTCGGATTACAAATCCATACAATTTTCGTTTTCTCATCTACTTGCTCTAGCATTGCATCTAAATCATGAATACCATCTTTAAGTGATACTTCACGAACTTCTGCTCCTTCAATAACAGCATGGTGATGATATTGTGAAAACGTAGGATTCGCCATTACAACGTTTGTTCCTTCATGTAGTAACGCTCGGCTAATCATTTGAATGACTTCATCTAATCCACTACCAAATAGTAGTTGTTCTGCTTTTACACCTAAATGTTCCGCTACTTTTGTCCGAAGTTCAAAGGCATATCCATCTGGATAAAGGGCATATTGGCTCGCTAAAGAAGTTAATGCTTCTGTCACACGTGCTGAACAACCGAATGGATTTTCGTTGGATGCTAATTTCACAATTTTTGATAAACCATATTCTCTTTTTACTTCTTCAATGTTTTTCCCAGGCACATACGCTCTCAAAGTTAACAATTGCTCTTTCACTCTCATTTTTCTTCCCCCAGTCATTTCATTCAATTTGATTACAATACGGTTATAGCCCCTTACTGTAATCTTTTGTCATAACCGTCACTATTACGAGAATACCTCTAAATGAGCACTTCACAGCACTTCGCTATCATTTTAAACCATATCTTTTTGAAATGCCTCTAACGCAATATGAACAGTCTCATCTGAAATAGATACGACATTCACTACCCCATATTCCTGCATAAGCACCATATGAATTGCTCCTGCATTTGCTTTCTTATCTTGTTTCATCAATTGAACGAGGCGCTCTACATTCAAATCCCTTGGCATTTTTGGATAGCCGTATTTCAAGAACCACTGCTTCATATCTTCATAAGCAAGATCAACCTTGTACACTTGCTCACTTAAAAATATGGCGAATAACATTCCAACCGCTACACCGTCACCGTGAGTAATATTTCCATACCCTAGCTCTTTTTCAAGAGCATGTCCTAACGTATGTCCAAAGTTCAAATGAGCACGTACACCCTTCTCTGTTTCATCTTGTGACACAACATTTGCCTTTACAGGAATCGCCTTCGTTAATATATGGATTAACTTCTCATCATGAAGATCCGCTAATGTTTGCACTTCTTCTTTTAACCAATGGTATAGCTCCACATCACCAATAAGAGCATGCTTTATCACCTCTGCATAACCTGAACGCCACTCTTTTTCAGGAAGAGACTGTAAAAACGGTGTATGATATACAACTGCTTCTGGCTGATGGAATGCACCAATCATATTTTTACCTAACGGATGGTTAATCGCTACTTTCCCACCCACTGCGCTATCGTGCGCTAATAAAGTTGTCGGAACCTGCACAAAGCGAATACCACGCATAAACGATGCAGCAACAAAACCAGCTAAATCTCCAATCATTCCGCCTCCAAGTGCAAGAATTAAAGAATTTCTATCTAATTTATTTTCAAGAGCTGACGTATGAGCCGCATAGAAATTTTCGAAAGACTTCTCTTTTTCGCCACTTGGTACAACAAACGAAAACACGTGCTGCTCTACTTGTAATGCATCGATAACTGTCTGTAAATGTAGTGATGCAACAGCTTCATCTGAAATGATCATTACGTTAGATACCGCTGGCTGCATATTTTGAACGATCGTTGTTAAGTTTGACAACGCTTCTTTACCAACATGTACATCATATTCTTTTGATTTCGTTTGAATATGTATGTTTCCCATTAAAATCCCCTCGCATATTCATTATGTTTCTCAATATTTTCACGAATTAGTTCCATACGATCTAATCCGAATTGTTCTATTAAAGCTGTCGCTAATTCCCAAGCCACAACCGCTTCTGCAACGACACTAGCTGCTGGCACTGCACAACTATCTGAACGTTCAATACTCGCTGTAAAAGGCTCTTTCGTATCAATATCTACACTTTGAAGAGGTTTATAAAGTGTAGGTATCGGTTTCATCACACCGCGCACAACAATTGGCATTCCAGTCGTCATACCGCCTTCTAGTCCACCTGCATTATTTGTTCTTCGTGTATATCCATGCTCCTCATCCCACAGAATTTCATCATGAACTTCACTTCCTGGTCTATGCGCTGCTTCAAAACCAATTCCAATCTCGACACCTTTAAAAGCATTAATACTCATAATTGCAGCTGCTAATTTCGCATCCAGTTTTCGATCATAATGCACGTAGCTACCTACTCCAATTGGCATCCCTTCCACAATTACTTCAACGATTCCACCAATTGAATCACCATTTGCTTTCGCATCATCAATCGCTTTCATCATTTGGTTACCAGCTTCTTCATCTAAGCAACGTACAGGAGATGCTTCTGTAATACTCTTTAATTCTTCAATTGAACTATACGTAATCTCCTTAGCTTGTACACCGCCAATTTCAATTACATGGCCCGCCACTTTAATACCAAGTTCTGCTAACACCTTTTTAGCAACCGCACCAGCAGCAACACGCACCGTCGTTTCGCGCGCTGACGAACGTTCCAGTACATTCCTCATATCTCTATGACCATATTTAATCGCACCATTTAAATCAGCATGCCCAGGCCTTGGTTTTGTCACTTTCCTTTTCATCTCTTTTTCTTCTTGCTCAGTTAAAGGCTCCGCCCCCATAATTTTTGTCCAGTGTGCAAAATCACGATTTTCAACAACAAGTGCAATAGGGGAACCTAATGTTTCTCCATGTCTAACACCACTTAAAATTTGCACTTGATCCGTTTCAATTTGCATGCGTCTACCGCGCCCATATCCCTTTTGCCTTCTAGCTAACTCTTCGTTTATATCATCTGCTACTAAAGACAACCCTGCCGGAACACCTTCTATAATCGTTGTAAGTTGTGGACCATGAGATTCACCAGCTGTAATATATCGCATACGTTATTCCTCTTTTCGTATATGTATTTATCTCACTATATTAACTTTTATCATTCTAAAAATATTAAAGAAATTATATCATAAATCGACCATTTTCTTATTCTATATTTCCGATAGGCCTAATTTAAATATCAACATATCATAACAGCTCAAACTTTGTAACTAACTGAAAATAAAAAAAGTGCAAGAAGAATACCCCTATTCTCCTTGCACTTTTTACTATTATCACAGTGATTAAAGCGTTTACAAATTATTTCAAAATAATTAGTAAATCCATTCATTCATTAATTTTGAGTAGTCAACTAATTCTTCTTCTTTAAAGAAAATAGCAATCTCGCGCTCTGCGCTTTCTAAAGAATCAGAACCATGGATAATGTTTTTCGCAACAGTTACACCGAAATCTCCACGAATTGTTCCAGGAGCTGCTTCATGTGGTCTTGTTTTCCCCATCATGTTACGCGCTGTATCTACTACACCTTCACCTTGCCATACCATTGCGAACACAGGTCCAGATGTAATAAAGTCTACTAACTCACCAAAGAAAGGTTTTTCCTTATGCTCAGCGTAGTGTTGTCCAGCAATTTCCGGAGTGACTTGCATTAATTTTGCACCAACTAATTGAAAGCCTTTTTTCTCAAAACGAGCTACAATTTCCCCAATGAAGGCACGTTGTACACCGTCTGGTTTTACCATTAGAAATGTTTTTTCCATAAAAAATCTCTCCACTTCTGAATTATGTATGTAATTGTATATCCCCACACACATATTATCACCCTTATCACAATTGTGCAATAGTTTTGAAATAGAGAGATTATTTTATTTTTTAGAATAAACATTAAAATTTTCGTTTTCCAATATACTTTGCAACATTTTGTAATGCGTACTTTGCTTTTCCACGTGGGAGTGGTTTTATTATTTCTAAAGCTTTATGTAAATAACGTTCACTAAATGCAAATGCTTGATCAATTGCTGTACTATTTTTTACAGCATCAATAATTTCTTGTATTTCACTTGCTGTTGAATTTTCATGTACAGATGTGATTTTCTGACGAAGTACGGGATCTTCCATCGCATATAGAGCAGGAAGTGTAATATTCCCTTGTAGTAAATCTCCGCCAGCAGGTTTTCCAAGTTTCTCTTCTGTAGAAACGAAGTCTAAAATGTCATCAATAATTTGATAAGACATTCCTACAAAATACCCATACCAAAATAGACGATTTACCGTATCACGATTAGCACCAGCAGCAATCGCTCCCAATTGACAACTCGCGGCAATTAATAATGCTGTTTTTCGCTTTATTCTTCTTAAATACGTTCTTAAATTTTGGTTATAATTGTATTTATCTTTAATTTGTTCAATTTCACCTTTACAGACTTCTAAAATAGTATGTGATAACGCTTGATGCGCCTCTGGAATTTCGATATTTGTTATACATTCAAGAGACTTAGCGAACAGATAGTCCCCTGTATACATCGCAATACGATCTCCCCATTTCGCATTCACAGTCGCACTGCCGCGTCGTAAAAATGCAGCATCAATAACATCATCGTGAACAAGAGAAGCCATATGAATAAGTTCTAACGCAACAGCAACATGCTTAATCGCATCTAACTTATAATCTCCAAATTTCCCTGCAAGCAACACAAATACAGGACGAATTCGTTTCCCACCAGCTTCAATAAGCTGTAATGCTGCCTCTTCTACTAATGGCTGTTCAGAAGCGACTGTCTTTTTTAATTCTTTTTCTATCACATTAATATCCGATCGTAAAAAAGAGTACATAAGTTGTAACTTCATATTGTTCACCTTAACCTAAAACTTCTTTTTTCTATTTTGATTCTGGTTTAATACCTAAATGCATCGCTGCTACCCCAAAAGTAAATGGTTTCACTTGCACACGTTCAAGTCCAGCTTGCTCAAACATTTGAGCCAATTCTTTCATCCCTGGGAACGTACTAGCAGATTCTTGAAGCCATGAATACTCTTTATAACTTTTCGCAAACATCTTTCCAAATAACGGCATGATATATTTAAAGTATAAAATATACCCTTGTCGAAAACCAATCATTGTTGGTTGAGATGTTTCTAAACAGATTACTTTTCCACCTGGTTTTACTACACGCGTCATTTCTTTTAATACGTGCATATAATCCGGTACGTTACGTAAACCAAACCCAATCGTCACATAATCAAACGTATTATCTTCAAACGGAAGTTCCATTGCATTCCCATGTAGAAGTTCTACTTGTTTTAATTGTAACGCCTCTACCTTTTGCTTACCGACAGATAACATATTTTCACTGAAGTCTAAGCCAACAACCTTTCCTTGTTCACCTACGGCTCCAGCTAGCGCAATTGTCCAATCTGCGGTTCCACAGCATACATCAAGCGCTTGACTGCCTGGTTGTACATCCATAATTCGCATCGTTTCTTTACGCCACGCTTTATGTCTTTGAAAACTAATTACAGAATTCATCACATCGTATTTATCAGAAATCTTTTCAAATACGTCATGTACTCTTTCTTCTTTTGATTGTTGCATGCTCGTACCTTCTTCCAATGTAAAATTGCTTATGTCTTCTATTTATTCCTTAACACAGAATTTATTTCATTTATGTCTGTGTGATTTTCTAAAAATTGTTTTTCTTTCTTTCTCAATTCCTTCATCCAACCATTAATCACTACTTCTGCTTTATCCCCTAAAGCATCTTGCATAGCTTGAAAAACAGGCGAATGTTGCTTATCAGCATACAATTGAATTTCTTTTTGAAGGCGATTTCCACCTAATACGTATGTGATAAATGGCTTCCAATGTGATAACTGAAAATGATCACATGTTTTTTGAAGGAGCGCAGACTCAATCATTACTATGCTTTTCATTATGTCATCCGTCGTTTCATGCGCTTTTTGGTATAACATAATTTTGTGTTCATTTATCTCTTTAATTCCTTCAGCAAGTGCACGAATTAAAACAATATCACGATTCATAGACAATAAATAATAATATAGTCCACTATAGTAATCGCCTGCAAGTACTGTTAATTGACGACATTTATGGAATTCAATCTCTTCCTCGCCTGCTTTATTTGATACCCTTTCATGCGTATCAAGCGCAATTTGTACAAGCATAATTGTTACTACGTAATGCTCAATTTGTTCTATATGTAAGTTTGCACTCTTTAAAGCACCATATAACAATGCTATCTTTTCTTCATCAATAAATGGTTCTTCAATATAGTTTATAAAGTAAGGATGGCGTAATTTCTCCATCAATTTTTCTTTTATACTCGCATACCCTCCGTAGATGTCACACACAAAAAATCACCCTTGTTTTCTAATTCATAAAACTTATTATAACACATACACTCTATTTTCTATAACCAAAACTTGGCTACACCTACCATTCATGTAAGCAATCTTTCTAATCTCACTCTGTCTAGTTAAAACTATATCATTTATTTACTAAAAAAAAAAAAGAAAAGCAGTTTCCCGCTTTTCTTTACTTCGTTTTAATAAACGATAAAATTTCACTGCGCGCTGCAGCATCATTTTCAAGCACACCACGCACTGCTGTCGTTACTGTTTTCGCACCTGGTTTTTTTACACCACGCATCGTCATACACATATGTTCTGCTTCTACTACTACCATTACACCATGAGGCTCTAGTACTTCCATAATAGAGTTCGCTACTGTTGATGTAATACGTTCTTGCAGTTGTGGGCGACGTGCAATTGTATCTACGGTACGAGCTAATTTACTTAACCCTGTCACCTTTCCACCTTGCGGAATATATGCAACGTGAGCAACTCCATAGAATGGAACTAAATGATGCTCACACATCGAATAAAATGGTATATCTTTTACTAGTACAAGCTCTTCGTGATCTTCTCCGAATACTTTATGCAAATGCTCTTTCGGATCTTCATGCATACCTGAGAACACTTCTGCGTACATTTTTGCAACACGCTTTGGTGTATCAAGTACTCCCTCACGATTTGGGTCATCCCCAATCGCCTCTAAAATAAGGCGTACTGCATGTTCAATTTGTTCTAAATTAACTTTTGCCATCCGCTAGCCCTCCCGAAAACCTAAAAGTGATACGAACACATTCTAGCATATTTATGTTTTTAAAAGCAAAAAGAAGAGTTCCCAAAAAGGAAACTCTTCTTCCCTGTTAATATGTAAGGATTATTTAACCGCATCTTTTAACGCTTTACCAGGTTTGAATGCAGGTACTTTACTTGCAGCGATTTCAATCTCCTCACCTGTTTGTGGGTTACGACCTTTACGAGCCGCACGCTCACGAACTTCGAAGTTACCGAATCCGATCAGTTGTACTTTATCACCTTGTTTTAAAGCTTCTAAGATAGAATCAAAAACAGCGTCTACTGCTTTTGTTGCGTCCTTTTTAGAAAGGGAACTTGCTTCTGCAACAGCATTGATTAAATCTGTCTTGTTCATGCCATTCACCTCCTCCCAAAGATAAGACTGTATAATGATCATAAAATGAGTCTTACTTTCATTTGTAGGCAATTTTTGCAAATTCTATACTACAAAGATGTAGATAAATCATTATCAACGCCTATATTATACGATTCTCCTTTATAATTCAATATTTTTAAGGAAATTGTTACTCTGAAAATGTGAAAATCTGATGAAACTTGACAATTTACAACAATGTATTAGATAATGACTGTTTATTTTTCTATTTTATAATCAAAAAAAACAAAAAATCCCTCTACAATGAGAGGGATTTTTTCTTATAGTATAATCGCAATTAATCCGCCAGATCCTTCATTAATAATTCTTTCTAGCGTTTCTTTTAATTTATATCTAGCATTTTCTGGCATTAAAGATAATTTCGCCTGAATTCCTTCTCGAACAATCGAGCTAAGTGAACGTCCAAATATATCAGAATTCCAAATTGATAACGGGTCATCTTCAAAATCTTGCATTAAATAACGAACTAATTCTTCACTTTGCTTTTCAGTACCAATGATCGGCTCAAACGTTGACTCTACATCTACTTTAATCATATGAATAGATGGCGCTACCGCTTTTAACTTCACACCAAACCTTGAACCGTGACGAATAATTTCTGGCTCATCTAAGCTCATATCCGCTAATGCAGGCGCTGCTACACCATATCCTGTTTGCTTAACCATACGCAGTGCATCCGCCACTTGATCGTACTCTATTTTCGCATGAGATAAATCGAGCATAAGCTTTAATAAATGATCTTTCCCCCGAATTTCTACTCCTACTACTTCTTTTAAAATTTGATCATACAATTCATCTGGCGCATATAAATCAATCTCAGCCACACCTTGCCCCATATCAATGCCAGCTAGGCTCGCTCGATCAATAAATTCATATTGACTAAACTGCCAAACAACGCGATCCACATCACGAAGACGTTTTATATCCTTCACAGTTTCTTGAACTGCTTCTTGATAACTTTGACGCAACCAATGCCCTTCATTTAGCACCATTACCCAGCTCGGAAGGTTCACATTCACTTCTAATACAGGGAATTCAAATAGTGCTTCACGAAGTACATTATATACATCTGTTTCTCTTAAACTCTCCACACTCATTGCAATAACCGGGATATCATATTCTTCTGATAAACTTTGGCGTAATTGCTCTGTATCTGGATGATACGGCTGTACCGTATTAATTATCATAATGAAAGGTTTTCCTACTTCTTTCAACTCATTTACAACGCGTTCTTCTGCCTCTATATAATCTCTTCTTGGAATTTCACCAATTGTTCCATCTGTTGTAATTACAACACCAATTGTTGAATGTTCTTGAATTACTTTACGCGTGCCGATTTCTGCAGCTTCATGGAATGGAATAGGTTCTTCATACCAAGGGGTATTAATCATGCGTGGGCCATTCTCATCTTCATAGCCCTTCGCTCCAGGAACCGTATATCCAACACAATCTACTAATCGAATATTCACTTCAAGTCCTTCATCTACTTCGATAGAAACCGCTTGGTTTGGAACAAACTTCGGTTCCGTCGTCATAATTGTACGACCAGCAGCACTTTGAGGCAATTCATCCTGCGCTCTTTGACGGTCAGACTCATTCTCAATGTTTGGAATAACTACAAGTTCCATAAATTTTTTAATGAATGTTGATTTCCCTGTTCGAACAGCTCCTACAACTCCAAAATAAATATCACCGCCTGTTCGTTCTGCAATATCTTTAAAAATATCTACCTTTTCCAAGTGATTCCCTCCCTCAAAATTTTTGGGAATAATTCCGCGTTTATAGTCAACTAATACCTTCTCTAACGTTGCCTATAATATCTGATATAATATAATGGTATTCTAGAAGTTCGGACAATATATCATATAATTTTGTCCAATTTCATATGACTATTAAAAAATATCTTTTGTTTGCATCGTAAGTTGTATAACATAAAAAACCTTTCTTCTAGAACTTATTCACTAAAAGAAAGGTTCATGACTTATCATTTTAAAAAAATTGGTTCTCCATCCTTTACTGTGTACGGTAAAGAATAAGCTGGTACAAACGGGGAACCTTTCGAAAGTATATTTCGAATATCTTCTCCCTCCGTAAACTGCCCTTCATTTTTTTTCAAAGCGTCATATAAGTCGATTCTATAATCAACAAAAACTTCTCCTTTTTCATTAATTACAAAAGGAAGTCCTTTACCAGAATATGGACTTGTCACTTGTGGCACATCTTTATATCCTAGTTTTTTGAAATCCAATTCATATACACCATCTGAAATTACTTTTTTAAAAGGTGGATATTGATGTTCATCACGATACATCCTAAGCTTTAAAGATAGTTCCTGAATTTGTTCAGCCATCCTAACATCAATTAACTTTACTGTTGGATTTGTTTCAACGTCTATTAATACGTATTGATATACTCCTCCACTTTCATACGCATTCCCTGGCGCTTCTTGTATGTAACGCGGGGCAATCTGTTGAAAATCGATCGGATACTTTTGATAAATAGGTGTACTCATATCCCTCGTCTTAATTGGCAATATCCCATCATTTTGCTCCTTAAATGTCACAACAGCTTTTTGAACAACCTGTAGCTGATCTTCATAAGGAACCGCATTTTGCTTCATATTTTCTTTCGGATACAGACACCCCGTTAAAAGGCTCATACAACAAAATATTAAAATAATATGTAATTTTTTCACTAGCATCACCTTTTCATACTAATCTAATTTGCTCTGTATGTAGTATTTTCGAGACCATTCCATTTACTGCTGTACAGGTCCACTAAATACAACAAGAAAAATAACAATTCCTGACACAATCATAAGGGTGTACGCTACTAATGCTGTAATCCCTTTCAAAAATTTATTCTTTATTTTATGTCTACTTAATAAAATAAAACTTACTGCAAAAAACATAAATCCAATTGCCCCTAAAGCTAACCACATTTTCATAAGCCCTTCTGACATATACACACCCCTTTTTATCAATCTATTTTTATACTATTTTAACAAATTAAAATCTTTAAACAAATACAAAAAGAACATTTTACTACAAATTGCGAATATATAACTTTAATCAATAGGTTTTCCAGCATTTTTCACCAATCTAAGCAAAAATAAAACCGAAGCGATTGTACCTCTCGCTTCGGTTGACCAAATATGCCCAAAAACAGCTCTATTCCCATTCTTTCATGGCTATCATATGCAATCTACAAACTCTTTGTTTCTCATAATTTATTTTTTAAACATTTTGCTTAACGAGCCAAAATCTGTTGGCATATTATTATTAATAATCGCTTTTACAATTTGATCCTCTTGCTCTTTCGGCACTTCACGTCCCGCCATAAGAGCCACTTGATGAATTAATTGACGAAGTACAGTTTCATCACGTAAATTCGCATTTTGCACGGATGATGCTAATTTAAAAATATCCTCTTTATTTACTTTCGCTTCCTTCTCAATATTATTAAAAATATTATTATCCATTCTTTTCACCCTCTCCTCAAGTTACTCTTCATCCTATGCAAAAATGAAAAAATGGTGAAAAGACCCAAAAAATAAAAAAGCGACAGAAGTACAAATGTACTTCTGTCGCTTTTCTTTACAGTAAATCAGGTATAGCTTCCACTTCATGTTTTCGAACACGCCCCATCAATGAGCCTACCGCATCTTTTACGTTATTCCCATTGAACAGCACGTCATATAAAGCAGCTGTAATCGGCATTTCAACTTCCATTTTCTCTGCCAATTCATGAGCAGCTTTCGTTGTTCTTACACCTTCCACAACCATACCCATGCTTTCTAACACTTCTTCTAAAGAGTGTCCTTTTCCAAGCATATTTCCAGCGCGCCAATTTCGGCTATGAACACTTGTACACGTTACAATTAAGTCTCCCATACCAGTTAGACCAGCAAACGTTAACGGATTCCCGCCCATTTTTCTTCCTAAACGAGCAATCTCTGTTAAACCACGTGTCATCAATGCCGCCTTTGCATTATCACCTAATCCAAGACCATCAGTTATACCAGCAGCTAATGCGATAATATTTTTTAACGCACCACCAAGTTCAACTCCAACGATATCTGGATTTGTGTATACACGGAAATAACTATTCATAAATAAATCTTGTACTTCCTCAGCCGCTTCCATACGCTTTGCTGCAGACGTAACTGTTGTCGCTTGTCGTAAACCGACTTCTTCAGCATGACTCGGTCCAGACAGTACAACAACATCTTTAATTAAGTGCTCTGGAATTTCTTCCTCAATCACTTCCGAAATACGTTTTGACGTACCAGGTTCAATTCCTTTGCTCGCATGAATCCAAGTAATTGGTTCAGTAACAATTTCTTTCATCTCTTGTAATACATCTCTGTACGCTTTCGTTGGTACTACTAACAGTACTGTATTTACATCTACTAATGCTTCTTCTAAAGAAGAGTAGGCTACGATTGTGCTTGGCAATGTAATGCCTGGGAGATATCGACTATTCTCATGTTTCGTATTAATTTCATCCATAAGTTCTGGGCGATTTCCCCAAATACGTACATCATGTCCATTGTCAGCTAATACCATCGCTAACGCTGTTCCCCAGCTACCTGCTCCTACTACTGTGATTTTTGTCATAAAATCACATCCTCTCCATTAGTCTCTTGCTCTAGCGATAATGTGAATCGGCGTTCCTACGAAGCCAAATGATTCACGTAAGCGATTCTTCAAGAAACGCTCATATGAGAAGTGCAATAATTCTGGATCGTTTACAAACACAACAAATGTCGGTGGTTTTACCGCAACTTGTGTTGCATAGAAAATTTTCAGACGGCTACCATTATGAGTTGGCGTCGGATTCATCGCTACCGCATCCATAATTACATCGTTTAATACGTTCGTTTGAATACGGATACTATGACTTTCATTTACCTCATCGATAACCGGTATTAATGTTTGTGTACGTTTTCTTGTTTTTGCAGATAAGAAAACAATTGGTGCGTATTCTAAGAATTGGAAATGAGCACGGATATTTTCTTCAAATGCTTTCATTGTTTTTTCGTCTTTTTTCACTGCATCCCATTTATTTACAACGATAACAACAGCTCGCCCTGAATCATGAGCATATCCAGCGATTTTTTTATCTTGCTCAATAATTCCTTCTTCACCATCTAAAACGACTAAAACAACGTCAGAACGTTCAATCGCTCTTAGCGCACGAAGTACACTATATTTTTCTGTACTTTCATACACTTTTCCTTTTTTACGCATACCAGCTGTATCAATAATTACATAATCTTTTCCATCTTTACTATATGGTGTATCGACAGCATCACGAGTTGTTCCTGCTACATTACTAACAATTACACGCTCTTGACCAAGAAGAGCATTTACAAGTGATGATTTTCCTACGTTTGGACGTCCAATTAAAGAGAAACGAATTGTGTCTTCATCATATCCGTCTTCTTCAATCTTTGGAAAATGTTGTGCAGCTTCGTCTAGTAAGTCACCTAACCCTAATCCGTGTGTACCTGAAATTGGGAATGGTTCGCCAAATCCTAATGCATAAAAGTCATAAATGTCACTGCGCATTTCCGGATTGTCCACTTTATTTACTGCAAGTACAACCGGTTTATTTGAACGATATAAAATTTTTGCAACTTCTTCATCAGCTGCTGTTACACCGTCACGACCGTTTGTCATAAAAATGATAACATCCGCTTCATCAATTGCTACTTCAGCTTGTTGACGAATTTGTGTCAAAAACGGCTCGTCTCCAATATCAATTCCGCCCGTATCAATAATGTTAAATTCATGATTTAACCATTCTCCAGCGCTATAAATACGATCGCGCGTTACACCTGGAATATCTTCTACGATTGAAACTCTTTCTCCAACAATTCTATTGAAAATAGTAGATTTCCCTACGTTCGGGCGACCTACTATCGCTATTACTGGTTTCGGCATATACTTTCATCCTTTCAACTTGCTTCTGTTTATTATGTAAAAAACCCTTCTTTGTGCAAGAAGGGATTTGCATTCCAGAATATTTCTCAACGTATCAAAACACCTCACATTATAACACACGTTGCTAATGTTTCACAATAATATATACATTCTCTTGTAAGCGATGTGCAATACCATCTAAAATTGCCTCTAAATTATTTGCAACAAATTCTAGTTCCTCTGTCGATTCGCAAACGAATAAAGGAGCACCACCTGCAAATTTTTCTGGAGTCGTTGTTATAACTGCCAGAATAACACTTTCTAACATCATCTCTTATCTCCCCTTCCTTTCGGGGCTTCCGATGACATATGGACAGCACTTTCTAACGTTGGTACATTTCCTATGACACCTATCGCTTTCTCTGCATCTTGATCTTGCGGCAGGACAAAAATCCCAACCCTGCCATCCTCTAAATCACGCTTTGCTAACGGTACAAGCGCTGGTGTACCAGAATCTCTATAAATCCCTAACGCTACTGAAACATCGTGTAAAATAGCTTGTCGTTGCCCTAAATTTGAGATTGTAACCATCGCATCAATTGATTTCGGCTTTAAAATAAAACCCATACCATATTTCATAATTTCTTCTTGTCTTGCTGGCAATCCAATATTCATAATGTAAATATTGTCAATATAAAGCCCTGCTCCTTCAAAACGAAGCGGAACGTGCTCAATTTCAACAAGATCATGTAGCCTTTTACCAGACATTAATTTTTTCGCAATAAAAAATGCGATTATAGCCATAATTACTCCTGCAATCCATGAACGGAATCCTATATACGCAAACGTCGTTGCAAACGACGTTAACATTGCCAAATAGTTGCGACTTTCAAAAACCAATGCAATTCCTTCAATGTATGTATTTCCACGCGGTACGAGCTCATACCCATCTAATTGTTGAAGCGTATTTCTTTCCATATTACGTACATCACGAAATTGTGTCGCTGCTAATGTAAGAAATGTAATGGCAGAAAAATCTTTTTTCAAAATAGACGGGATTGCAATCGCTCCTAAAGCAGCTGCAATTAACCCCATTGCAATATGAATAATTTTCCCATGTAGCCTCGTCGGATATTGCCGTGTATCCGTCCGAAGCATTAGCACCCTTGTAACTGTCCCCGCTATTACGCCGCATAAAATGGCTGGTGTATATTCAGTCATGTATTACCCTCGCCTTTCTTTTACGTGTTTTTCTCTTAAACCGTTCCATGTATACTGATGCTTTTGCAATCCAAAACAATATTGCCATGAATAATGTAGAAATGGCGACGATATCAAAAAATGCTAAACTACCGTAATCATATGGAAAATTCAATTTCCTAAAAATAAATGTCACTAGCAGCTCTCCTTGTAACATCCCTACATATAGAGAACATAATCGTAATATGCGATCTCCATGCAATAACACCGATGCATACACAAGACCACTACTTAGCAGAAACACTCTATCCACCACAATCCAAATCGGATCATATATTTCTAACAGATGAAAACTTGTATATAACATTGCAATAATAAGCGCCGAAAGTAAGCTATATAATTTTTTCCAGACAGAATATAGCGTGATCCCTATAAAAGAAATAATACAAAGTAAAAGAGCATTTACTGATACCACGAATGAGGCGATCGTTACATGTAACGGAGAGCAAATTATAAAAATCAGTATACAAGCGCCTAACTTCCACCGAATAAGGTCCTTTTTCATAAAAAAGGTTACAATGATCCACCCTATCCAAGCTACAAAATAAAAAGTACTTCCATCCATCAACTTCACCTCCTATGTTTTCCATTATGGGAACTTTTTATGAAAGTTAATCCACTTTATTTACGCATAGTTTTTTCTTATAACAGCAACACTTTTAACAAGGAGGTGTTATTCATTATGGGTAAAGATCGCCAAGAACGAAAACTACGAGAATCACGCCGCGTTGAATCCGATCGTGATCAATCACTACAATATCCAGGTGCAACTGGACTTGATACACCAGAACAGGCTCGAAAACAAAACCAGCACTAATTAATGCAAAAAGACGGTTTCGATATTGTACGAAACCGTCTTTTACATAATCAGTTTAATGTTTTCTATTTATATTGAAATAACATTTCACACACTATATCCTCCCACTACTTCTTTTTATCTTCACCTATTCCTATTAAAAATTAAGTTCTCTCCAGTAATTCGACAACACACCATCTACATTTTTCAACCCTTTTTCAATTGAAATTTTTACGAAATGATATTTTTATATAATACTAATTCCTTTCTCCACTTTATATTACGAAAAAGAATAGAACAAAAAAAAAATCAACCGAACGGTTGATTTTTTATCTCCTACTATAATGCGCAGTATCAATACCACGCTGCATTAACCAATGATACGTTTCACCCTTTACAACAAGAGGTACAGATTGCAACTCTTCTATCGTTTTCGCACCAAGAGCTGTCATTATAAATTTCAAATCTGTATGTAGAAGCTCAATTTCATCCACTAACTTCTCGATACCATCTTGCATTAAAATACGTAAAAAGTAACCAGCAAACGCAGTTGTATTCGCCCCTAATGCGATCGCTTTCGCTACGTCAAGCGCTGTTTGTATGCCCCCAGATGCAATAAAAGAGAGGTTATTATTTGTAGAGGTTGCTTCAATAATCGAGGTTGCTGTTTGTATGCCCCAGTTATTAAAATAAGAAAGCATTCGCTGTCTTCTTTCATTTTCAACAGCAGCAAAATTCGTACCACCTTGCCCACCAATATCAATTGCTGTTACACCTACGTTCGCTAACTGCTGCACTGTTTCCTTACTCATCCCAAATCCAACTTCTTTTACAATGATAGGAACTTTACTATTTAAAACAATTTTCTCAATGCGCTGAAGTACTCCAGTAAAATCACGGTCTCCTTCTGGCATCGTTAACTCTTGTATGACATTTAAATGAATTTGCAATGCATTCGCTTCAATCATATCAACGGCACGCTCTGCCTGTTCGATAGTTGCCTCACTACCTAAATTAGCAAAGAAAATACCATTTGGATTTACCTTTCTGATCACCTTATAAGAAGCAGCTTCACTTTCATCTTTTAACGCCGCCATTTGCGAACCTACAGCCATAGCAAGGTTATGATGTTTCGCTACATATGCTAATTGCTCATTAATATGTAACGTTTTCTCTCCTCCACCACCAGTCATCGCATTGATAAAAATCGGCGAACTTAGTGAAAGTTCGCCGATTTTTGTTTCACATGTTATTGTGTCATAATTTGAATTTGGCAAGCTTTGATGCACAAAATCAATATCATGAAAGCCATGCGTACGAGACTGACCAGTAGAAAGAGCGTATTCAATATGATCTAATTTACGTTTTGCCCTTACCACTTGTACCCCTCATTATTTCTTTAATTTTTTCAGTTGTTCACCAATAATATCACTTAATTGGAAAGTAGCAGAATCAGCATTTGGCTCATACTGACTATAATCTTCAGTTACATTATTTTCCTCAAGCGCTTCTTTTATACTTAAAGAAATACGTTTCTCTGCTACGTGAACTTCAAGTACTTTCACTTTTACTTCTTGTCCCATTTCCAATACTTCATTCGGATTTTTCACGTGACGATTTGCAATTTGAGATACGTGTACAAGTCCTTCAACGCCCGGTAAAATCTCAACGAATGCACCAAATGTAACAAGGCGTTTTACTACTCCCTCACGAATATCTCCAGCTTTTATTTCGCCAGCAACGTTTTCCCAAGGTCCTGGTTGAGCTGCTTTAATTGATAAAGAAATACGTTGTGTATCAGCATCAACAGATAACACCTTTACCTTAACCTTTTGACCTTGCTCTAACACTTCAGAAGGTTGCTCTACACGTTCATGTGAAATTTGTGAAATGTGAACTAAACCGTCCACTCCACCAACATTAACGAATGCTCCAAAGTCAGTTAATCGTTGTACTGTTCCTTCAACAACGTCCCCTTCTTTTAATGAAGAAATTGCTTCTTTTTTCTTAGAATCTAGTTCTAATTCTACTACCGCTTTATGCGAAAGGATTACACGATTTTTTTCACGGTCTAATTCAACAATTTTCACCGCTAATGTTTTACCTTTATAGTCAGTAAAGTCTTCTACATAATGTACTTCTACAAGTGAAGCTGGAATAAAACCGCGAACACCAAGGTCCACAACTAATCCGCCATTCACAATATCTTTTACAGTAACATCAAATACATGACCAGAAGTAAATTTCTCTTGTAGTTCTACCCATGCTTTTTCTGCATCAACAGCACGTTTAGATAAGACAAGATCATCTTCTTCTAATTTAATAATTTTCAACTCTAGTGTTTGATCTAATTCTACAACATCGCTTGCTTTTTCAATATGAACGTTAGCTAATTCACTAATTGGAATTACGCCATCTGTTTTGTATCCAACATTTACAAGCACTTGTTTCTCTTCAACCTTCGTTACAGAACCTGTAACAACGTCACCAACTTGTAATTCTTTTGAATCCATAACTTCTTCATTCATTTTCTCTACCATGGAAATACCTCCCTACAGAATTGACAAAGCATTTTTTATGTATATACGAAATGAAAACAAAGTTTTCATTTGCATGTTTAAGAATTTCTCATCACATACTCTTTTTCAATAACATTCACAAGAAAATATATTAAACCTATATAAATAGTATACAGCAAAACCAGCTTGAAAAAAGTATGTTTTGAAATATAATAGCGAATATATTCTGACAGTTTTATTCCTCTTTAACTAACTTCTTACAAATCAGCTCATTTGTCAAGGAAAGAGACTCACAATTCACGTATCCTTTACATTTCTATTTAAACAAAAAAAGAAAGAGGATTATCCCCTTTCTTTATTTCGCAAACACTCCAGAAACAATGCTCATAATTTTTTGGACAACTTCTTCAATTGATAAAGAAGTCGTATCTAATTCCAATGCATCATCAGCCTTTTTTAGTGGAGAAACTTCGCGTTCTGAATCTAATTTATCACGCTGAGCAATTTCTTCTTTTAGCTGCTCTAAATTAGAATCGAAACCTTTATTTAAATTTTCTAAATGCCTTCTTTCCGCTCTTTCTTCAACAGAAGCAAGCATAAAGATTTTCACTTCAGCATCCGGTAATACATGTGTACCAATATCACGGCCGTCCATTACAACGCCGCCTTTTTTCGCTAACTCTTGCTGACGACGTACCATTTCTTCACGAACAAGGCGATGTTTCGCTACAATAGATACTCGATTCGTCACATCAGGTGTACGAATTACTTCAGAAACATCTTGTCCATTTAAAAATACAAGCTGTGTATTTTCTCCTTGCTGAAACTCAATATTTACATTCTTTACAACTTCCATTAACTGCTCTTCATTTTCAATGTCTACTTTTTGTTGAAGGGCTGCATATGTAAGCGTACGGTACATTGCGCCTGTATCAATATAAACATAAGAAAGTTCCTTCGCAACAACTTTTGCCACTGTACTTTTCCCTGCAGCTGCTGGACCATCTATAGCAATTGAAATTCGTTTATCCATTGTAACACCTCATTTTTTCACTTATAAAACAAAACGAAAAGCAGGTGTTCACCCTGCTTCTTCTCATTTGCTTCGCGTCATTAAATCCTCAATTATTGTAGCATAATCCTTCATAGAAGAAAATGAAAACTACCGATTCACCTGCAAGATTTCCACTTTGTTTTTTACCATAACACCCTCATAATAAACAATTTTAGATAAATATTTCACTGATGACTTATGTATAAATAACAATTGTACAACAGAAAGACAAATGAATTGTATTATTAATATACGAATAAAAATTCTCTCCATCTTTTTCACCGTAATTTCTCCCTCCTATACTATATTTGCACATTTCGTTTCGTAATTTTATACATCGTACATATAGCAGTTAATTTTATTGTCATTTTCGAGGCATACTTTTATACATTTCCATTGTCGAATTTACTCAAAACATGTTATGTTCTAAATGTATTTTTTTACTTGAAAGGGGTATAAGCATTGAAAAGAATCCTAGTTTTACACACAGGTGGAACAATTGCAATGGAGGAAGATAAAGAAACTGGGGTCGTACAACCAGGTAAAAAAAATCCTCTTTTAAAATTCATTCCTGATTTAGAAGGCGATGTTGATTTAATCGTTGAAGATGTGTTCCATCTACCATCTCCTCATATGACACCGAGCGAAATGTTACAATTACAAGTCATCATTGATGAAAGTGTAAAACAAGACAACATTCATGGCGTAGTTATTACGCATGGTACGGATACATTAGAAGAAACAGCTTATTTCTTAGATTTAACAGTACAAGCAACTATTCCGATCGTAGTGACAGGTGCAATGCGCTCTAGCAATGAGTTAGGTGCTGATGGTCTATATAACTTCTTATCAGCTGTAAAAGTTGCTAGTTGTGATGAAGCTGCAGAAAAAGGTGTTTTAGTCGTATTAAACGACGAAATTCATTGCGCTACAAATGTAACGAAAACACATACAAGTAATGTCGCAACATTCCAAAGTCCACAATACGGACCAATTGGAATGGTAACAAAACGCGGCGTTGTCTTCCATCACGCTTTAGTACATCGCGAATCATATACGATAAATAAAGTGTCTAAAAATGTAGTTGTTCTAAAAGCATATGCTGGCATGGATGATACATTATTAGCAGCAATCGAAAATCTTCCTGTAGACGGCATTGTTATCGAAGCTCTTGGACAAGGTAATCTCCCTCCAAGAACACTACCTAGCCTAGAAAGATTATTAAATAAAGGTATTCCTGTCGTATTAGTTTCTCGCTGTTTCAACGGTATCGTTCAAGACGTATATTCGTATGAAGGTGGCGGTAAACACTTAAAAGATATGGGCATTGTATTCACATACGGCTTAAATGCACAAAAAGCACGCATTAAATTACTTGTTGCATTAGAGAATACAAATTCTCATGAATCCATTCAAAATATGTTTATGCACGAATAAAAAGGAGCTGTCGAGATTTTCCCGACAGCTCCTTTTTATTTTTCTCTTGATGCAATGGTTTGCGCAATCGCATCTCCATGAAATCTACCGTTCTCGATAAATATTTCATTTGCATTATTTCCAGCAGCAATGACACCTGCAATGAAAATATTTTCAGCATTCGTTTCCATTCTATCCTCTGTATAAATTGGACGTCCTGTTTCTTCATCAATCTGAACACCCATCTTCGTTAAGAAGCTATGATCAGGATGATAACCAGTCATCGCAAATACAAAATCGTTTTTGATTGTAAAAGCTTCACCATCAACTGTAAACGTTAATGTATGCTCAGTAATCTCTTTCACATGAGCTCCAAAATGCATTTGAATTGTACCGTTTCGTACTAACGCCTCAAATTCCGGCAAAATCCAAGGCTTTATGCTTGGTGAATACTCACTTCCACGATACAGTACCGTTACACGTGCACCAGATTTAACAAGTTCTAACGCGGCATCTACACTCGAGTTTTTCCCACCTATAACTACTACATCTCGATCAAAATAAGGATGCCCCTCTTTAAAATAGTGAGCTACTTTCTTCAATTCCTCACCTGGAACATTCATATAATTTGGATTATCATAATATCCAGTTGCTACAACAATATATTTCCCTATATACATTTCCTTACTTCCGTCACGCTTTGTCGTCTCAACCTGAAAAACTTCTCCATCTTTTTGAACTTTCTCCACTCGCTCAAAAGCATTTACACGTACAGATTTACGTTTTACTACTTCACGATAATACGCAAGCGCTTGATTTCGAAATGGCTTACGATTTTCTGTAATAAAAGCTACATCACCAATTTCTAATTTTTCACTAGAAGAGAAAAATGTTTGATGAGTTGGATAATTATAAATGGCATTTACAATGTTTCCTTTTTCAATTACTAACGGATTTATCCCTACCTTTTGCAACGAAATTGCAGCCGCTAATCCGCACGGACCGCCTCCGATTATAATAACTGTTTCTTTCTGCATACTCGTCCACTCCTAGTCTTCTACCAATGCACTATTTATAAAAACAAGAAAAAACCTACTTACAGCAGTAGGCACCTATCTTTATTGTATTCATTTTTCATATATTTGTCATCTAAACGAAACGTACATCCGATAGACATCTGCTAAAAACTGCTGAAATTTAATACCTTGTTTCCCTAATACATTCTCAGGATCAATCTTTCTAGCTGGATCAAGCGTTTTATGTGACACGATATCTTTTTTCGGATTTAAGCCAAAGTTTTGGCATAAATACGCATGATACCATGTAAAACGATTATACGCTTCCCAAAAGTTAACATCACCACCATAACAAAGTTCCACTCCAACGGCCGCCTTATTCGCGTCATAGCCATATAAGTCATTATCCGTCGGCACACCATATCGAACATGATACGCAACTTCATTTATAGGAATAATCTCCAATATTGTTTTATCATCTATAAATGTATGTGCCGAAGCTTTCGGTTGTAATTCATTAAAGTAATCTCGATTGCCTATCGCATTGCTTCCAGGATTCCCCGTATCATGGCTTACGATAAATCTCACTTTAGTCAGAGGAATCCCCGGTCGTGAACTTCCATATCCAATATAATTGCGCTCTATAGGAAACATCGCCATTGCTACCAACTCCCGCTCTAGAAGATTACCTTACTTCCTTATATATGTATTCGGTAGCAATGTCCTTATCGCATATTTCTTACGCGAAGAGAAAATCGAAAATATTTGAAGTGAACACCATAAACAACAAGATACTTACAGCCACTCCATAAAAACCGTAAAACCAAACACAATCTTCTTTCGTATCTAAACCGAAAAATTTATTTACCGATTGTAATAATGTGCCACGCTTGCTTTGTTTGTTTCGTAATACTTCCACTCGCTCTACAACATCTGCTGGCATCATAAATCTTTGGTCTACTGTCATTTTCATCATTTATCTCTCCTTAAAATCATTTCCGTTTTGTTTATCTAAGGAGAGTATAGCACGTTTGTTCGCATAGAACAAGCGTTCTTTTTTATTTTTATTTTTATTTTATTTTTCAGCAAGCCAAGTAAAAATTGAGATTACAACGGCAATAATCGGCCCTACTACAACCACACCAAATATCAGAAACAGTAGCCCTTCCCCGAACATCCGAACGGTACTTATTTTGCGAGCTTTCATCGTTCTTGCGAGTTCTCCCTCTAACCTATTAACCTTTTCTTCTAATTGTTCTACTCGTTCCAGCATTTCATTCTCCATATACAACACCTCATTTAATACTTCAACAAAAAAACGTGATTCCCTCGAAAGGAAATCACGTTTTCTCAAGATATAATATTTTATACCCAACCTCTGAAGCGGCTTGCTTCAGCCATTTTACGAACACCAACCATGTACGCCGCTAAGCGCATGTTCACTTTACGAACTTGTGCTGTTTCATAAATAGAATCAAATGATCTTACCATTACTTTTTCTAAACGTTGTTCTACTTCTTCTTCAGTCCAGTAGTAACCTTGGTTATTTTGTACCCACTCAAAGTAAGATACTGTTACACCACCAGCACTTGCTAACACGTCTGGAACAAGTAAAATTCCGCGATCTGTTAAAATTTTAGTCGCTTCTAATGTTGTTGGACCATTTGCTGCTTCAACAACGATTTTCGCTTTAATATCATTAGCATTTTCTTCTGTAATTTGGTTCTCAATTGCAGCTGGAACTAAAATATCGCAATCAAGTTCTAACAATTCTTTGTTTGAAATTGTATTGTTAAATAGCTTTGTTACTGTACCGAAGCTATCACGACGGTCTAATAAATAATCAATATCTAATCCATTTGGATCATGTAACGCGCCGTAAGCATCTGAGATTGCAATAACTTTCGCACCTGCATCATGCATAAATTTAGCTAAGAAGCTACCAGCATTACCGAATCCTTGAACAACAACGCGTGCACCCTTAATATCAATGCCACGTTTTTTCGCAGCTTCGCGAATACAAATTGTTACACCTTTCGCTGTTGCTGTTTCACGTCCATGTGATCCACCTAATACAAGCGGTTTACCTGTAATAAATCCTGGTGAATTAAATTCATCAATACGGCTATACTCATCCATCATCCATGCCATAATTTGAGAGTTTGTGAATACATCTGGAGCTGGAATATCTTTCGTCGGTCCTACGATTTGGCTAATTGCTCGTACATAACCGCGGCTTAATCTTTCTAACTCACGGAATGACATTTCACGTGGATCACAAATAATTCCACCCTTACCTCCACCATATGGTAAATCAACAATACCACATTTTAAACTCATCCAGATTGAAAGTGCTTTCACTTCATTTTCTGTTACATTCGGATGGAAGCGAATTCCACCTTTCGTTGGACCAACAGCATCATTATGTTGTGCACGATATCCTGTAAATATTTTAACAGTCCCGTCATCCATACGAACTGGTATTTTCACTGTCATCATACGAATTGGTTCTTTTAATAATTCATATACTTCGTTTGGATAACCCAATTTTTCTAACGCTTCACTAATAACAATTTGTGTTGAATTCAATAGTTCAAAATGTTGTTCCCTTTGTTGTTGTGTTTTTGTTTGAGTTCCCTTTTCGGCTACCATAGTAAGTAAACCCCCTGTAATTTCACTTGTTTAGTAAACCTTCATTGCCTAGTATACACCCTTAAATTTGGAATGCAATAGAAAACGCTAACAAATATATACAAACTATTTTCTGTTGCAAGCGTTTTCACTATTATTATAGTCCTTTTATTACTTTTAGAAAAGTAAAATACTTAAATATTTAAATATTTTTTATTTTCATCAACCACACTCCCATAAAACTGCATATTTTATTTTCAAAAAGTATGTTCGAGTATTTACAATCATCCCTTCCCTTCTCCAAATAAAAACAAAACCTCAGCTATGTTGTATTAGCTGAGGTTTTGTTTTTTCACGAAGTAATTGTGTATTTGCTCTATCGCGTTAACATCCATTAATTCTTTACCGTACTCCATGATGCGATAAATGGTTGCTGTAGACGGATTACCGTATTCCGCTAAAATAGCTATAAAATCCGCCTTTAACAATTGAATTTGTTCCTCTTCTTCCACCCAAAGATAGAAGCGCTCATCCCACGTATATAGCTTTCCGCCAGTTACACCAAGGTTATATAAGCGATTCGACAGGTTAATTACGTCATCTAGCGTAGCAAACTCATATAATATATGCTCACTTTCATCTAGAGTCACTTGCATTTCAATAAACTCGTCACGGAACTCATCATCTGTATCCATTTCTTGATTTTCTTTCGTTACAATTACAACCATCCCTTGTGCTTGTAGAGAAAACACTTCAACTGCAATCGGACCATCTGCTTCAAACCCTAATTCCTTATTTGCTTCTTGCATCATATCACGAAATAATTGCTGTACTTTCGGTGCATTTCTCCATAAATCTTCTTTCGTTAATCCTCGTTCAGATAAATCATCAAATGTTAGAAAAATTTTTATCTTATTGTAATTTAATCGTTCCAGCCTCATCTCATACCCTCCCTACGTAACCAATGCATCTAATTTTTATTATATGAAATAGAAAATAGATGGTTCTTTTCGAACAACTATTCCGACATTTTTAACCATCCATCCCATTCTTCTTTCGTATCACCAATTAAGATTGTTTCAATGTCCAACTGGTTTAGAACGCCTAGCTTTCCGATAAATCCAACAGAAAGAGATTCCCTTTTTTCTTGTAATAAATTTATAAAGTTCATCGTCTTTTTCATTTCTTGTTCGTCAGCAAAAGATACAAATACATATTTCGGCTGTATTTCCTCTACCGCTGATAACATACCATCTTCAGCTAAGCTTGTCCTAATATATATCGCCTCATATCCTTTTAAGCGTAAATAAGTTGAAAAAATAAATCCTTTCAATGCATCCTTTTCTAACACAATAACTTTGTGTAAAGAGGAAAACATTGAGGCATTGTGATACACCATCCCTAGACGCGTTTGTAAAAATGATAGTGCATATTGAAATTGCACCATTGAAATCTCATTATTATTTTTTGACGTTAATAATTTGTCTGTCACTCGAAGAACAATACTGGCAACAACCTTCTCTGTTGAATATATACTAAAAGCTTCGTTTAATAATGCAGCAATTGTAATTTCATCAAATTTTAACAAAGCTTGTAGCAAATCGTCCACTAAAACAACTTCTTTATCGAAATGTATCTCTTTTTGAACTGTACTCTGCAAACGATTCTCTTCTAATAATCGAACTGCTTGTCCAATCATCATACCGGAAGAAACTTTTTCCATTAACCATTTTAAAATTTGAATATGCTCTTCTGTATATAAACGATGCCCAGCTTGATTCCGCTTTGGGGCAATAATTTGATATCGTCTTTCCCATGCACGAAGCGTACTCGGCTGAACTCCAATTATATTCGAAACGGCTTTTATATTGTATTTCCCATTAAGAGTTGGCATCATTTCCCTCCGCACAATGTAATGATGTGTGTTTGAGCAGGTGCTCGGAAACGAAGTGGTATCAATGTTGTTCCATACCCATTACTAACAAAGAGAATCGTATTTAAATGGTTATATACGCCACCTTTTAAATATTTTTTAGATGGGAATAATCGGATTTGCCCTCCATGCGTATGGCCACTTAACACAAGTGAAATCTGTTCATTTCCAGACATTTTTTTTATTATATCAGGGTTGTGACTAACTAGGATACGAAAACCATCTTCTTTACAATCCGCCAATGCCAAATCTAGACGATCACGGTGCAATCCAACATCATCTATACCGAGCAAACAAATTTTCTCGCCTAATTCAGACTCAAATACCACTCTTGTATTATCTAAAACTTTTACGTTATTTTCTAATAATAACGCATCTAATTCATGATATTCTATCTCATAATCATTGTTTCCCCACACAAAATATACAGGAGCTATCTCTCTTAACTTTTGAATATTCGCAGAGATTTTTGATAAAGAGACACCTTTCTCTGCTAAATCTCCTCCGATAATTACGAGATCTACTTTTCCTTTTACTTGTTCAATTAACAAATTCGAAATGACTCTTCTATGAATATCAGAAATAAAAAACACATTTACTTTTTGAAAACTTTTCGGAAATTCTTTAAATACTAAAGTATGTTCCAACACCGTATTACGCATCGCTTCTTTATACATCACAAGAAGCAATAAAATCCCCATGCCTATGAGAGTACTGAATAATATAATCCATATCATATTTTTGACTCCCCTCCTCATAAAGATAATCCTAGGCTTTTATAACAAACGGTGATCGCTTAACTCACTAGCTTTCTTGCTTTGTGGACTTATCTTTTATCGGAATTTTTAATTCTTGACCTGCACTCACTTCATCTTCTTGCAAGTTATTATACTTTTTAATTACTTCAATTCCATTTCCATCTGAAAAATATTGCTTCGCTATACTTTCTAAAGTTTCTCCCTCTTTCACAGTATGCGTTATTACTTTTTCAGAATGTTTCTGCGACTCAGATTTAGCTGAATCAAAGAAGATTACTTCAAACGCACTTTTTCCGGCATTATTACTATCACCCTTCACCTGAATATATTTATCCGTGTACCACAAAATACTAATCGGCAGCAGAATGAATAGAAATGTTAAAACCCGGACAAAAATGTGATTTATTTTAAACTTTTGTTTTTTTTCTTTATTTCTATGAATTTCACTACGCGGCGGTAAACTTTCTTTTTCTTCCACTCGCTCAACTTCTAATTCCTCTTCAAAATCAGGAATTCGTTTCCTCATGTTGTTCACCACCACCTTCCATTTATTTTCTTAATTGGAGTCCCATTATAAAATCAACAAGAAAGTGTGCAAAGATTGTTATAAACAAATTTCCTGTCCATTCAAATACATAACCAAAGACAAAACTAATGAAACAGACGAAACAAAACAAAAATGGCTTTGTTATATAACGAATATGTAACACTGCAAATACGAAGCTCGCAATTACAATTCCAAAATGAGTCTGTACTACACCTCTAAATAAAAATTCTTCTGCAAAACCAATTAAGAACGTAATAACGAGTAAGTGTAGAACGGACATTCCTCGAAACATCTTATCGTTAATACCACCATCATCAAACCAAGACTCCGGAAACACTCGCATTGCAACATAATCTAATAACACAATACCAATCGCTAACAAACCACCTATAATAAGTATAGATACTGGTTCCCATTTCCATAAATTAAAGACTTCTTTTACATCTTGAAATAATATATATGCCAGTAAACAGCCAATACCGATAATAATTAACTGTGTTATATATAGATTCAGCCTTATTTCCTGCGGACTCATATCTTCAACATTATGCCTTTGAATGTTCATCATTCCTCCATCTTTTCTAGGCCGAAAAGCTTTTGTAACTCTGTTTCCCAATTATAGTCGAAATCCGATTGTTGCGCTCGTCTTTTTTTATAATCTTCTTTTATAATACCGCAATAATCGCAGCAATTAATTAACTCTTGCTCTTTCCTATAACCGAACTGTTGCAGCACATATTCACGTCTACACCCTTTAACTTGTATCCATGATTTCATATTTTCTAGCTCACTATATTTATTACGCAACCTTATTTCTACTTCAGCTATTAATCGGTTCATAATTTCATCTGACAAACCTTCTAATAATAATCTTCGTTGTTGTATAATTCCAACCTGTTCGAGATGATAACGAACGAAACGCCAATATTGCTCATTAAATCTTGCTGCATTATAACAAATTTCTTCTACATCTTCTATTGGTAATTCTTTCGTTTGAAACATTCTTTCTTGTAGTAAAGAAAATAAAAATTGTATTTGTGACTTACTTGGCAATTCATCCTCAATGATTGAAATTGGTAAATCATGATCCAACGGACTACATAATAAAATAGCTATACTCGGTTCGCCATCTCTTCCAGCTCTTCCGATTTCTTGTAAGTAAGAAGCTATATTAGTTGGATAATGAAAATGAATAATATATCGCGTATTCGCCTTATTTACCCCCATACCAAATGCACTTGTGCATATTACAAGTTGCAATTGATCGTTCATAAACTGCTGTTGAATTAACATACGCTCTTCATGTTCCATACCACCATGATAAAAAGCTACACCAGTAACACCTTTCCCTCTCAAGTATTCCGTTAACCTTTCTGTCCACGCTCTACTTGAGCAATATACAATCCCCGGCCCTTGTAAATACATCACCTGCTCTAAAAGCGCCTCTTTCTTTTCTTCTATCGTCTCTACAAATTGCACATCCATTGCAATATTAGGACGATCAATAGAGTATACATGTTCCGCGGCACCCTTTAAATTTAAACTATTTGCGATATCCTGCAGTACCCCTTTTGTCGCTGTGGCTGTCAATGCTAATACTGTAGGAGAACCAATATTTTCAATAACTACATTTAGTTTTTTATAGTCCGGTCTAAAATCATAACCCCATTGAGAAATACAATGAGCCTCATCAACAACAAATAATGAAATATGAATTTTCTTCAATTCCCTAATTAATAACTCCGACTGTAACATCTCTGGTGAAACAAAAATAAATTTATATGAAGATAATTTTTTCATCGCTTCTCTTTTTTCATTTAATGTCCGAAAACTATTAAATGCTATTACTCGGTTTTTCACAACATACTTTAATTGTGTCACTTGATCTTCCATTAAAGATAATAACGGTGATACAACAAGCACTGTTCCTTCTCGCATAAGCCCCGGAAACTGATAGCACATAGATTTCCCTCTTCCAGTCGGAAGCATTGCTATCACATCTTTTCCTTCTAATAAATCTGTAATAACTCCTTTTTGACCTGGACGAAATTCAGAATATCCAAACCACTTATATAAATATTCTTCAAGTTTCATTTACACCCTCCATCCGCGCTAATACAAGACGAACTTCAAAATAAGAGATATCTTCTCCAACCGCTTGTTTCAAAACACGTAACTTCCGCGTTTGCAATGCTTCAATTACTTTTATTACTTTGTCTATCTTTTCTTTTTCCATAAACATTTCAATAGAAAAATCTTTTTCTCGCAAAGCAATTTCAACAAAATGATCTTCTATCGTTGCAACCTTTAAATTCCGAATCGTCGCTATTTCTTCTAAAGAACGTCCTTGTCTCCAAAAATTATATGTTTTTTTCGTGGATAAACTAAATAATTCAGCTCTCTCATTTGGATAAGATATAATTTCAGCTAATAGTGGAAATTCATTTTCTTTATCACGAACTTCTTGTATAAAGAAATGCATTGTACCCCAAAATAAAAAATACACCCTGAATATATCTTGTTTCGTAATTTCTGCTAATTGTTGCAATGTACAACCAATACGTTCATAACCCGTTAGTCGATATGTTACAATCGTCGCTTCTATCGTATTGCTCTTTTCTAAAAGATTATGTACTTCCGTCCATAGTTTTCTCGCCAACTCACTTCTCTTATATGGTATTCCTGTTAGAAAACGTTTCACCCACATCATTATTTCTGTATCTTGCTGAATTGGGATAAACTTCGTATTATTCTGTTGTAAATTTGATATGGTTTGAATAATTAATGATAATCTTTTCCAAAATGTTTCACCTAATTCACCATAATGTAAACCATGCAAATGCGCCGGAAAAGCATAAACTTTCCCCCATTTATGTAACTGCATTTTACCCGTAGGTGTTAACACATATGTATTTTCATGTATTTCTTGAATAAAATTCGCTTGCAACAACTTTGCAACTTCACCATCATAGTCATTTCTATTCAATGATTTATATATTCCGAACAAAAAAGAAATTCGGAACATATTTCCATCTTGTAAAGTTTGCGAAGAACGTTTGCCCTTTAGTAAATAATAAATAGAAGAAACGGTTCTTTCACCATTCAATTGTTTTAAACAATGCAACAAAGTATATTGTATTTGCATGACCGCTTCCACCTTCCAATCTTAATTTCATTCTTTTCAGTACAATTACACTATCTACTTTCGCTCATTAAACTTATCATATAAGAACTATATACTTGTATATATTCTATTGTATCAAACGAAATCATATTTACGTATTTTGAAAATCTTATGACATAATTAAAAAATGAGTTGACACTCTAATTGATAAGCATTATCATTATAATTTTATGTTGAAAAGTTTTACAAACCGTTTTACAATAAGGTTATAATTTTTATGGCGAGCTTTTCACATACATATTATCAGGAGGGAAAAAAGATGGCAAAATATACAATCGTTGATAAAGATACTTGTATTGCATGTGGTGCTTGTGGCGCTGCTGCACCAGACATTTATGACTATGATGATGAAGGTATTGCATTTGTAACATTAGATGATAACCAAGGTATCGTTGAAATTCCAGATGTATTAATTGAAGATATGATGGATGCATTCGAAGGCTGTCCAACTGACTCAATTAAAGTTGCTGACGAATCATTCGACGGAGACGCTTTAAAATTCGAATAGTCTTTTATTAACTTCAAAAAATGCCCCTCATATTGATGAGGGGCATTTTTTGTATCTAAATTTTATTTTCCTTAATAAAAAACCATTAGTAGTTTCACACTACTAATGGTTTTAATATATATTATGCATTTTTCATTTTTGCAAACACCCATACTTTCAGGCGTGAGAATAATGCTACAAATACAATTGTTACAACAATCCCTTTAATTAAATTAAATGGTAAGATTGCCGTTACAACCGTTGTTCTTATAGCTTCGCTAGACATAGCCGGTGAATTTAAAAACCAAGTGTAAGCCGGGAATATGATGATGTAGTTTAATACACTCATAATAAGTGCCATTGTAATTGTCCCTAGCATTAATCCTGTAGTTAAACTCTTCACAGTACGATACTTTCTAAATAAGAAAGCTGCTGGTCCAATAAATAAGCATCCTGCAATAAAGTTTGCAATCTCTCCAACTGGTACTCCCGTTAAACTTCCTTGAATCCCGTAATGTAAAATGTTCTTTATCGCCTCTACAATCACTCCTGCTACTGGTCCAAAGATAATTGCTGCAATTAGAGCTGGTACATCACTAAAATCAATTTTCAAAAATGGCGGAAGCCCTGGGAACGGAAAATCTAACATCATTAGTAAATATGCAATACTACTTAGCATCGCTACACTCACCATCTGCACTACACTGTTTTTTTGTTTCATCTTTCTCTCTCCTTTTCCATCGATCATCTCATGGAAAGTGGAAAGGTTCTGCTATGCCTATTTTTTCATAGAACGAAAAAACCCTTTGTGTTTTACACAAAGGGAGAATTTAAGGCACATCAAACAGACGTTCAAATCCATATCTTTTTTGAACGCTTGAACCTCCATCTTCTCCCATCCAGACTATACTGTCGGCTTTGGAATCACACCAAATCCTGCCTTAACGGCTCGCGGGCTTAGAACAAAATCATAAATAGTTCATCACCGCCGGTCGGGATTTTCACCCTGCCCCGAAGATAGACCGATATTCTATTTTCCCCTTCATTATACAACAACCTCATAACATTGTGAACTAAAAAATTGTAACTTATTTAAAATTAGTTATTTATTTTTCGTAACAAAAAAATAAATTGCGAGATATTTTACAATACAATCCATATTTTTTATTATTCGGCATTTCTCTTTTGAATTACCTAGTCATATATAATTAAAAGTGATAAGATATTGAATTGTTAAGATAAGAACATTTTCTGAGTTATGGAGGAAATGTCATGAAAAAAGACAAGAGACATTCTATTCGAGAAGCAATGAAAAAAAACTTAAGAAAAGAATACTTTTACTTAAAAAAAGAATTACTTTTCTACTGCCCAATTGATTTAGGCACATTCTCAAACGAGACATACTATGCTACTTTCGATGAAGATGGCATCAGTATTTATCAGTATGATAAAAAAACAGAAAGTAAATTAAAATTGTGTGAGCGTCATCCGTGGAAGAGTTGGAATAAAGTGAAGATTGATCACTATTTGACAACTTCTCAATTTATTTTTCAGGGTGAGCGAAATTGGATCTTATCTCTTTTTCAAAAAGGAAAAGAAGCTCAAAAAATTATTGAAGAGCATACATCTTTACAAACAGAAGTTGTTTCCCGCTCTTTCTTAAAAAAACTTCCTGGTTTTCGTTCTAATACACCACTGAATAAATACATCGGTAGTATTTGTTACACTGCACTTATTGCATTTTTATTAAAATGGATGATTCCATTTCAAGCACCACAAATCGCCCTGTATTCTATCTCGATTGGTTGTATGCTTCTTGGCCTACTTTGTTTGACAATCGGTTTAATTGAACCGACTATCGTACTGTTTCGAACAAAAGAGAAAACAAGAACAAAAGTTTTTTACTTATATAGCTATTTAGCTATTTCTGGATTTATATGTGTCTTTATTTTTTGGTAAAAGAAGCCGTCCCAAAATAAATTTTGGGACGGTTTTCTTTTAGATATAGATGCTCTAATTCACTCAATAGTTCTAGCAAAAGCGCCCATATAATTTCATTTACATTGAACCTTATTTAAGAAGAACATAAATTTGTTCAAAGTTTAATTTTTGAGATGTTTCCTTCACTTAACATATAATTGTTGATTAGGATAAATTAGCTCTTGCTGCAATCCATTTTTTTCTTTAATTTCCTTAAGTGTCATACTAAACTTCCGTGCAATACTAACTAAAGTATCCCCTTTTTGTACGACATATAATGATGAAGAAACAACTTCATTTCTTTGTTCATTTAAAACAAGCAATGGGTTCATCGCATTCTTTTTCGCCATCGTCCATCTTCCTTGATGAAGTTCTAGATGTAAGTGTGCACCTCGCGATTCTCCCGTGTTCCCTACTTCTCCAATTTTTTCTCCTTTGGAAATATAATCTCCCTGCCCCACATATCTCTTATTTAAATGTGCATATACAGCCTCATATTCTCCGTGTTTAATAAATACAACATTTCCATAACTACTTGAATAATAAGACTTCGTTACCCTACCATCTTGAATAGCTGCCACAGGCGTTCCAATCGGCGCAGCTACATCAATACCATAGTGTTTTCCATGCCTTGTCCCAAAATAATCACTTATCTGACCTTCAACAGGCCATGTCCATCGATTTTCCTCTGCATAAACATGTAATTGAGATACAAACAGTATACTCAATAACATGACGCCGCATTTTAAAACTTTCATATACATCCTCCGTTTTCTAATTACCACCATACCTTCTCTATTTTGGTATATTACAGAAAAAAGTATACAAAAAAAGAAAGTGAATTACTCCACTTCCTTCTCTTTCTTATCACGAAAAACTAATGCACTACGGTTATACTCCACATCTTTCACTTGTAATCGGGCATTTATTACTCGAGCTATCGCAAACAAATAATCAGATAATCTATTTACATACTTTAAGACAACTTCATTTATTTTCACTTCTTTTTGCAATGATACTATAGAGCGTTCTGCTCTCCTTACAACAGTACGTGCAATATGAATAGTAGCCGCCGCCTCGCTACCACCTGGCAAAATAAAGCGTTCTAATGGCGGGGCTTCTTCTATATATAAATCAATCTTTCTTTCTAAACTTTCAACCATCTCAATTGTCACTTTATAAGGAATTTTTTGTTCCACTATTGCCAAGTCTCCTCCGCAATCAAATAGTTCATGTTGAATATTTTCGAGCTCATTGTAAATATCTCTAAAAGCCTTGCCTTGAACCTTAGTCATTGCATATCCAATATGAGAATTTGCCTCGTCTATTGTTCCATACGCTTCCACACGGATATCATCTTTATCAACCCTGCCACCTATTACACTTGTCGTTCCTTTATCTCCTGTTTTTGTATATAATTTCATTTCTTCACAGCACCTCTCTTGTTATTTTTAATTCGACCAAGATAGAAAAAAGTTCTACCATTCTTTATTTAATTGAGTTTACAAAAAAATAAAAAACAGCAGAACTTTATTCATTATCAACTTTAAAAAATCATATCTAAATTATACGATTCGGTAAATATACAGAGAATGTAGTTCCTTCTCCAACAACACTTGATACAGAAATTTTACCGTCATGGCCTTGAACAATATTTTTCGCAATTGCAAGCCCGAGTCCTGTTCCACCCTTTTTCCCACGTGTTCTTGCTTTATCAGCTTTATAGAAACGATCAAATAAAAATGGAATATCCTCTTCTGGAATGCCTACACCCGAATCTTGTACTTCAAAAATGAGGCCATTATTTTTCGTATCAATTACAAGCGTTACATGTCCACCCGCATTCGTATGACGAATTGCGTTATCAATCAAGTTCGTCAACACTTGTTCCATCCGATCTGCATCAAACGCATATTCTTCAATCTGATTCCGGAAATCAACTGTTAGTTCAACTTCTTTATCCTTTGCAATCCCTTGGAATTTACGACCAATTTTTTCCACAAACGGATGTATGTCCACTTCACCAATATGTAACTCTACGTGACCGCTTTCCATACGAGCTAAATCTAACAATTCATTTACAAGTTTACCTAAACGAACGGATTCATCATAAATGATTTGAACAAACTCATCTATTTCCTCTTTCGTTTGCACAATATCATCTAAAATCGCTTCACTATACCCTTGCAGCATGACCATCGGTGTACGAAGTTCATGTGATACATTCGCAATAAAGTCTTGACGCATTTTCTCAAGACGACGTTCTTCCGTCATATCTCGCAGTACCGCTACAGCCCCACGAATTTTCGTTTGATTGTAAAGTGGTGTCATAAGAACTACATAGTTCCCTTTTTGTAAATTAATTTCAACAACTTGTTGTTGCTCGCTTTCTACAACGAGATGGAATAGTTCCACAAGTTCAGAAGGTAATTTTTTACTTAACTCTATCTCTTTTTCTTCTTGCCAAACTTGTAAGAAATGTTCAGCCGGTGGATTAATAACTACGACTTCACCTTCTTGATTTAACGTAATAACTCCATCTGCCATACTACTCAAAATACTAGCTAACTGTTCTTTTTCTTGCTGCAAAGCATTCATATTAAACTTCAACTGTTTACCCATTTGATTTAAGGCCGTTGCCAGCTCACCAATTTCGTCCTGAGATACCATAGGAGCCTTTGCATCAAATTTCCCACGTGACACTTCAAAAGCAACCTCACGCATTTTACGAAGCGGTGCTGTAATCCGAGTAGATAAGAAGAACGCAAAGAAAGTTGTTAATATAATCGCAATCCCAGCGGCTAAGAAAATGAAATCAGTCGTTCTCTCCATATCTTTTATTGGCACTTGTAAAGATTCATATACGAACACTGCGCTTTGATTTTTTGATTGCACTGGTTTCCCAACGATCACAATATCATTTTCAGTGCTTTTATTCTTTCTACTATCAGAAGCTTTTCTAATGTTGTTCTTAATTTCTTTTTTGTCCGTAAAAACAGCGGCTAATTCTTTATCTTCTTTTAAATTATCCATTGTAAGGGTGACTAACCCTTCTTGTTTCGGTGAAGAAGAGATTTCCTTGCCATCTTCTACAATAATAATCCTTGAAAGTGGATCAGAGAATTTGTACGCGATGTTCTCAATCGTTTTTACATCGGCACCTTCTTCAATTAATTCCGTAACACTTGTTGCGACTTTTTGAAGTCTATTTTCACTCATATCAACATAATACGTTCTAAAAAATTGTGAAAGTAAAATCGCAACAAATCCAAGAACAAACGAAACGAGAAGTAATATGGTCATCCATAACTTCCCTACTACACTTCTCCAAAGCATCAGTCGTTCACAACCTCAAATTTGTAACCTACACCCCAAACAGTAACAATCATTTTCGCTGCATCTGGTGATTTTTTGCTTAACTTCTCACGTAAACGCTTTACATGTGTATCAACTGTACGTAAATCTCCGAAGAATTCATATTGCCATACTTCTTTTAACAGCTGCTCACGATCGAATACTTTATCAGGAGCTTTCGCTAAAAATAATAGTAACTCATATTCTTTCGGCGTTAAGTTTACTTCATTGCCATCTGCAGTAACACGGTGTGCATCGTTATCAATTGTTAAGTGAGGGAATACAGTAACATCTTTTGTCGTTGTATCTTGTGTAAAGAATGTTGTTGGTACAGCACGACGTAATACCGCTTTCACACGTAGCACGACCTCACGTGGACTAAACGGCTTTACAATATAATCATCTGTTCCAACTTCAAATCCTTGTACTCTATTTACTTCTTCACCTTTTGCTGTCAGCATAATAATTGGTGTCGCTTTCTTCTCACGAACCCCTTTACATACTTCAATGCCATCTTTACCAGGCATCATAAGATCTAATAAGATTAAATCGTAATCATTTTGCAACGCCATTTCTAAAGCTGTATCACCATTATCTGCTTCTTCAATCGTATATTGTTCTCTTTCTAAGTACATTTTCAATAAACGACGAATACGATCCTCATCATCTACAATTAAAATTCTTGATTCATTTTCCATCTCTACCCGCTGCGTACTCTCACCTCAGCGGTTCACACCTACCCTTCTTTAACTATTATGTTGCGCTATTCTCGTTTATTTAAGCAATCTTCTAAATGTTTCACTTCCCATATTATGCTTCACAAGAATAATAAATTTTGTTCAATTTTTTTCCAAAACTATGTATTTTTTTTGAACTGTATATAATGTCCTCGACATCATTTTACAAAATCAACCGCTACTTTGTCATGTTTTTCTCAAAAAAGAAGAAAAGTTGACAAAAATAAAATAGGAAAGTGACATGCACTCTCCTATTTTATTTCTCTATGCATATGAATGTAAACCGGCAATAATTAAGTTTACTACAATAAAGTTAAACATAATGATTGCAAAACCAATTACTGCAAGCCAAGCTGATTTCTCCCCATGCCACCCTTTAGATAATCGTAAATGTAGTACTGCAGCATAAAAGAGCCACGTTATAAGTGCCCAAACCTCTTTCGGATCCCAGCCCCAAAAGCGCGTCCACGCTATTTGAGCCCAAATCATCGCAAAAATTAATGCACCTAATGTGAAAACTGGGAATCCAATTGCAATAGATCGATATCCGATTTCATCTAGTAGATCACTATTCGTATTCTTTACTAACGGCTGAAGTGCCGCCGATACTCGCTTCCGTAAAACGAGTCTTAATACAATATACAGTAATGTTCCAACTAACACTGACCAAATAACAGTATTTAATTTTTTTGCATTTACAATTGCTGGAACTTCAACTGCCGGTTCTAATTTATTTTCTGTCAGTAACTTCCCTTCATGCGGTCCAACTAAAGCCGGAAGATTGTACTTCATTTCCAGTTGTTGTTCATTTTTATCAATCCATTGAAACTTCGCTTCATATTTCATACTAGAAAATACCGTTGTTACTCCAATAAATCCAACTGTACAAACAAGTGTAAATACTACCGTCTCTAGCCAAAATGTACGTTTACTTCTCGTCGATTGATCTACATTTTTCAATAAATACATAACGCCTGTAATAAAACTAATCGCTAAAATGGCTTGTCCTGCTGCTGCAGTCGTCACGTGAATATGTAACCAATTACTTTTTAAAGATGGAATAAGCGGAGATATTTCCCTCGGAAACATACTTGCATAGGCAATTAATAAAAGCGCAACTGGTAATGCAAATAGTCCGATTATGCTTACACGGTACATAAAATACATGACAATAAATGCTCCTACAAGCATCATGCCGAAAAATGTACCGAATTCAAAAAAGTTACTAACTGGCGCATGCCCTGATGCAATCCACCTTGTAACAAAATATACTGTTTGTGCTATAAACCCTAAAATTGTAATCGTTATTCCTACATTTGCCCATTTATGACCCTTTTCTTTAATGGCTCCCCCAAAAAATAGAGTCGCAATTAAATATAAAATAAATGCGGTAAAGAGAAAGTTACTACTTATTTGCACCATATCGTTTCCCCACCTTAACTAATTTTTTTATCAATTACTTTATCATTTGGCTGTGGAATTGCTGTACCTTCTATTACTCTTTCAATATCTTTCTTTAAACCGAACCAATTTTTATTTGTATGCCCTGCAATCCACCATTCATCATTAACACGTTGTATCCAAATACGGCGATGATTCCAATACATACCTTGAATGACACCAACCATAAATATAAATCCTCCAATGCCGAGAATCCAAAGCGTTAAATCTTTTCTTACAGTAAGTGCTGTTGCATTTTGCATTTCAACACCTGCAAACGACATTTTATATTTGTTGTTTCCATCTGGTTCTATATTTTGCTGAATACCAACAAAACTCACTTCACCATCTGGTGTTTCAGGTGTAAACATTTTAAATACAAATGCAGGATTGTTTGGTAATTTCGTTTTCGTATTTGGTTTTCCATTCTCATCAAAATAAAAATCAGGAAAATAGCTTAATAGTTCTAGAGAATAACCAGTTCCTAAATCATATTTTTCCTTAGGATTCGTTAAATCTACTTTAATCGGTCCCCACTTTTGATTATTTTCTTTATTTTGTAAGTTAAAGGACATACTTTTAAATTCACTTTCTTTATAATCCACTTGATACACTGCAAATTGATCAAATTTCAGTGGTTCATTCACTCGAATTTCCGCTTCTTTTACTTTTTCTAATTTCGGTTTTTGTCCTGCTATATTTTCTCCTACTGCTTTATATAATACGGCATTCGTTTGGAAGTTTTTCGCAATCATTTTATCGCCTACACGATCAATCGCTTCATCAAAAACTTCCTTATCCTTACTTTTATCATAAACTTCTTTTATAAATTTCTCGTTTTTTAAGTAGTATTGTCCATCCGTCCCTGGTATCTCTTTCGTTTCACCGTCACGTAACCAAAGTGCTTCGTCTACGTACATACTCGGTAAAAAACGAAGCATCGCACCGAATAAAAAGATAATAAGACCGATATGATTTACATATGGACCCCAACGCGAGAAGCGTCCCTTTTCTGCTAAAACGTTTCCGTCTTCCACTTTCACGTTATAGTTTCTTTTCTTTAAATTCTTTTGCACTCTTTCCAGGTCACCTTCTTGCGGTGTACCAGTCCCATATAATCTCTGTCTCTTTAAAAAGCTAGGATGTCTTTTTACGCCTTGCTTTTTTAAAGCTTTATAAAGTGGAATAACACGGTCTAAACTACATATCACAAGTGAAATACCGATAGAAGCAATCAAAATCATATACCACCATGAACCGTATAAATTATTAAACCCTAATTGATAGTATAATTGTCCTAAAAATCCGTATTCTTGTTTATAATATTCAGCTGGTGCAATCCCTGGAGTTATGTACATTTCTTGCGGAAAAATAGTTCCTATCGCTGATGCAGCTAAAGTTATTACGATTAGCCATACACCCACTTTTACAGAAGAGAAAAAGCTCCAAATTTTATCGATTATCGTTTTTGTCTGCGTGAGAGATCTCCGTGCACTCCCCTCATAGCGCATATCCAATAGTTTTGTATTTTCATTGCTTTCAAATGGTTTCCCGCAAGCTTCACAAAAAACGGTTCCTATCGGATTAACATGTCCACATTCACATTTAATTTCTTTCAACACTCTCACCGCCCCTGTATCTATATGTACTATTGTATATTCTAACCTCAAGTTACCGCAATACTCAGAATTTTTAAACCAGAGGCACTATAGACACGCACCCCTTATGTAAAGGCTTTCTTTATTACGGAGTAATTTTCTTTAAATACCCTTCTAACTGTTCTTTCGTTTGTTCACCTATAATTTGCTCCACTACTTTTCCATCTTTATCAATCAAAAAGCTTGTCGGTAATGGACCTACTCCATATGTTCCTATAATCTTTTGTCCTTTATCAATGGCAACTGGGAATTTCAAACCATACTGGTTCACAAAGTTCTTTACTGCAATATCCGTTTCATCTGCATCTAACGCTATGATTTCAACACCTTTTTCTTTATACTTTGGATATAATTCATTCATATAAGGCATTTCTTTTTCACAAGGTTTACACCACGTGCCCCAAAAGTTTAAAAATACACCTTTTCCCTTTAAATCTTTTAGTTCAATTTTCTTCCCTTCTAAATCCGTCACAACAAAGTTAGGTGCTTCTTTTCCGATTTGCATTTTCTCTTTATTAGCAAAGAATCCTTGATAAAGGGTAAATCCTACAGCACCACATAAAATGAGTAGAATAATAACGCGAAATAATAAGCGATTTTTCTTCATATTACTTCTCCTCTCCTCGATAAATGTTATGTATTATCTTCTGTAAATGTTGTATTGAATAAATCACCAGCAGAGCACTCCACTGGTGAATTTTTAACTCTATAGCTTATCTCGGCTTTGTAGAAGCAAGCGCGCGTAATTGTTTCACCTCATGTGGTGTCAATTCTCTCGCATCACCAGGTCGCAGGCTTCCTACTTCTAAGAAAGCATAACGTTCACGTTTTAATTTCACTACTTTACAGTCTAACGCTTCAAACATACGACGTACTTGACGATTACGTCCTTCATGAATTGTTAATTGTACAATAGCCATTTCTTTACGCTTGTCCCAAGAAATAATTTTCACACGTGCTGGTGCTGTTTTACCGTCTTCTAACGTAACACCGCGTTCTAACATGCGAATTTTCTCACCTGTTAATGGCCCTTTTATTTTTGCAACATATGTTTTTTCAACTTTATATCTAGGATGCATTAATACGTTTGCGAAGTCCCCATCGTTTGTCATTAATAATACGCCAGACGTATCATAATCTAAGCGTCCGATTGGGAATAAACGTTGTGTAATTTCCGGGAAAAAGTCCGTTACAACACTTCTTCCTTTATCGTCTGATACACTTGAAATTACGCCAGTTGGTTTATATAGTAAAAAATAAACAGGTTCTTCTTTTTCAAGAGGGATGTTATTTACTTCTACTTTATCTTGAGGAGTTACTTTTGTCCCTAACTCCTTCACTATTTTTCCATTAACTTTCACTTTTCCTTGCTGAATTAATTCCTCAGCCTTTCTTCTCGATGCAATACCTGCTTGCGCAATCACTTTTTGTAATCGTTCCATTTCTTTTTTTCACCTCGAATTTATCTTACCTTACATTAGAAAGACTTGGCAACCGCATACGCTTTACGGCTATTCGCTTCATCTTACTTAAACAACATAGCGATGATAATAAACATATAAAGGTCAAATCATGTTTTTACCCTTTATTATTGTCCATATTTTTCATATTTCTCACAATAAAAGTTCATCATTTTGTCAAAAATACCACATAAAAAAACCACTATTAAGCTACACCTTAATAGTGGTCGTATACGTATTATAAGCGAAATAGCGTAAAAAATGAATAGTATTACTGAAACAATAAAGAAACGAACACAATTGAGCATATAATCCCGATTAAATCTGCAAAAAGTCCTACTTTTAGTGCATCCCCCATTTTTCTGATCCCAACCGCTCCAAAATATACAGTTAAAATATAGAAAGTCGTATCTGTACTCCCTTGCATCGTAGAAGCCAATCTCCCAATAAACGAATCTGGCCCATATGTGGCAATTAAATCGGTCGTAATACTTAAACCAGCAGAGCCTGAAATAGGGCGTATAAGTGCTAGTGGAACAATTTCTGCTGGAACATGGATCAAATCTAACATTGGCTTCATTACCGATATCATTGCGTCTAACGCACCTGAAGACCGGAATATAGAAATAGACACAAGCATTCCAACCATAAACGGTAAGATGGAAATTGCAATTTGAATCCCTTCTTTTCCTCCCTCAACGAACGATTCATACGTCGGTACTTTCTTTATTGTGCCATATAAAAGGATAAAACCAATTACACAAGGAATTACCCATAAGGAAATTGTATTTACAATACTCATTTTTTCCGCCCCTTTCTACTCCTTCTTCGGTAAAAATAGCGGTCAATCCAAATTGCTCCAATCATAGAAAGTACTTGTGCAATAAATGTTACCCCAACAATTTCAGTAGGATTCGCTGATTCATACGTCATTCGAATGGAAATGACTGTCGTAGGAATTAATGTAATGGCTGATGTATTTAATGCTAGAAACGTCACCATAGAACGGCTCGCCGAATCCTTTCCTCCATTTAACTCTTTCAGTTGTTCCATCGCTTTAATACCAAGAGGGGTTGCTGCATTACCTAGACCAAAAAAGTTTGCCATCATATTTGATAGAATAAATCCCATAGACGGATGATCCTTTGGTATTTCTGGAAACAACCTTTTTACTATCGGCATAAAAAGTGTAACTAATTTTTTTAACAATCCGGCTTCCTCTGCAATTTTCATTAAACCGAGCCAAAATACTAAAACACTAATAAGTCCTATACAAATCGTTACCGCATCTTTTGCTCCGTCAAATACAGCTTTATTCACTTCTTCCATCGTTCCATTTATCATGGCGTATACAATCCCAATGACAGCCATCGCTACCCATACGAGATTAACCATCGTTCCCAACACCTATCATGTAAGAAAAAATTTCTTTCACATTATTCCAGTAAAGTCCCGTTGTAGCTACTAACTTCCGTTTACTATAAAATAAATTCCGTTCTCCAACTTTTTCATTACCAACATAAATGTCTGTCTTCCCAACCTTTACTCCATCCGTAAGTTTTATACTTTTATGGAGTTCAACTTTTAATACTACGTTCTTTTTTTCTTCTTCAGTTAACGGTACCGAAAAACTATTTTTCGTATAAACATGGTTGGCATACTTCTTTTCATTTATTTCAGCAATTGCTCCTTGTCCTAAAACTTTCGTTTGTTTGAAACGTTCAAAACCTTTATCAAACAAATTCATATGATCATCCCAATCACTAGAGGCACTCAAAGTTACGACAATTAAATCTAGTCCATCTTTTGATGCCGTTGTCACAAGCGTTCGCCCAGCTTTCTTCGTAAAGCCTGTTTTTCCTCCTGTTGCAAATTCATAATAAGACGTTACCAGCTTATGTTTATTTTTCCACGGGTAATCCCAAGAATCTGATTTATATGTTTTGGTTCCAAAGATTTTCTTAAATGTCTCGTTTCCCATTGCATATTTCGTTAATAATGCCATATCGTAAGCCGACGAATAATGTGATCCATCTCCATCTAAGCCATGAGGGTTTGAGAAGTGCGTATCTTTCATTCCAATTTCTTTCGCTTTTTGATTCATTAAATATACGAATCCATCTATACTCCCACCCACACTTTCAGCAATTACTTGCGCTGCGTCATTACCAGATCTAAGCATGAGTCCGTATACTAAATCTTCTAACTTCACTTTTTGTCCAGGCTTTAAATAGATTGCCGATCCTTCCACCCTCACCGCTTCATTACTAACTGATACCATTTCTTTCATCTTCCCTGATTCAGCAGCTAATAAGGCGGTCATAATTTTTGTTATACTAGCAATTTTTTGAGGCTCATGTTCTGCTTTTCCGTATAATACACGACCAGACTGTTGCTCCATTAATACAGCATTTCGAGCACTGACATTGCTGTTCATCTTTGCATATGTAGGAATCGGCATAACGCTTGCATACATCATAAGAAGCGTAATGATTACACAAATTCGTCTCATATTTCCCCCCACGTCCTTTTGGCACTTTTTGTACAAGTGTATGCTTGGCCTTTTAAAATATGAACGAAATCTTCCTTCTACTTCCATTAAAAAAGACGCAGAGAATTTGCGTCTAATATGGTGTCCATTCAATTTGTTTCGCAGTTTCAAACCTTTTTTCTACATCAGGCCAATTTACAACATTCCACCAATTTTTAATATATTCATCTTTTCGATTTTGGTATTGTAAATAATACGCATGTTCCCAGACATCTAGTACAAGGAGCGGTATCGTATCCCATTGTGTAAATAATTGATGAAGTGTACTTTGCAAAATTTCTAACCTTCCAGACCGGGGTACCCAAACGAGAATTGCCCAGCCTGAACCTTCTACTTTAGAGGCCGCTTCTGTAAAATGTTTTTGGAAACGTAAAAAGCTCCCAAAATCTTGTTCAATTTGTTGTGAAAAAGCTCCTCTTGGACTTCCACCACCGTCTTTTTTCATGTTATTCCAAAATATCGTGTGTAAGTAATGACCTGACCCATGAAAAGCCGCTTCCCTTTCCCAATGCTTAATTAAATCAAATTTATTTGTTTTTCTCGCTTCTTCCATCATCTTCTCTGCTTTATTTAACCCTTCCACGTAACTCCGATGATGTTTATCATGATGTAACATCATAATTTCTTTAGAAATATACGGTTCTAATGCATTATACGGATAAGGTAATGGCGGGAGTGTATGTCCTCCAATCGGGACAGCTCGTTCACTATCCCCTCTTTCATATAATTCATATTCCTCTTCTTCTTGCATAAATACTTCCTGCAAGTGATGCTGAATATGTTCTACATCATCGCTTATTTCATACATAAACTCTGCATCTGTTTCATACTCATGCTCTTTCATACGCTCTAATAACGTCTGAATTTTATAGGCAAGCATATGGACATCATACACTTCCATTGCGCGGCTATCTAATACGTGAAGAACACTTTCACACCAATTTTCTACTTCATGAAAGTAATCTGTAAATACACCTTGCTGATTCATGTTGCACCTCCCTAATGCTATCCACTTAACTATATTCAATGAAAATCCCTTATATAACTGTACAAAAGGAAAAGAAGCTAAGTAACCTTAGCTTCTTTTCCTCAATCAATATTTGTGCAACATCTTTGTCTGATAATCCGTCTCATAATATTCTAGTTCTTCACGCATCAATTGAAATTTACCTTCTAAACTCTTCATCACTTGCTCCAAAGATGCAGGTGGTGTTTGTTGAAAAACGATAGAATTTTTCCCTGTATATGCAGACCGACTATTTTCATACCAATGATCACTCTTCGGTGAAAAAAACTCTGCAATTACTTGATGGTAAATCTTATATAAAATTTTTTCAGCTGCTGTTTTTCGAAATGGCTGGCTATTCAACAAAACAAAACATGCATCCTGTCCTTCTTCGCAAAAAACGAGAAGTCGTCTCATTGATGCTAATACCCCTTTATAATATTGCTCATTCCCTGCTGGTGTTTCCTCTAATAAAGAAGGTAACGTATGATAATTTACATAATTGGTTATCATATTAATAGCATCTTCTAAAAATATAGAAACTTGTTCTGTTTGATTTTCAATCATCAAATTAGACATTTTTCTCTCTCCTTTGCCATTTCACGCTATTTCTACTCTTTTATTTTTATGTAATTCAGCCAATATTTCTTGTACTTTCGACACCGTTCCCTCATCAAAATATTGTTGAAATTCTTCCATATTATTTAAATACAAACGTTTTTGCGCACGAAGCTCCTTATCTTTCACTAAACAACATATCGCTACAATATCACGCAAATATATGTTTTGTTCTTCTACTTTATACACTGGATTTCCTTCAAAAGGAGTAATTTCTTGTAAAACTTCTTCAAAATATCGAACGTATAAAACCGAAAAAGTTTTCTCTTTACCATTTAATATATATGTCACTTCAGATCTGTTAAAAAAATCTTCTGATGTATTAGGTTTCGCTTTTTCTAACTCATATCCTACGTAACCTTTTATAATCATATACTCCCCTCCCCCTCTTTCATCTTATTCTAACTTAATTTTCTGATAAACAAAATATTCTTTTAAATATACCTATATAAAAAATAGCTCGCCTATACAGGAATTTACCTTTTTATTTTTCTTGAAGTTTGTCATAATAATATTATTGTCTCAGTTTTCTTATACAAGGAGAGTTGTATTTATGTCGTTTTCATGGAAACGTTTCTTACAAATCGGGAAAATTGTCTTCCCATTTGTTGTATTAACAATTGTATTCTTTCAAGCAAAAAAAGAATTAGCGGGCATTTCTTTTTTAGAAGCGATTGATACAATTAAAAACATTCCAACTGGAGGAGTCTTTTTAGCAATTACACTTGGTGCATTCGCTGTATCAACAATGTTCTTTTATGACTATGTTATGCTTCGTTACTTAAAAGCTGATATCCCTGTCCAAAAGATTTTCCGTATCTCGTGGATTGCTAATACTTTAAATGGATTTATCGGGTTTGGTGGTCTTGTTGGAGCCGGCGTACGCACAATGCTTTATCGTCCATATATAAAAGAAAATGGAAAACTTATTAAAAGTATCGCTTGGATGACAACTGCCTTTATTAATGGATTAGCCATTCTTTCATTTCTTGGTCTCATCGGAATATTAGACACGAGATTTATTTTGCATGAAAAACCATGGCTATGGCCTGTTCTTATCTTCTTCGCTCTTTTCGTCCCTATATATATCGGATTTTCTAAATTAAAAAATAGAAAAGCGACGCAAACAGAGGAACAAGAAGAAGAGGAGAAAAACCCAACTGTTTTATACTCATTAGTTTCATTAGTCGAATGGGTATCTGCTGGTATTGTTATGTACGTCATATTACTATTATTTGGCATTGAAATCGAATTCCAAAAGTTTTTAGGCGTATATGTTATTGCTGCTTTAGCTGGTGTCGTTAGTCTTGTTCCTGGTGGCCTTGGATCATTTGATCTTGTCTTCTTAACTGGGCTTGGGCAATACGGCATCGATACAGGTGTTTTACTCCCTGCTATGTTATTATATCGTCTCGTCTATTACATCTTGCCCTTCTGCCTTGGTCTCATTTTTGCAGCTTTTGAAATGACAGGAGTAGCCATTAAAAAGTTTGAAGATAAACCTTTTATTGCGCCTGCATTAGAGACAACTGGTGTTATATGGACTTTGCAGCGTGACTTTCTAGGAAAGTTAGGTTCTTGGGCATCTGCTGCTTTAACAGTATTTGCTGGCTTAATGGTTATTTTATCAACCATTCTACCGACAAGTATAAATCGGGCACACGCCTTACATATTCTAGCTCCAAAACATCTTATTCAATTTTCTTTTAGCTTATCGCTAACATTCGGTATTCTCCTCCTCATTCTTTCGCGGGGGATATATTACGGAACAAAACGTTCTTATTATATGACGATTGTTTCTTTAATTGGAGCGGCTATTTTTAACACACTAAAAGGAATTGATGTTGAAGAAACTTTTATTTTATTAATCGTACTCGCTGTATTGTATATGCTTCGTAAAAGGTTTGTACGTGAGAAAATGGAAGTCTCACTTTCCGATATCGTAAAAGTTTTTATATTCCTACTTGTAACGTTATATTTATATAAAAACTTAGGTATTTTATTTGCAGGTGCAAAAGAAGCTTTCAAACCTGATTTTGTCGTTCGTAATATTACACAAGTGAAACGAAGTGCATTAGCAGCTGCCTTTTTTGTTCCTACTTTTTTACTAATTGGTTCACTCATTGCAAATCGTTATCGAAATGAATTTCCCGGGCAACCAGCTAATGATAAACGATTACACAACTTCTTAGATGAACATGGTGGAAATGTACTTAGTCATTTAGGTTTTTTAGGAGATAAACAGTTCTTTTTCAGTAGTGATGGAAAAGCACTCATTCTCTTCTCAATAACTGGAAAACGACTTATTGTACTAGGTGATCCAATTGGGGACCCTTCCTCCTATCGTACTGTATTGCAAGAGTTTTTAGCTGAGGCTGATCGATTTGGATACATTTGTGTATTCTATCAAATTGAAAGTAAATGGATGAGTTTATACCACGATTTTGGTTATAACTTCTTTAAGCTTGGTGAAGAAGCTGTTGTTGATTTAAATACCTTTACAATAACAGGAAAGAAACGCGCTGGCATGCGAGCTACTTTCAACCGTTTTGAAAGAGAAGGCTATACATTCTCTATTCATGAGCCACCTTTCTCCGACGAATTATATGAAGAGTTAAGAAAAGTTTCAGATGCATGGCTTGGTGGAAAAAAAGAGAAAGGTTTTTCACTCGGATACTTCGATCGTGAATATATTAGTCGCGCTCCTATCGCAACATTATCTGATGCGGATGGAAAAATTATTGCATTCACAACATTCATGCCTGTATATCAAAACGGATCATTATCTGTCGATTTAATGCGATATTATCCAGATGCGCCTAGCGGCATTATGGACGCAATTTTCATCCACTTATTCCAGTGGGCAAAAGAAAATGAATACCACTCCTTTAATATCGGTATGGCACCACTTTCAAATGTTGGTTTATCCACACAGTCTTTCTGGTCTGAACGAGTGGCTGCTGCAATCTTTAATAACGTTCGTTATACGTATAGTTTCAGCGGGTTACGACATTTTAAAGAAAAATATAAACCAGCATGGAGCGGTAAATATTTAGCATTTAGGAAGAATCATTCTTTACCAATTACAATGCTCTCTGTAACAAAATTAATAGGAAAAAGAAAAAACAGCTAAATTCTTAGCTGTTTTTTCTTTTTTGAACTTGTACAATAAATTCTTTTTCATACTTCTTACCATTTATATAGAAATTCCCCCACATTTTATACGTGCCCTCGGCAGGAAATGTAATTCGGTATTGTAATTGTTCATCCGTATCTACAGGCATAGCGTATAAAAAATTCTCCTTCGTTTCATCCACTATATAGAGTGACTCTACTTCTCCTCTCTCTGAATGTAATTTCAATTTTTCACCCTTTTTCGCTTGAAACTGAAATGTTAACGTAACTGGTTCATTCGGATGTAATGCACCAAATAAAAGAGAAACTTCATACTCTCCTATTTTTTTTGTAAGTACACTGTCGATTGGAAATTTCACTTTTTTCTTATTGTTCTCCTCTTTCGTTCTACCAAAATTCTTCCTAGCGAATGACTCTACGGACTTATTTTTGTCTTCGTATAAAAATATTGTATATTCTTCGTCTTTCGCTATTTTGGAAGATAACTTATATGACCCGTTCCCTGCAAATGTGGGTTTAATTTGTTGTATGTTTTTTAACTGTCCATCTACAATCACTGCCCGCATTTGATCATTTACACCACGAATTTCATTATTCTTGTTGTTTAACAACTGAAATACAATATCTACTTTCTCATTTCCCTTTCCATTCGAAACATCCCACTTTACTTCCTGAACATCTCCTACAGTCTCTTCGTTTTCTTGATATTTTTTTATGTAAAATCCTCCTGCCACAATAAGTACTAACGCAATAAGCCCAATGACAAGATTTTTCAAAACATCACCTACCATTTTTATTGTCTCTATTCATACAAAACTTCTTAAGATATATATTCTAGATTATGATTTATGAAATCCTCCTATTTTGCACATATTACAAATAATAAAAAGATTTTAATTGAAAGGATTCGTAGTGTATAATGCAAATGATATTGATTTCTATCAATACATTATAAGGAGGACTTTTTTATGAGTGTACATATCGAAGCAAAACAAGGTGAAATCGCTGAATCTATTCTATTACCTGGTGATCCATTACGTGCAAAATATATCGCTGAAACATTTCTAGAGGACGTTACTTGCTATAATAATGTGCGTGGTATGTTAGGTTTCACTGGAACTTATAAAGGAAAACGTGTATCTGTTCAAGGTACAGGTATGGGTGTTCCTTCTATTTCTATTTATGTAAACGAATTAATCCAAAGCTACGGAGTTAAAAATTTAATTCGCGTTGGAACTTGCGGTGCAATTCAAAAAGATGTAAAAGTTCGTGATGTTATTATCGCAATGACGGCTTGTACTGATTCTAATATGAACCGTTTAACATTCCCAGGATTTGATTTTGCACCAGCTGCAAACTTTGACCTTTTAAAGAAAGCTTATGATGCTGGAACTGAAAAAGGATTACACGTTCGTGTCGGTAACGTTTTAACAGCAGATGTGTTTTATCGTGAAAGCATGGACATGGTTAAAAAACTTGGAGATTACGGTGTATTAGCAGTAGAAATGGAAACAACTGCTCTTTACACATTAGCAGCGAAATACGGTGTAAATGCATTATCAGTATTAACAGTTAGCGATCACATCTTCACTGGCGAAGAAACAACATCTGAAGAGCGTCAAACTACATTTAACGAAATGATTGAAATCGCTTTAGATGCAGCAATTCAACAATAGTACACTAAAGAACTTGTCATACGTCTGGCGAGTTCTTTTTATGTGACTTTTTATAAATAACTACTTTATAAAGAGACAGATTTCTCCCCTCTACTTTCTTGTAACGTTTGTTATAATAAAGTGAAACTTTAATCAGTGGGGGTTTTTTCCATCCCCCACTGATTATTAGTTGAACCAATCGGATTTTACGGGCAATTGATCTCCCACTTAACTCCCTTGTATTCGCCGAATTTTGAAGTGGGAGTCTTATTGCCCGTTAAAGCGGGATAAAGAAATCATTTACAGTATTTCTCATAAGAGGTGACGCAGTGAAAAACAGAAGTATCGTCTTTAAACTATTTTTATTAACATCCACTTTATTTACAATCATATTCCTACTTTTTTTCCTAGGACAATCTCTATTTTTAGAGAAATTTTATATTAATAAGAAAGTAAAAACAGTCCAAACTGCTTTTGAAAAATTCGTAGATAATTATGATAAAAGTGATAAAAGTTATGAGAAGGTTAGAAAACTAAAACAAGAATTTCATGATAAAACAAATGCCGATATGCAGTTTTTAGATTCTAACGGTATTATTAAAAGTGATAACAATTACTATATCGATGTATTTAATCCCAACAATAATAAACAGTATTCCATTCCACTCAATAATCTTTTAACACCAGAAGAATATAATAAATTCGAAAATTTAGGTTTAAAAAAAGATGTAATAATCAATGTTGATGGAGTCGTGCAAGAGAATAATATAATCACACCACAAAAATTAGGAACGAATTATAATCAATGGCAAAACGAACATTTCTATTCGGATTTTCAATCAATTAATGGAAATCCTTCTAAGAATAGACTTGCGAGCCGATACAAATCTACAACTCGAATCGTCTTTACAGGTGTTATAACTAAGTTACAGCTCCCATCCAAAGCTGAGGTTCGCCTTGCAAATGATATTGAAACATTACAAGCCGTTCAATATTTTGCTGATATGATTAGAGAGGGCACTTCTAACTCGAACCAATTAAGTACTTTCATATTAGATGGCGGAGAAAATATAAAAAATAGTATCTTTGTAAAACCGATTATAGAAAATGGAAGGATTACAGAATACGCTTTTGCGATAGCATCTTTGCAGCCTGTTAATGAAGCGATGCTCGTTTTAAAAGATTATTATGTCTATGCCTTAATCATCGTGTTTCTCGTTATTATTTTGTTATCCTTCTACTACTCAAAAATCATTGTAAAGCCATTAATTAAAATGAATCGTGTTACGAAAAAAATGGCTAATTTTGATTTTAGTGAGAAATTACCAGTTACAGCTGACGATGAAATTGGCGGACTTTCTGGCAGTATCAATACATTATCTGTAAATTTAAAAGATCGAATCGATCGATTAAATGTTGCTAATACAAAGTTACAACAAGATATTGAACGTGAACGTCAATTAGAAAAAACAAGAAAAGAATTCATTTCTGGCGTATCACACGAATTAAAAACACCGCTAAGTGTAATTAGAAGTTTTGCAGAAGGAATTAAAGATGGTGTTAGTAAGGATACTTCGTATTATACTGATGTTATTTTAGAAGAAACAGAAAATATGAACAGGCTGATTGTTGAAATGTTAGAATTAGCAAAGTTGGAATCTGGTACTTACAAACTAGATATGACGACGTTCTCAATCGGTGAATTAACGCAACAAGTCTACACAAAATTATTATTTAGCATGGAAGAAAAACATTTACAAGTGAACGTCGATGCAGACCCTTCTATACTTGTTACAGCAAATCGCAGTCGCATTGAGCAAGTAGTTGTGAACTTACTAAGTAATGCAATTCGTTATACACCAGAGGGAGAAAAAATACAAGTCTCCATTATAGAAGCAGAAGATACCGTAAAAGTCGAAATCGAAAATACAGGAAACCCTATCCCTGAAGAAAGTCTTGAAAAAATTTGGGATCGCTTCTATCGTCTAGATGCATCACGTAGCCGTCACACTGGAGGTACCGGTCTCGGATTATCTATTGTAAAAAACATTTTAGACCTACATCATGCCGAGTATGGTGTGTATAATACGACTAACAGTGTTGTATTCTATTTCAATTTACAAAAAGTAAAAGAAGTCAAATAATTTGTCTTAATTTCACTAGGAGTTCACATGAAATTCACACTCTCCCTTTATAGTAAGAAACAAGTTAATCCTTTCCTTTACACATATAAAAGAGGAGAGTGCGTGAAATGAAACAAGCAGGACAACCTATTCAAAATGAAAAACAATTAGAAACTATCAAAAATATACTTTTACAATCTTCGAAACGTGATGGCTTATTATTCGTATTAGCTGTAAATTCTGGCTTGAAAGTAAGTGAAATCTTACAATTAAAAGTTAGTGATGTAATCGATGAAAATGAAAATGTTCGCCATTCCATTTTATTTTACAATGAAAAAGTGAAGAAACATAAATGGTTTGCTGTAAATGAAGACTTACAGCACGCAATCGAAGACTACATGAAAGAACGTAAAACTTGGAAACGTAATGAACCATTGTTAAAATCTCAAAAAGGAACAAAATCTATTACGAGACAACATGCATGGTACATTTTAAACAAAGCTGCAAAAGAAGTTGGATTAGAAGGGATTAGCTCACATACACTTCGAAAAACTTGGGGTTATTGTGCATACAAATCAGGTGTTGATATTGCGTTTTTACAACACTTCTTTGATCACAGTACTCCATCAAAAACTTTAAAGTATATCGGTATTGCTTAATAACTCTTATACATAAAAAAGGTTACCATTTTAAAATTTGGTAACCTTTTTTATATTTCATATTCTCTTTTCTTGTCTCTCCTATACTGTAGTGGTACTCTAATAATAAGGGGGAGAAATTATGAACACACTTACAATTGAATTACCAAAAGAAACGGCTGAAAAACTTGATTTATTAAAACAAGCTTATGAAAAGAAAACAGGTGCTTCTATCTCTGAGAGCACTCTCGTTCAAACACTTATCTCAAAAGAATTTATCCAAGCGATAACTCCTTTTGATTTACAACAATTCGTCAATGGAAAAGAACAGCATTAATCGCTGTTCTTTTTTTATCTCTATTTAAAATACACAAAGTTTTTTATATATTTTTAGAAAAACCATTGACAATGATAATGATAACCATTATCATTTATTATGAAGCCAACAATTGATGAATCAACCAAACGCTCAGTAACATTGTTACCCCTCTTTTTCATATAGAAAGGCACTGTACATTCCCCCTGTTTGTACAGTGCCTTTCTTGTTTATTATCATTCAAAAAAATTTAATTGCTCCGGCTTCGGCTCACCATATGTAATGTTCATCATTTTCATAAGCTGTTTCGCATTATCTGCTGCATCCCCACCTGAATTGTTGTTAAACAGTACGTATATATCCTTTGTTTTCTTTTTTAATTGCTCTAGTCGTTCAACCCATTCTTCCAGTTCTTTATTGTTGTAGCGATATAAACAGCGAACCGCTCTCCAATTTTCCCCTTTATCAAGCCAACCATGAACATTTCGACCGTGAAAACGTATTAATGCCATGTCTGAATTCGTAACCTCTAACACGAGTGGCACAGAACCTATCCCAGCCTGTGGTTCATCACAAATTGTATGAATCCATTTCTCCTGTTCTAAAAACTGTAACGTCTTATCTCTCATTTCTGGATAAAACCATGTTTGATTTCGAAATTCTATTGCACATGGTAAACCTTCCATTTTTTCTTTCGTATATCGAAGAAAATCTACATTTTTCTTTTTGCAATCAAACCATGGTGGATATTGAAATAAAATTGTTTTTAATTTATCAGCTTCTATTAAAGGAAGAATAGACTGTTTATACACATCAAACATCTCATCGAACGTAGAAAAAGGAATTTCACCTTTCATATGTCCTGTCATTCCTTGATACGCTTTTACGACAAAGGAAAAATCTTTCGGCGTTTCCATTGCCCATTTTATATAATTTCGTGCAGGTTGCATCGCGTAAAATGAACTATCCACTTCCACAATAGGAAAATACTCGCTATATGTTCGTAATTTATTTCTATTTTCATAGGGATTTATGTATAAAGAATCATGATCTCCCCATCCTGTCACTCCAATAAACAGCACATATACCCCTCCCTTTTAACTTCATCTTCAATTCACTTTCCAAACACTTTGCATCATGTAGCCTTTTCTTTAAGAGTATCCTTATAAAAATATGATATACTATATGGAAGAATTTTTAAAATGAGGGGTTATTTATTTATGCTTCCAAACGATGCTACTGTATCTCATGAAAAACGAATTGAAGAACTAGAAAATAAAGTACGTTTTTATGAAGAACTTGTGAATCAATTACCACATCATTTCACATACAAAAATCCACATATTGGTTTACGAATAAAGAAAACTAGAACGACTCATTCCATTCAAGAAATACCAAAAGAGAATAAAGAGGCTCATTTTCAACTTACTTGTGATTCATTATTTTTATTTGAACAACTTGAAAAACACTTTGTACATATTTTTGATGCCTTTTCACATCATGTAACCTTTATCGATAGTAAAGGGAATATTACTTTATGTAATCAAGTTGCTGCAGATGATTTCGGTGTAATACGAAATGATATTATCGGAAAACCGATTCAACAATTACTAAACTTGCCGGAAGAAAAAATTAAAGCAATTGAAACATTAAAAACGGGAACAGAAATATATAATGAAGAAGTTTTAGACAAAAACTATGGCATTATAAATAACCGAATTATTCGCGATTATAACGGGGAGATTTTTAGAGTTATTAGTGTCTTTCATTATTTAAATACAGAACGTGATGCTGAGAAGTTTTCGTTAGCAGGGCGAATCGCAGCTGGAATTGCACACGAAGTACGAAATCCTCTTACAACAGTACGAGGATACTTACAATTTTTACAAGAAAGCATTTCTCCATCAAATAAAGAGTTATTTAAAAACTTGCTTATCCCTGAATTAGATCGTGCAAATAATATTATTACAAAATTTTTAGCCATTTCAAAAACACGGGAATTTACAAGAGAACCGTTTCCCATCAATACATTTTTACGTGACTATATTCAACAGTTACTAGCTAGTGAAGTCTCCTTGCATAATATTTCAATTGATTATAACTTCTCTAATGAATTAGATGATATTTTAGTCAATATTGATCGACATGAACTTGTTCAAGTGTTTTTAAATCTATTTCAAAATGCCGTCGATGCTCAAGGCGACAAACCTCTTTCTATTCAAATTACTAGTTATCGCCTTAATAACTTCGTTCGGATTACTTTCACAGATAATGGAATTGGTATTCATCCAGCTATTCAAGAATATATCTTTGATCCATTCTTCTCAACGAAGGATTCGGGAACAGGACTAGGCTTGTCAGTAACAAAAAAAATCATCCAAAATCATAACGGCACATTAAAAATGACTAGTAATGAAGATGGTACAACTTTCACTATTTCAATTCCAATCTTACCTAAAACAACCCTTGAAAAATTAAATCAATGTAAATAAAGGACTAATCCACGAACTACATGCCAATTGTTAAACACTCCCAACAATTAGCATGTAGTTTTTTATGTTGCACTTTTCTTCTTTACATTATATAAACCTTTCTCTATATCTTACTTATTTCTTTCGTAGGTGGGCCAATTTCTTATTTTTTTTAGAAATGGTAGTTTGTCCATCACGAATTTAGTATAAATTTCATTTTAATATATAGTAATGACTGATGATTCTATGAAAGAAAAGAATGAAAAGATGAACAATAAAAATAAAGGAAAAGTATTTTATGGTAATAATTGTTGCGAAGTAAGAGCATGTAACCATATTAACATCCCTAAGTCAGAACTTACAGAATTTGTTAGACTTCTTCAAGCTCTTGGTCAAGCTATTCTAGTTCAATATGGATTTGGTTGCCTAGGCGGAGGAACTACGGGGACTACTGGTGCTCAAGGGCCTCAAGGCGCTCAAGGACCTCAAGGCGCTCAAGGACCTGCGGGCGATACAACTGCGACACTATCTGTCTTCCGAATTTACTAACCACAATTTCCGAAAATATTTTGGGAGGACTAAGCACATTTATAAGTAATAGATGTGATTTTGATTGTCTATTAAATCTCTCTTTTAATAAAAAGGAGCACTTGTTTGGGAGGATAAGTGCTCCTTCTTTACGTTTCTTTACCTCAAATTTACTCTATCTTAATCCTCATTTTGTATGATAAATAATGAAGTCAAAGATATGAAAGAGGGATGAAAAATGAGAGTTATGTCACCGATACGCATTTGGATTGCTCTTATGGTATGCATTATTTTATGTGTAGGATTTTTTTTAACTCTAAAATATTCCACTATTTCAAAAGCAGATAGAAAAACTGTTCCATACAAAATTTTGTATACGAAACAAAACAACATCCTTTATTCCAATTCCACAAATAATGAAAAAAAAGTTATAAAAGGAATGCTTATTACGGAAGCTCCTAGTTACGAAACTCTACTTCAAATTGCTGAAACGATTAAAGATCAATATACAAATAAAGGAATTGATGAAATCACGCTGTCTATCCATAATGAAAATAATGGTAGTTATGAAGAAGAATTACCATACGAACCGATTAGTAAAGGAACAATAATCATCACATACGATTCCCACTCCTTTGGCAGTACGAACATTACTCTTAATGAATAGTAGCATTTACCTCACAAATTATGAGCACACTTTATTTTTCACATGAAAAAGAGGCGAATAACGAAATTCGCCTCTTTTTTTACCATAATGATGGAATCCACTCTTTCACTTTATTAAACCACTCTTGCTGTTCTTTTTTCCTTTGTTGTTCTTCTTCTTGCCTTTTCTTTTCTTCTTCTTTTCTTCGCTTTTCTTCTTCAATTGTTTGCAATTGTTTTTTATAGTCCGCCTCAGATATTAACGATAATTGGAACGCTTTTTGGGCTGGGTTTGCATTTGCTTTTTTCATGATATCCCGGAACATCGTCGTTGTAATTTGACTACCACCTGGAACATAATGCTCGCTATCTGTTTTGTCATATCCTACCCAAATCGCACCTACTAAATCTGGTGTGTATCCTACAAACCACGAGTCCTTTGCCCCTACGCTCGGGCCATTTACAAGTTGAGTAGTCCCTGTCTTTCCTGCTGTATCAACATTAGTAACTTTCGCTTTTCCACCTGTTCCCTTTTCTACAACACCTTTTAATAAATACGTCATCTTTTGAGCAATTTTCTCACTCGTCACTCGTGTCTCTTTCTTATACCATTTCCCTATTATTTCCCCTTCAGCATTTTGAACTTCTCTAATTGCATGAGCCTCTACTTGAACCCCATCATTAGCAAATGTACTATATGCTTGAGCCATTACAAATGGTGATGTCCCTACATGCATCCCACCTAAAGCAATTGGATACGTACGGTCTTCTGGTACTAATGGAATACCAAATCGCTCTAAAGATTTCAATCCTTTATCTAATCCTATTTGTTCTAATAGCCACACAGCGGAAACATTATACGACTTTGCTACCGCTTCATACATTGTCACATTACCATGAAAAGCCTGATCACTATTTTTCGGTTCATATTCTTTAATATGAAATGGTTCATCCTTTAATATATCGTATACTTCATACCCTTGTTCTAAAGCGGGTACATATACAGCTAGAGGCTTTAATGTTGAACCTGGCTGTCTTTTTAATTGCGTAGCATGATTAAATTGTAAAAACTGATATGGTCCTCTACCCCCAACTAAAGCTGGAACACCGCCTGTTTTGGGATTTATAAGGACTACACCTGTTTGCATAAGTTGATCTGAGCCACTATCTTTGAAATAGCTATCATTATTCACAACATCTTCTACAGCTTGTTGTTTTTTCGGATCAAGCTCAGTATAAATACGATAACCACCTGCTAAAATTTCATTTTGTGTCAATTCGTATTTGTCCATCGCTTCTCTAACAATATAGTCTACATATTGAGAATATTTTCCCTTGTATTTATCATCCACACCACGTTTTAATACAAGACCACTCTCTTTTTCTTTATTATACTGTTCGTCAGAAATATACCCTTGCTCTTTCATTAAGCTTAATACGACATTACGTCTTTCAATTGACTTGTTAAAGTTTTTATAAGGTGAATATGCAGATGGTGCTTTAATCAAGCCTGCAATCGTTGCAGCTTCTGAAATTGTTAAATCTTTTACATCTTTATCAAAATAAGATTTTGCTGCCCTTTTTATACCCCAAGCACCTTCCCCAAAATAAATTTGATTCATATACATTTCAATAATTTCATCTTTTGTATAAGTACGTTCTATTTTTTTTGTTAAAAAGTATTCCTTTATTTTACGAGAAAATGTACGATCTTGTGTCAGAAATACATTCTTCGCAAGCTGCTGTGTAATTGTACTTCCCCCAGCTACAACTTCTCCTGCTGTAATATTTTTAAAAACCGCACTTATAATTCCACTATAATAAATACCATGATGGTTAAAAAATTCCTTATCTTCTACTGCAACAATTGCCTGAACCATAATATCAGGAATATCTTTTCTTTTAACGCCTTCTGTTTTCGAAGAAGCTAATTTAGTTGCGACCTCATTATTTGCATCATAAATTAAAGTCGGTTGTGGAACAGCTTGTTTTAGTTCAGATATGTCTTGAATGGAAATTATTATATTTACAGCAATAAATAGAGTAACGAATAGACTTCCCAATACAATTAATGAATTACGAAGTTTCTTCCTCTTATTGAACCACTCAAGCATTTTTTTAAAATGAGTGTTCTTCAATTTCATTCGTTCACTTCCTTCATTTATTTACACTCTTCTTTTTAAAAGGAAGAATATACCGCCTTTTAAATTTATTATAATAACGTAGTCATTCCTATAGTGTAAAGCTTTTCTTTTACATTCATACTTTTTGCAAGAAAAGGACATTCTACAAGTAAGATATTCACTATTGGATATTAATATTATTAATAGAACAACGAGAGTTATGTTAAGTTTTTGTAAACTTTTCGATAAAATGTTTTAAAAAACGACAGTTTTTTGTTAGAATTGATTAGCCAATATATTTTACATATATTACTTTTGTGGGGGTAACAATAATGGTCTTTAAATCAAAAAAAGATAAATTTTCTGAAATGTTAATGAATGTTTCCGAAAATTTAAAAGAAGGCGCGCAGTTTTTCGTGGAGTATAAAATTAAAAATGCTAGCGATTTAAAAGAGTTTTCTATGCGCATGAAAGAGTATGAGTCAAAAGGTGACTCATTTATTCACGAAATCATTATGGAGTTAAACAAAGCGTTTATCACTCCGATTGAACGTGAGGACATCCTACAACTTGCAATGAGTATGGATGATGTATTAGACGGATTAGATCACAGTGCTGGTCTGTTCGAAATGTATTCTATTACAGAAGCAGATGAATACATGATTAAATTCGTAGAAGCAATTAATCAATGTGCGATTGAGATTGCAAACTCTGTTGAATTAATGTCTAACAAAAAATTAGTCGACATTCGTACAAATGCGATTAAGATTAAGGATTATGAATCACAGTGTGATGATATTCGCCGTCATGCGATTAAGAACTTATTCTCTCGTGAAAAAGATCCGATTAAGATTATTCAATTTAAAGAGATTTACGAAGAGCTTGAAGAAGTAGCTGATAGCTGTCAAAGCGTTGCAAACGTATTAGAAACAATTATTATGAAGAACGCGTAAGGAGTTTGATCATGGATACACTCTTGATACTGACCGTTTTAGTAGTCATTTGCGCTTTAGCTTTTGACTTTATCAATGGATTTCACGATACAGCAAACGCTATTGCAACGGCTGTTTCAACGAAAGCTCTAAAGCCTAGACATGCCATTATTATGGCGGCTATTATGAACTTTTTGGGCGCAATGACATTTACAGGTGTAGCAAAAACGATTACAAAAGATATCGTTGATCCATTCGCCTTACAAAATGGTTCTCTTGTAATTTTAGCTGCTTTGCTTGCGGCGATAGCTTGGAACTTAATTACTTGGTACTACGGTATTCCAAGTAGTTCTTCGCATGCAATTATCGGCTCAATCGCAGGTGCAGCAATTGCGGCCGCTGGGATTAGCTCGCTAAATCTTAAAGGATTTATTAAAATTATTGAAGCTTTAATCATTTCACCGATTATCGCTTTCGTTATTGGTTATACCGTATACAGTATTTTTAAAGTAGTATTTAAAAACTTTAACTTAACGAAAACGAATAAGAACTTCCGTATATTCCAGATTTTCACTGCAGCATTACAAGCCTACACACACGGTACGAATGATGCACAAAAAGCAATGGGAATCATTACGATGGCTCTTATGGCTAATAACTATCATACTTCTAGCGATATCCCGTTCTGGGTACAATTATCTTGTGCTATCGCAATGGGGCTTGGTACTTCTGTCGGCGGATGGAAAATTATTAAAACTGTCGGTGGACAAATTATGAAAATTCGTCCTGTAAATGGTGTAGCTGCCGATTTATCATCATCACTTGTTATTTTCGGTGCAACATTCATTCACTTACCGGTTAGTACGACGCACGTTATCTCTTCTTCTATTTTAGGGGTTGGTGCTTCTCACCGTGTGAAAGGGGTAAAATGGGGAACTGCAAAACGCATGTTAATTACATGGGTTATTACACTTCCTATTTCAGCTTCTTTAGCTGCTCTGTTTTACTACCTATTACATTTTGTTTTCTAATCAAAAGTCGTCTTCCTTATTTTTCTAGGAAGACGACTTTTTTGTGAACAAGCCTATTTCTCATTAAAAAGCGTGTATAATAATTGGTGGATAAGTTATTTAGAGGAGTTGGCAATTTTGGAATACATCATGTTACTTTTCATCGGACTAATCGCCGGAACAGTCGGCAGCCTAGTTGGGCTTGGAGGCGGAATTATTATTGTTCCGTTATTAATTGGATTACACAGTTTATCACCACAACTTGCAGTAGGGACTTCTATGGTAACAGTCGTTTTCACAGGACTATCTTCCACCCTTACTTACATGAAGCATAAGCGAGTAGATTATAAAAGTGGACTTATTTTATTTATCGGAAGCGGCCCTGGTGGTATTATCGGATCATGGGCAAATAAATTTTTAAACCAAGACACATTTTCTTTATACTTTGGGATTTTCCTTATATTCGTCTCAATTCTACTTATGCTTCGAGACAAATTAAAACCTCTTTCCCTCTCAAATACGTCTGTAATTAAGCGTTCTTTTACAGATAATGATGGAAATACTGTACACTACCAATTCCCACCGTTTCTTGCTATCTTTATCGCCTTTATAGTTGGGTTTATATCTGGATTATTTGGAATTGGTGGCGGTGCCTTACTTGTTCCAGCAATGATGCTTCTTTTTGCATTCCCAGCACATATTGCAGTAGCAACTTCAATGTTCATCGTATTTCTATCAGCAATTGTAAGTTCTGCAACTCACATCTCACTTGGAAATGTCAGCTGGATTTATGCATTAATCCTGATTCCGGGTGCATGGATTGGCGGAAAAATCGGGGCTTACATTAATACAAAACTAAGTGGTAACGCCGTAATTAATTTATTACGTATTACGTTGATTATTCTTGGAACTAGATTAATCATTATTTCCCTTTTATAACGTATTCTTTTTAGAATGCGTTTTTCTTATACACATGAATATAAAAATCCTCCGAGGAGAACAAATAAAATTAAACAAACACATAATAACATATAATTTGAAATATGTACTTTCTTCAAGTTGACCACTCCTATAACTGCGACTGTTATCTTTATGATAGCGAAAAAATAGTTCACTTGCAGTTACAGAGTGCTAACAATGCAAAATCAATTATTACAAATTTTATCCTTATATTTCATTTCTTTGTATATTCTATCGATTTAATAAAAAAAGATGTCATATTGACATCTTTTTTAATGAAGAAGTGACCACCCCATGAAGTCTTCATGTACTTGGCACGCCCTCTTATCGTTTCGATCATATAATTCAGCATAGCTATCTGTTTCTTCATCATAAGCCATCGTATAAATAATTTGGCCGTCTACTTCAACGGATAAAACGACTCCACCTTTCATCTCTTCTACATGAATGATAGCATTCGCCGGAATTCTCATATCCGTCATTCTCATCGCATCTAACAATATACTAAACCCCCTACAGCGTATTCATTGCTAGTACTATTACACACTAAATAGTATACTACTGTAATAGCATACATTTCGTCAATGAAATTGCTGTTGAAATAGCATATTGTCTATATACATATACGCTAAAATAGAAGAAATAGAAACATATTAATGGGGGGCTAACATTGATTCTACACAAAGGAGATGTACTATTCCGTCAAGGCGAGGACGGTCCTTTATACTTTATAAAAACAGGCTTATTAAAAGTAGTTCGGCTAGAAGAAGACGGAACACCATTTTTATTCAACATTATCGTTCCAGGTGAAACGATACCTCATCATTCTTTAATTTCACCGAAAGAATATCACGGTACAGCTATCGCTTTAATAAAAACAGAAGTGGAACCGATCACTAATAGTGAATGGTACGAGAGACTTCAAGCAAATCCCGAATCGTATGCTAACATCGCTATGCAATTGCAATCTAAATTAAGAATGATGCAACAACGAATTGATCAATTGACAACCGTCTCTCCGAAAGAACGTCTTCATCGTTTACAAGAATGGTTCGCCCTATATTTAGGTGACATTCCTATATATGAAATATTAACACAAACCGAAATTGGTCAACTGATAGGTATACGTCGTGAAACAGTAAACCGTTTATTACGAGAACAAATAAAAAACGAGGTAAAATAAATACCTCGTTTTTTTGCTTATTGTAAGCTTGTTGCTGGGCCGAAAAATTCATAATGAATATGCTCTTGTTTCACACTTAAATCAGTTAGTGCAGCATTTATATGCTTCATAAATGCTACTGGACCACAGAAATAAAACTCTGCTTCAGTTGTCGGAATAATAGTTTTTAACCATTCACTTTCAATGAAACCTTCTTTATCAAAGTTCTTCATTTCTAAATCTTTTTCAGTCGGTGCAGAATAACAAGTATATGCTTTAACTTGTTCATATTCATTTTCTACTGTCTTAACGTGTTCTTTCATTGCATGTGTATTACTATTTATTGCTGCATGAACAAAATATACATTACGTTTTGAATCTTGTTCAATTAACGTATTTAACATACTCATCATCGGTGTAATCCCTACTCCACCACTAATTAGTACAACTGGTAATGTTGAATCCATATTTAACACGAAATCTCCCGCTGGTGCACTTACTGGTAAAACATCTCCTTCTTTTACATGTTCATGTAAGTAATTAGACACTTTACCGTCTGGTGTATCTACACCTTTTTCTTTTTTTACACTAATACGATAATATTCTTTCCCAGGAGCATCGGATAAACTATATTGACGATTATGTGTATATGTCTCACCTTCAATATTGATTTGAATCGTTACATATTGACCTGGGATGAATGAAGAAACTTTCCCTCCATCTTCAGGTTTCAAATAAAATGACGTAATAACATCGCTTTCCTTCACTTTTTTAACAATCACAAAGTTGCGGAAGTCTTTCCATCCACCTTCTTTATGTGCAGCTTCTTCATACATCTCTGCTTCAATGCTAATGAATGCATCAGCAATGACACCATATGCTTCTCCCCATGCATTTAAAACTTCATCAGGTGCACCTGCGATCTCTTTAATGGCACGTAGTAAACATGTACCTACAATCGGGTAATGCTCTGCTTTAATACCTAAACTTCTATGCTTATGACCAATTTGTTTTACAACTGGAATAATAGCTTCTAAATTATCAATGTACGTTGCAGCTGCATAAACAGCATTCGCTAACGCTTGTTGTTGTCTTCCCTTTTTCTGATTTGTATGGTTGAAAATATTCAATAACTCCGGATGTTCCGAAAATAAAATTTCATAAAATCTCGTTGTAATTTCAACGCCTTTTTCTTGTAATAATGGTACTGTTGACTTTACGATTTCAATTGTTTTTGCACTTAACATTGTATCCCACTCCTCTATTTCCTTAACTGTTTTTAGTTTAACTGAATCTTATAATGCAGATTGTGATTTTAATCACTATTAACACGGTGTTTTTGTGAATAATATATGAACATTGTATTTACAAAAGAAAATAAGCTAACTAGAATTCTAGCTAGCTTATTATTTTGTTTGTATAGCTTGTTCAATTACTTTTATATCTTTCCCATCGCCAAACTCCGTATATCCCCAGATATTCGTTTCACCTCTATATTTATTTACGATAATATCCAAGTCATGATATACACGGTGGGCATACACTACATACTCAATATTTTGAAGTTCCACACCTTTTTTTACAATTTCATAGCTTCTATTTACATCACGTTTTATTTTTTCATTCTTTATTTCTGTATGTATATTTTTTAACGATGATTCTTGTTGTTGAAACCATTGCTTAAATTGATTCCAATCCCCGTCTGTATAATTCTCTGCTTTACCGTAATTTAAGAAATTATTATAGCTTTCATGTGTCATTCGAATAAAATTTAGCACTTTTGTCTCTTCTTGCACATCTTCTATTTGAGCTATTGTATTTACCTCAGCAGGCTTATTCGCATAATGTAACAGCACTTTCATAAGACTATAGCTTGCAATGATCATCACGATAATAATCCCGAATACACTTAACAATTTCTTCATATACAGAACTCCTTCTCTACTAAAAATATTACAATGTATGACTATACTTGTAACTTTCTCTCGTAGAAATATAATTCCTGTATAAATTCTTCCTATCATTTCGACAATATTTTTCTATACATTTCTCGTTGGCAAATGTTCTTGTAAAACAATATATCCTTCATAAGCTGTGTAACCGAGTATAGCCATTAATCCAATATAACAAGCAAATACTGTCCATTTCGTTTTCGCATCCACTTTATAATAGTTTTCTTGTTGTTCCTTTTCTGTTTTCCATTCATTTAATTTTCTTTCTGACGCTTCAAATGCTTCCCTTATGTGAATTGTATACTCATCTTTTTCATCTTCATATGGAACATAATCTAACGGTTCGAACTTCGGTAAAAGATACTCTAACACTTCCATTTTTTGAAGTTCACCTATTTGTAACTCTTTTTCCCGTTCTCTTTGTCTTAATGCATTCATCTCATGATGCATCACGTATATAGTCCGATGTACAGCACCCGTTTCTTTTAATTCCTCTTCAAGCCTAGTAACATATTCTTTCATCCCATCAATTTTATGCCCTAATTCCTTAATCGGCTCATCTCTCTTTATTACTCTATATAACTCCATACAACCGATAATAACAATAAATCCTCCCAAAATACTTTTAAAGTAAATTGAATAGCCAAGTAATAAAATAAGGCCTGCTCCCCAAATTTTAGTACTGACAACTGAAATAATTCGCCCACCATCTAGCGGCGAAACGGGAATTAAATTAAAGAAATTAATCATACTTCCAAGCAAAATAACAAGCGCCCAAAATGGCTCTTTCGTCATTATATAAAGCGGTATCGCGGGTAAAAATGACAGAAGTCCGAAAAGCGGACCCATATAGGCAATGTAAGCTTCATCTTTCGCATTTTTCGGCATCTCTTTCATTCCAATAAGGGCCCCCATAAATGGAATAAAGATTGCTGGCGATGTTGGGATCCCCTTTCTTTTCGCAGCCCATAAATGGCCCATTTCATGAACAAACAACAAATAAATGAGCGCCACTCCAAATTTCCAACCATATAGAACTGCGTATGCGCCAAGCGATAGAAACATACTAAATACCGTTGAAAACTTTGCTAATTTAAAAATTGCAAATACCCACTTTAACTTAGACAGTAAAAATAGACCTATCGCAACAATAATTCCCCATAATCCTTTTTTATTATTTTTCATATTCCTCTCCTTTATCTCTCATTAATGAATCATATTCATTCATTAAAGCTTGTTCTTTTCTCTATTATGACATATTTTTTTCTATTGTTAGAAATAATGTTTATATAATCCATTTTCAGCCAAAAATATAAATAAAAGGAGGTGTACAAAAATGAATTTACAATCTCTTATAATAGGTGCTCTATCGTTTTTAGCTTCAACTCTTATTTTTTATACCGTTAGTTACGTATTATTATTAGATTTGTTGCCCAATCACGTATTTATTGCCCTTGTCATCCTTTCCGCTCTTATGATTTCTTTTCTTATTACACGAAAATCAATGAATGAGCCATCTGCAAAAGCAAAGTAATAGAGAGGGGTGCTTTCCCCTCTCTATTATCATTTCCTAGGAAAGGTCATATAGATTTGACGAGTTTATATTCATTCCAATCCGTAAGGGCTAATTAAAGTCTCACTTTATCTTTGAAAATTCATTTTTTCACCATAATCTTTAACAATCTGAATTATATTTTGAAACACACCTATTTTTTCTTTTTTACTGTTTAATATTTTCAAATCATAACTTTCGTAATATGTTTCTAATGATTTTAATTGTGATTCTGAAGCGCTTTTTATCGGAACAGTAGCATGTAATTCATATTGCTTATACCCTTCCTTTACTTTTTCACCTAAAATCATTTCACTCTCTTTTGCTCCAATTAATTTTTGAACTTTTTCTGGAAAATTGAGTTGCAAATAATATTCTTGCTCCTTCACTAACTTATTGTATAGTGATTGTGAAATCGTATACCGTACCGTATAATTCACGTTTTGATCGCCTGTTTTAATATGAAACGCGGTAATCTGCAAATCTTTTTTTGTTACTTCCGTTAAAGGGCTTACCTGCATCTCATCTTCTTTTTGTTCTGAGACATTTGGAAATATATCCAAAAGCTTTTCCGTATCTTTTTCATTCAACATATACATAGCTTTCTTATATTGCACCCATCCTCGTCTATCTTCTCCCCTTAACCATGCATAATAAGTTTCTTTTTTCCCATCTCTACTAATTTGTATTTCATATTCAGGTTCACCGAAGCTTCCTGTTATTTCTTGTTTCTCAGCTTTATTCAAAATGTCTATTACTAACTTCGCTTCTGATTCCTGCAACTTTTTCTCTTTATGTTTTTTTTGTATAACGGTTACCCCTATTGTTTCTTTCACTTCATTCACCGTCTCTTCTACTTTTTTTGTTTCTTTTTTCGGCTCAACTTGACCACAAGCTGCTAGTAACATAACAAACAACAACACCAATACATATTTCCCTTTCAAATTAATCCTCCTCTTACGATAAGAAATCCTTATAATCTTCATACATAAAACAAAAACGTGACATCCTATTAAATACGCTATACTAATCATTGAAAGGAGGTCTTTATCATGTCCATTAATTTTCATGATGAAAATAATAAGTACACATATGCAACAAGAAACGCTCATATTTCTTGGGCTGAAATGGTAAAAAACATTACAGAAATACAAAACAAGCAAATAATTGATATCGGCTGTGGTGGTGGGATTTATACGAAAGAACTCGCTCTTATGGGAGCCAATAATGTTGTGGGACTTGATTTTTCAAAAGAAATATTACAAGCTGCAAAAGAAAATTGTAACAACTTTTCAAACATTTCATTCATCCACGGTGATGCACATAATATCCCATACCCTAATGAAACATTCGACATAGTTATTTCGCGTGCAGTTATTCATCATTTACAAGACATTCCTACATTTTTACGTGAAGCTTCTCGTATATTAAATAAAAACGGTGTACTTATTTTACAAGATCGAACAATTGAAGATTGTACAATTCCAGGAAATCCCGAACACATTCGCGGATATTTTTTCTCTCTATTTCCAAAACTTATTGAAATAGAGTCAAAAAGACGTCCAAAAACCAACACTATACAGACAGAATTACAAAAACATTCTCTTCATGTACTTCCCACACAAACACAATGGGAAATACGAAAAATACATGATTCTGTAGAAGCATTATTGCAAGATTTATCTCCTCGAACAGGTCGATCCATTCTATATGAGTTAACAGATGATGAACTTTCTCAACTTCTACAACATATACAGACCGCATTACAAAACGTCTCTCCTATTATTGAAAGAGATCGATGGACAATTTGGAGCGCTATGAAGTTGTAAGGAAGGAAGCCTCACAAAATAATGTGAGGCTTCCTTTCTTTCATAATCTAATTTTGCAACACTCTTGATATCCTCCACTTCTGGCCTGTGCACTTCCACACTTCGGACATACTAAATATCTAGACTGATTTGTCAACAAACTACCTTTTTGAAAGAGTAAAACTTCTGCTTGTTTAAACGAACGCGAATAATATAACCACATAAAACCAATTATAGCAATAATGCCAAATAATACTCCCATCGCAAGCATTTCAGTCACCTCTTTTGGTTTGTTCTTTCCAGCAAGTGGATTGTTGTATTATTCTCTATAAATTCAAACAATCCCTTCTTCACTCCTATAAATATCAATTTTCTCTATAAAATTTACAATTCTCCGCAAATTTTCACTCCCATTTTACAATTCATCATTTCCTTTACAACAACGAATATCACTTTCGATATTTCCGTATATAAATATATCTTTCCAAAAACATATTGACTTTCTAAAAAAAACATGCAACAATACTGTCAGAATACTTGAATAAAAATTCATTGACGAGAACGAGTACGTTATAGAACTGTTCCCCAGAGAGTTGGCGATTTGCTGAAAGCCAACGTTCAGTGCGTAACCGAAAATCATCTCCGAGAAGTAGAACCGAATGTTACAGTAAGTTCTTACCGGCCGTCCCCCGTTACAAGGAACACGTATCATGTTGTACGTTGCAAAGCCGTATACATATAGATTTATTTCTACATGTGTAAATTAGGGTGGTATCGCGGGTAAATATAACTCGTCCCTTTCTTTAGGGACGAGTTTTTTGTGTTCTTACAAATGAATTTAAAAAAGGAGGAAAAACAATGAACACTGTATCAAAAAAACATATTTTTTTCACGGGTCTTATGCTATTTTCTTTATTTTTTGGGGCAGGTAATTTAATTTTCCCTCCCATGCTTGGCCAAAATGCAGGTGAAAACTTTTGGCCAGCAATGATTGGATTTTTACTAACAGGAGTTGGCTTACCACTACTAACTGTTATCGCAATTTCTCTATCTGGAAATGGAATGCAGCAACTTGCAAGTCATGTTCATCCATTATTCGGAATTTTCTTTACAGTAATTGTATACATTGCTATCGGTCCATCTATGGGCATCCCACGTGTTGCAAATGTCGCTTATGAAATGGGTGTTAGTTCTTTCTTACCAGAAACAATCCGCTCTAGCAGCCTAGTGCTATTTGTATATACAATCATCTTCTTTACTATCGTATTTTGGCTGAGTTTGAATCCATCTAAACTTGTTGATCGTATTGGAAATGTATTAACACCTATTTTATTACTCTCTATTTTCTTATTGTTTGTTAAAAGTGTATTTACACCACTTGGGCAATCAGGACCAGCAATGCAAGAGTATCAAACTTCTCCAATCTTCAAAGGCTTTATGGAAGGCTACTTAACAATGGACACTATTTCAGCACTTGCATTCGGAATTATCGTTGTAAATGCAATTCGCTCTAAAGGTGTGAATGATCGTAAGTCCATTGCCATCGCCACAGCAAAAGCAGGGCTTATTGCCGCTACAGGGCTCGTACTTGTATACGGTGCACTCGGCTGGCTTGGGGCAACTAGCGTCTCGCTCGGATATGCAAAAAATGGCGGACAGCTACTTACTGTTATCGTACAACAATTATTCGGTCCATACGGTTTGCTCCTATTATCTCTTATCGTTACACTCGCTTGTTTAACGACATGCGTTGGACTCGTATCTGCGTGCAGCCAATATTTTTCAACATTATTGACTACATTTTCATACAAAACGTTCGCGAGTATCATTTGCGCATTAGGATTACTAGTTGCCAACTTAGGTTTAACGAAAATTATCGCAATCTCTGTTCCAATTCTACTTGTTGTGTATCCAATTGCGATTGTACTCGTACTACTATCATTACTTCATAAATACTTCGGTGGATATCGCTCTGTTTATGTAGGTGCTTTAATTGGAGCAGCTGTAGTGAGCGTATTTGATGGATTAAAACAAGGTGGTATTTCAGTTTCATTTATCACACCATATTTTGAATTTATCCCTTTATATAATGAAGGAATCGGCTGGCTAATACCAGCATTAGCAGGAGCTCTTATTGGTCTTGCAATGGCTAAATTAAGCGGTACGAAAAAAGTTCCATTAGTAACCGAATCTCACGAAGTAAAAGCCTCCTAAAAAAACTCCCAAAAGGGAGTTTTTTTACATTTGATACGCAGTATGATTAAAACTGCTTATTTTATAAGCCTTCGTATAATATTCAATATTCGTATCAACTGTTTCTACCTTGACAACATCATAGTGCTCTTCTTGCTTTACTAAAAATAAATAGTATTCCTCTGTAGCCTCAATAATCGCAATTTTATCTGTTTCAACATTATATTGTTCACAAAGCGCTTGTAATGCGTTCACATAATCCCCTAATTTTTTAGACTTATCCATTCCGAATATAGTTTGAACTAACATATACATTCTCCCCTTTATATGTACTGTTAACACCTCAATGATAACGCTTACATTTTTTATCTTCAATAAAAACATTCAATAGTTTTAACGCCAAATCTATATTGTATCGAGCCAATAATCAGCGAGGAATTCCCCGCCAATTAAAGTTTCACTTTATCCCGCATTAACTGCCCGTAAAAGCCCGATTGGTGAGGGCTGATAATCAGTGGGGGAGGAACAACCTCCCCACTGATTAAAGTTTCACTTTATCACTTCGTTAATTGATGCCTAAATGCATAAATAACCGCCTGAGTACGGTCACTTACATTCAATTTATTTAATATATTACTCACATGTGTCTTTACCGTTTTCAGTGCAATAAATAACTCGTCCGCAATCTCTTGATTACTTTTTCCCTCTGCGATTAATAACAAAATCTCAAACTCTCTTTCCGTTAAATCATCATGCAAAGGTTGCTCTTTCTTTTGACGCATACGGGACATCATTTTCCCGGTAACTTTCGGCTCTAATACTGTTTCTCCATCATAAGTAGCTCGTACAGCATCAGCAATATCACTTGCTCTTGATGTTTTTAATAAGTAACTGGTCGCCCCAGCCTCAATAACAGGATACAATTTTTCGTCATCTAAAAAGCTTGTTACAACTACAATTTTTGCTTCTGGCCATTCTTGAATAATAGCACGTGTTGCTTCGACACCGTCCATCTCATCCATAACAAGGTCCATTAAAATAATATCCGGCCTTAATTGCAATGCTAATTCTGATCCTTTTCTTCCATTCTCAGCTTCCCCTACTACTTCAATATCTGGCTGTGTAGATAAATATGCCGATACACCCATACGAACCATTTCATGATCATCGACAAGCAATACTTTTATCATACTTCTCCTCCTCTCTCAATCATAATCGGTACTTTTACTTCTATTTGTGTACCTTTGGCCGGGAAACTAAGTACCTTGAGTGTCCCACCAATTTCATGAACACGCTCTTGTATCGATCTTAGGCCATATGAACCAGCCTTATTAACCCCTACTTCAAACCCAACGCCGTCATCAATGATTTTTAAAATCGCATATTGATCAATTTTTCGAAGGCGCACTTCTGTTTTCTTTGCCTTCGCGTGTCGCAACGTGTTTGATAGCGCTTCTTGCACAATACGGAATAAATGATCTTCTACACCTTTTTTTAATTCTATTGGCTCAATAAGCCATTCAATTTTCATATGTTGTTTTCGCGATAATTCCGTTAATAATTCCTCTATACCTTCTGTCAGTTTCTTACCTTCCAATTGTACAGGACGTAAATGAAGGAGCAATGCTCTCATTTCTGATTGAGCATTTACAACCATATTTTCAACAAGTTGCAATTGTTTTTTTGTCACATCTGGAAATTCAGTTATTTGTTCATTAATCGCTGACATCATCATCGACATTGCGAAAAGCTGCTGACTTACTGAATCATGCAACTCCCTTGCTAAACGATGCCTTTCTTGAGAAATCGCTTCTTGTCTCATCTCTTCATTCCAATGAGCTCGTTCATTCGTTACTTTTTGAAAGAGTCCAGCTTGCTCCTCTAATCGACGAGCCAGAACGATTACTTTTCGTTCCACTTCATGAAATTCATCATCTGCAGTAAACGAAACATCGCTCGGAAAATTCCCTCGCTCTACTTCAAATAGAAACGTATTTAATCCTTGTATACGCTGCTCTATATAGTAACCGATTGCATATCCTACAATTCCCCCGATAAGTAAACTTGTAGTCATAATAAACAAGCCAATTGGAACAGAAGCGATGGATTCCTTCCATAATAAATCATACACTTGTTGCTCGCTTTTCCATACATATACAATTGTACAAATGAGTGCGATACTAACAGAGGACAACATAGAATAACGAATATACATCCACGAAATATTTTTTTGTTTCTTCATTATACTTTCCTCACTTCCGTGTCGCCTACGACAAGCGAAGAAATAATTTTAATACGTCGTGGAGCCTCTTTATACTGCTCTGTTCTAAATGTAACATTGCGGTTAAACCCTGTCTCTTCATGACCTGGCAAGAGCACACGCCCGACAATAACAGAATGATTTAAAGAAAGTTCAATATCATATGGCACATATAAACGAATATTACCAACGACACCTCGAATAACAATTACCGTTTCCCCTTCTGGAATCATAGCAGTTGTTAAATCTATTTCCACATCACAAGCACCATATTGAACATTAATATCCTCAAGTTCATAAATATGATCCATCATTCGCACATTGCCTACAAACATATTTTTCAAATATGGTTCTGTACGATATATTTGCTTCTCTTCGTCTATCATCCCTTTTTCTTTAATTTCAACCTTCATTGCTTTTTGCTGATGCCCTTGTTGAATCAATTGATAACCAATTAAAGCTAAACAAGCAAATACGACAAGAACAAATGCTGCTGATGAAAATAAGAAGAATAAAAATACGATACCACCAACAAATAAAAATACATTTCCCCGTACATAACGATTCTTTTTACGATAATGCCTTCCAAACATAAGCATAATAAATGCAAAAATGAGACCACCTGGTTCAAAATGTCCAAGTATCATATCAAGAAAAAGACCGAACCCAAATATGATGAGGAGCATCCCCATTAATTGTGTCTTTGAAAAATGTTTCTTCATTTCAGCTCCCCCCTTCTTGTCACATATACATAGAAGAAAAGGCATTGCTTTCCAACACCTTTTCTCCTATCACTATATCATAAGCCTGTTTTATAATATACTACTATTATTTTGTTAACTCTTTCGTTAACGATACATCATTCTTTTCTTTCATTTCACGCTCAAGTTTTGCAATTTTCATATCAAATGTGTCACGCTCATGCTCTTCATTCATACGAGTTTCTAATTCACGAATATGATCTTCAATCTCTTCAAATCGTAAGAATGGATTATTTTCATCCATTTTATGCATCGCAGTATTCATACGACGATTTGCATGTGCCATATTTTCACGTGCCATTAGTTCCATACGCTTTGCGTGCATTTCTTTTAATTTATTTTTCATTTCAGAAAGACGACGCTCTAACTCATCAATTTGCTCTACAACACCTGCATACATTTCTTCTAATCGAGTTACTTGCCCTTCATAATAAGCTACCTCTTCTAACGCACGTTCGTGCAATTGTAATTCACCTGCTTCTTGAGCAATGATAGCTTGCTTTGATCTTTTATTAACGAAATAACGTGCTTGCTCAAGCTCACGAGCAAAGTTAGATTTTAATGTTTTATGACGCTCAATTAACTTCTCAATTTTTGTTATTTCACGCTCACTATCACGTAAATATTGGTTTAACATCGCAATTGGATTTTTTCTTTCCTTCTCATCTAACACGTTATGAAAATCAGCTAAAATTGCATCGCGTACACGTCCGAATAAAGATTGTTTCATTATAAATCTTCCTCTCTTCTACTTTAATTATAATTTGATTTATTGTTTTAGTTTTTCATTAATTTGTTCCACTCATCTTCAAAGTTGCTATATGATTTAGAACTTTCTGGAGCAGATTCAACAACTACATCTTTTTCTTTTTTCCACTCACGGTATCCGTAGTATAAAACCACTAAAGCAGCGATACCGATTAATGCTGGCGAATGAGAAAGTGCAATGGATAAACCGATTAAACCAACAATACCCCAAGCTAACTTTCCAAAAAATGATTTAGCTCGCACAAATGATTTATAGCTCCAATATACAACTCCTGCTCCGATTGCGAATCCTACAATACCAGCAAGACTACCAAGAGCAATTAAAGCCAAAATACCGGCTGCGATAAACGCTAGAAATTGTTTCATCTTGTGCTTGCCTCCCTTCGATTTGATACTCTTATCTTAACTATTTTTTCATCTTTCCATAACGAGCTTAAGAACCGTTTTCTACTCAGACTTAAGACCGAGTCATATTCAGCCCTTTACGCAAAAAACGTGCAGAGTCTATTCTCTGCACGTTTTTTAATTACTAACATTCATATTAAATTAAGCAGTTTTATGATACTCTTTTTTCTTAGCTACTTTCGAAAACCTTGGAAACCCAATTAAAATAGAAACAATCCCACATACTCCAACTAAAATTGGATAAAATGCATACGGTAACAATTCAACTGGAGATAACGCTGCAAATCCTGCTGCCGTTAACATTTGGGCACCGTACGGAATTAATCCTTGCACACAACATGAGAAAAGATCTAATACACTCGCTGATTTACGAGGGTCTATTTCATATTGATCTGCAATATTTTTTGCAAGCGGGCCTGTAAAAATAATTGAAATCGTATTATTCGCTGTACACATATTCGTCATACTCACTAAACCAGCAATACCAAATTCCGCTCCTTTTTTCGAACGAATATTACGTGTTAATACATTCATTAAATATTGAATACCACCATTATATTGGATTAATTCAACCATACCGCCAATTAATATAGCAAGTAATACTAACTCCATCATACCGCCCATTCCAGTCGTTACACTTTTAAAGAAACTTTCTAACGTGTAACTTCCATCTATAAGACCGATAACACCAGATAGTACAGTTCCACCAGTTAATACAATAAGTACATTCCAGCCAAGTAGCGCTGTAATCAGTACTCCTGCGTACGGTAAAATCTTTATCCAATCAAAGCTATGTGCTTTAATTTGCGTGTCACTTCCTGAAGTAACTATTACTAATAGCACAATTGTAATAATAGCCGCTGGTAACACAATTAAAAAGTTCGTTTTAAACTTATCTTTCATTTCTGTTCCTTGTGAACGAACAGCTGCGATTGTTGTATCTGAAATAAATGATAAATTATCACCAAACATCGCTCCGCCAACAACAGTAGCCATTGCAAGCGCAATTGAGATATCAGTTTGACCACTAATACCTACAGCAATCGGCGCTAATGCTGCAATTGTTCCCATTGAAGTTCCCATCGCTAATGAAATAAATGCCCCAATAACAAAGATTCCAGCTACGATAAATCCTGGCGGTAAAATAGTTAATGCTAAATTAACAGTTGAGTCTACTCCGCCCATTCCTTTAGCAGTTTCAGAAAATGCACCTGCAAGCACAAAAATTAATACCATAATCATAATATCCGGATTTCCTGCACCTTTAGCGAACCGCTCTACTTTCACATTAAAACTTTCTTGACGATTCATCATTAAAGCGACTCCTACAGCAATTGAGATCGCTACAAGTATCGGCAATTTATAGAAATCACCTGTAATAATTCCAGAACCAATAAATAGCGCCAAAAATATCCCAAGTGGTAATAAAGCTAAACCATTTCCTCTCGTTTCTTTCAAAGTATCATCTCTCCCTAGTTTCAACCTTTTTCTAATGAATAACAAAAGACCTCTTCCGATGAGAAGAGGTCTTATACATCTATAAGAAACACTCTTCTCATCTTTCAAGCACACGCTTGCTGGATTTGGCACAGCACTCTGAAATCGAGTCCGCTGCCGAGGCATCGTAGGGCCAGTCCCTCCGCCTCTCTTTATAAGAAGGTTTCATATTTATTTTTTAATAATAATTTCTTTCCTAACTTTACTCGCTTACAAAACAAAAGTCAATTATTTTTTGTATAGATTTTTTTGGTAATTATACAAAAATTCGAATACAACAATCATTTTAACTTTTCTATTTCTTCTTTCAACATTGAAATCCAATAAAATTCATTATTTTTTATTGTTGCTAATATCCATTTCGTAGTGTACCAAGCTAACTCATACTCTTCCTTCGTGACATCACCACTTTTATAAGCATCCTCTAGCTCCTCTTCATCTAATACATACACCTTACCGCTAGGTAATAATACTACATCTAAATATAAATCATCAAAATACGGTAAACCACGATCGTCTATTTTATATTCTTTCGCCACATCGATATAATATTGCACTAATTTTTTCTGATCATCTAACATAGCGGTAATCGCAAAGTTTTTCCCGTCTATGAAATATTGAATCCACGTATACTGATCCGCTGCAATACAAAGTTCTTCACCATCATATTCTTTACAACTAGGCTCTCTCACCTTTTTTATATCCAGTATTCCGAGCATTCCCTCTTCCACTTGCTTAACCGTATAACTCTTTTCTATTAGCCTCTTCCACGAAGAACCGTCACCATATTTACGTTTCATTATGTCTGCTCCTCTTCTATATACAGAAAAGCTCCCACATATTATGTGAGAGCTTGTTCATATTATAATTAAGCCGCTTGACCCTTTTCAGAAATCTCTTTTAAATAAGCTTGTCCTTTTTCAGCGTCATATTGACCTTCCCACTTAGACATAACTACAGCTGCTAAAGAGTTTCCTACAACGTTAACTGCTGTACGAGCCATATCTAAAATACGGTCAATACCAGCAATGAACGCTAAGCCTTCAGGTGGAATACCTACTGTACCAAGTGTCGCTAATAATACAACGAATGATACGCCCGGTACACCTGCGATACCTTTTGATGTAACCATTAATACAAGCAATAATGTAATTTGTTGTGTAATAGATAAATCAATACCGTACATTTGTGCTAAGAAAAGAGCCGCAATTGCTTGATATAAAGTTGATCCATCTAAGTTAAATGAATAACCTGTCGGAATAACGAAAGATGTAATTGCTTTCGGACAACCGAATTTCTCCATTTTCTCCATGATTTTTGGTAAAACTGTTTCTGAGCTTGCTGTAGAATACGCTAAGATCAGCTCGTCTTTTAAAATCTTAAAGAATTGGAAAATGTTGATTCCAAATATTTTCGCTGTAAGTCCTAAGACAACTACGACGAAGAAGATCATTGCTCCATATACGACAATTAGTAATTTCCCTAATGGAATTAATGAAGCAAGACCAAATGTAGAAACTGTAACACCAATTAGTGCAAACACACCAAATGGTGCAAATTTCATAACTTGGTTTGTTACGTAAAACATTGCGTCAGCTACACCTTGGAAAAATTGAAGAACTGGTCTTCCTCTTTCACCAATTGCTGCTACACCTAAACCAAATAATACAGAGAAGAAGATAATAGCAAGCATATCTCCGTCAGCTAACGACTTCATAATGTTCGTTGGAACAATATTTACAAATGTATCTGCAAATGAATGACTTTGTACTTGTTCTGTCGTATGTGTATATTTCGAAATATCTGTCTTTGTTAACTGCTCCATATTTACGCCTTTTCCTGGTTGGAAAATATTCGCTATTAATAGACCAACAATAATTGCAATTGTTGTAATAATTTCAAAGTAAAGAATTGTTTTTCCGCCTAGTCGACCTAGTTTTTTAACATCGCCAACACCAGCAACCCCAACAACAATACTTGCTACAACAATCGGTACAACGATCATTTTAATTAATCGGATGAAAATATCACCAATTGGTTGTAAGTACTTCACAACAGCTGGATTATCAAAGAAAATCGCCCCAACCGCAATACCAAGCGCAAGCCCTATTAATATTTGCCATGCAAGTCCTATTCTTTTCATATTTGTTGTAACCCCCTCTTCGATGTGTCACTCTATCTCTCATTCTATCTCTATAAAACTAAGAAATTAAGAGTATTACATATTATTCGACAATTCACTACATTTTGTCCCTGTTAAAAATCATAAATCAAAAATTTAAATCTGACAACAAAATAACTTTGCCCGAACATAAATAATTTTCTTGACAAAAAGCAGACCCATGTCAGAAAACCTAACATGAGAACGATTCCTCACTAGTGTTTTATTAGCTTTCCAAGTAATATTTCACCTCATAAAAACGATTACTTTCCTCCTTCATTTTACAGATGAATCCTAAAATTTACCTTTATGTGCATATGAATAAAATGTAAGCATTATGACAATTACAGTTGAAAAATGATAAATTCCGACAAAACTTAGCAATTTTATAAAATTTTCTTTACATTATGATTACAACGATAGACACCCTTCTTCTTATGATATATAACATTCATAGAGAAAGGAGTCAGACAACTATGAAAAAGAAATTTGCAGCGTTTAGTGTTTTAGCAGCAGGAACGATTTTTGCTTCCCCGTTACTTTCACCCGTATACGCTGAAACAAATCAAGATAAATTATCTAACATTCAATCTGAATTAGAAGGCAAACAAAGTGACTTACAAAATAAATCAGTCGAGAAAGAACAAATAGAAAAAGAAATTCAAGAATTACAGAAGAAAATTGATGAATTAACTACTTCTATTAATAAAAACGAAGCTGAATTAAACGATACAAAAAAAGAAATTAGCAAAACTCAACAAGTAATTGCTGACAAAAAGAAACATATAGAACAATTACAAACAAACATAGATACACGTCAGGAAGTTATTAAACAACGATTACAATCTATGCAAGAAAAACCTCGTACAAATATCATTACAGAGGTACTAACAAATTCTTCAAATATTGCCGATCTTGTTGATAATATGTACTCCGTAAGTTTAATATTAAACAACGATACAGATATTGTAAAAAAACAAACATCTGATCAAAATGCTGTAACGTCAGAAAAAGAGGCTGTTGAGAAAAAAGAACAACAACTGAAAGAATCTGAGCAAAAACTAGAACAAAAACAGCAAGAATTACAAAATAACCAACAACAGCAACAAACTCTTATTAACGATCTACATACGAAAGTAGCAAAAGTAGATTCAGAGATTGAAGGATTAGAAGAATCCAAAGGCATTTTAGAAAATCAACGTCAAGCTGTTCAAAAAGCAATTGAAGAAGAAAAACGGGCCGAAGAAGCTCGTAAAGCGGAAGAAGCTCGCCAGGCAGAAGAGGCTCGCAAACAACAAGCTACTAAATCTGCTCAAGCAACTCAAGCGGCCCCAACACCACATGATACAAATATCGGTGGCTTTATCAAACCAGCAGCTGGATCAAAAACTTCCGGATTTGGTGTACGTTCTTTAGATAACCATAAAGGAATTGACATCGCTGCTTCGGGAACGGTTCCAATTATCGCCGCTGCAGATGGCGTTGTTATTCGTTCAGAATTATCATCTAGTTACGGAAACGTAGTGTATTTATCTCACCGTATAAACGGAAAAACATATACGACAGTATATGCTCATATGAATAGCCGTTCTGTATCGAATGGACAAACTGTAAAACAAGGCGATCAGCTTGGATTTATGGGGAACACGGGCCAATCATACGGACAACATTTACACTTCGAACTTCATCTTGGAGAATGGAATGTCGGCAAGACAAACGCAGTTGACCCATCTCCTTATATCGGATTATAAAAAACCTCGGTGCCTACCGAGGTTTTTTATTTACACTTCACACAATATAGGCATTCTACATAGACTATAACTAAATGCCTATAGTTTACGGGGTGATCAATATGAATACGCAATTACAACAAAAAATAGAAGAAGCTAGAGAGACGTATATTGGCCGGATATTTACATTTGGCGGCTCAGTATTATTTTTAATCGGTTCATTCCTTGCAGTCACTACAGCCTATAAAGCATATAATCGTTTATTACACTCATCAACATCCACATAAAAAAAGACGGGAGATTGGTCATCTCCCTGTCAAGTAGACAGAAATAAAAAGAGTATTATGCCACGGCCTTTTCCCGATATTCTATCGGGGAAAGGCCGTGAAGTTTTTCTTGGAATCTT
>NZ_SEIY01000018.1:0-86760 GCF_004634455.1 Bacillus sp. 007/AIA-02/001
TTGCATGTATTAGGCACGCCGCCAGCGTTCATCCTGAGCCAGGATCAAACTCTCCAATAAAGTTAGTTTGTCTAGCATCTAAAATAAAAATTGACGTTTCACGTTGTTTGTTTCGTTCAGTTTTCAAAGAACTAAAAGCGGGTGAAGAGAATCGAACTCTCGACCAGAGCTTGGAAGGCTCTTGTTTTACCACTAAACTACACCCGCGTGGTCGGGAAGACAGGATTTGAACCTGCGACCCCCTGGTCCCAAACCAGGTGCTCTACCAAGCTGAGCCACTTCCCGTAATTGGCGCGCCCGAGAGGAGTCGAACCCCTAACCTCTTGATCCGTAGTCAAACGCTCTATCCAATTGAGCTACGGGCGCTTATTCATGATGTTTTTTCGTCGTTGTAATTTGGCGACTCAATTATCTTATCATACTACATTTTCAAATGCAAGTACTTTTTTAAGATTTTTTTGATGCGGCCGAGAGGACTTGAACCTCCACGGGGTTTCCCCCACTAGGCCCTCAACCTAGCGCGTCTGCCGTTCCGCCACGACCGCGCGGAAAAAACAAAAGTGAGCCATGAAGGACTCGAACCTTCGACCCTCTGATTAAAAGTCAGATGCTCTACCAACTGAGCTAATGGCTCGTAAATGGCTGGGCTAGCTGGATTCGAACCAGCGCATGACGGAGTCAAAGTCCGTTGCCTTACCGCTTGGCTATAGCCCATCGAAATAATTATCTTCTTTTCAAAGACAAATGTTATTGTACCATAATGTCCAATAAAAAACAACTGCTATATAGCAGAAGTTAAAATGGCGGTCCCGACCGGGGTCGAACCGGCGATCTCCTGCGTGACAGGCAGGCATGTTAACCACTACACCACGGGACCATTTGGTTGCGGGGACAGGATTTGAACCTGCGACCTTCGGGTTATGAGCCCGACGAGCTACCGTGCTGCTCCACCCCGCGACAATACTATTCATATAAAATTATATGGTGGAGGATGACGGGATCGAACCGCCGACCCCCTGCTTGTAAGGCAGGTGCTCTCCCAGCTGAGCTAATCCTCCAAAAGTGGTGACCCGTACGGGATTCGAACCCGTGTTACCGCCGTGAAAGGGCGGTGTCTTAACCACTTGACCAACGGGCCAATATGTATGGCAGAGAAGAAGGGATTCGAACCCTCGCACCGCGTTAGCGATCTACTCCCTTAGCAGGGGAGCCCCTTGAGCCACTTGGGTACTTCTCTGTATGGCTCCGCAGGTAGGACTCGAACCTACGACCGATCGGTTAACAGCCGATAGCTCTACCACTGAGCTACTGCGGAATAATGAAGACAATTTGTATCTTATAAAATTTCTCTCTGTAAGTCAAGAAGTTTTTAACAACATCTTGTTCAAACGTGACATGTTTATAATATACTGGATTGCGTTTTTACTGTCAAGATGTTTTCGATATCGGTTTGAGTTTCCCTTTACACTTTCCACAGACATATCTTTTTGTATTTATTTGACGCCTTCTTACATATTGAAGTGAACACTCCATACATTCATACTTATAAATCTTTTTTTCCTTCTCTTCATTAATCATTTGTTTACAAAAACGTGGTGCATCAACTTTCTTTAACAACTCACGAAAATCCCTGTCCCTGTGCTTATACCCTCTTCCTGCAATATGTAAGTGATAATGACAAAGCTCATGTTTAATAATCCCGACTAACTCTTCTTCACCATACACTTCGTAATATCGATAATTCAGTTCGATATTATGACTCTTCAATAAATAACGCCCACCAGTTGTACGTAATCTATTATTAAACACTGCTTTATGTAAGAACGGTACCTCAAAGTATTGTAGTGACACTTCTTCCACTAGTCGCTGAATTTCTTGCTCATCCACTCTCATTCCTCCTAAACAAAAAAATATTTTTACACTTTTCTCCCTTCTTATACATATATTAAATAGTACATATACCCATCCTCATGTAAGAAGCGTGGTTTCTAAAAACAAAACATGAATAGAAATCCACTCACCAACCTCTCATCAATAGCATTTTAGATTTTTGAGAGCAGGATTAAACAAGGAGGGATTCCTATGCCTACGTGGCTAAAAAAACAAATGCAACGTGCATATTTCGAAAAAAACCGGTATCAAATTAAATTATTAAATGAATGCTGGTTTTATTATAGCAAAATACATCAAAGCTCATAATCCATTACACTTTTTATTCCATAAAAAAAGAGCAGTTTCATCTGCTCTCTTCTCTTACTATTCAATCGGCAACATAGATAGTGCAACGCGTCCTTTTTTTGTATCAATATCATCTACCCATACTTTTACAATTTGCCCTACTGATACAACATCTAACGGATGCTTTACAAACTGTTTGCTAAGTTTAGAAATATGTACTAAACCATCTTGCTTTACGCCAACATCAACAAAAGCACCAAAATCAACAACGTTACGAACTGTTCCTTCTAATTCCATACCACGTTTTAAATCTTCTAATTTCAAAATCCCTTTTTTCAGAAGTGGTTTAGGCAACTCATCCCTCATATCTCTTTCTGGACTAATAAGTGCATCTATAATATCAACTAACGTCGGCTCCCCAACTCCTGTTTCTTGAGATAACTTAGAAATCTCTACTTCTTCCAATCTCTTTTGTAATTGCGGTTGTCCTACGTCATCTATCGATAACCCTAGACTCTTCAATAACAATTCAACATTCTTATATTGCTCTGGATGAATACCTGTTCGATCTAATGGATTCGCTCCTTCTAGTATACGTAAGAAACCTATACATTGTTCATACGTCTTTGCACCTAAACGCGGGATTTTCTTTAATTCCGTGCGCTTCGTGAATTTCCCATCTTCTTCTCTCTTTGCCACAATATTTTTCGCAACAGTTTTCGATAAACCTGAAACATATTGTAACAATGCAACCGAAGCCGTATTTACATTAACCCCAACTTGGTTAACAGCTGTTTCTACTACAAATGTTAATGACTCATTCAGTCTCTTTTGAGATACATCATGTTGGTATTGTCCAACCCCAACTGATTTAGGATCAATTTTCACAAGTTCAGCAAGTGGATCTTGCAGACGTCTTCCAATAGAAACGGCACTTCTCTCTTCAACTTGTAAATTTGGGAATTCCTCACGAGCTAAATCAGAAGCTGAATATACACTAGCACCCGCTTCATTTACAATAATATAAAAGACATCTCGGTTCACACTTTGTAATACATCTACTATAAACTCTTCTGTTTCTCTAGATGCTGTCCCATTACCAATTGCAATCATTTCAACTTGATATTTATCTATAATAGAAAGAACTTTCGTTTTTGCATCATCATATTTACGAACAGGTGGATGCGGATAAATAACATCGATATGTAGTACTTTCCCCGTATCATCTACTACAGACAATTTACAACCAGTTCTATATGCCGGATCTACCGCTAGCACGACTTTCCCTTTCATCGGAGGTTGTAATAATAAGTTACGTAAGTTCTCAGAGAAAATATGTATCGCTTGTTCTTCAGCTGTTTCTGTTAATTCTTTACGAATTTCTCTTTCGATTGAAGATTGAATTAATCGTTTATAACCATCTTCAATCGCTAATTGTACATAATGTGCACTTTTCGAATCGTTATCACGAATTACTTTCTTATTTAAAAAAGTTACTATCTCATCTACTGGCGGAACAACAGCAACTCTCAATATATCTTCTTTCTCGCCACGATTCATTGCTAATACACGATGTGGCACTACTTTTTGCAATGGTTCTTCATAACTGTAATACATTTCATATATATTCTTTTCATCTTTTTCTTCATCTTTCACGGACGAAGACATAACACCTTTTCTAAAAGTAACATTTCGAATCCAACTACGATACGCAGCTTCATCTGAAACCATTTCTGCAATAATGTCTTGTGCACCTTGTAAAGCTTCTTCTGCAGATTGCACTTCTTTCTCTACATTAATAAATTCCACTGCCTTTTTAGCCGGATCTTCTTTCTTATATAACAATAACCATTCAGCTAATGGTTCTAATCCTTTTTCTTTAGCAATTGTCGCTTTCGTTCTTCTTTTCTCTTTATATGGACGATATAGATCTTCTACTTCTTGCAACTTTGTAGCTTTAACAATTTGCTGTCGTAGCTCTTCTGTCAGTTTCCCCTTCTCATCAATAAGACGAAGAACTTCTTCCTTCCTATCTTCAAGTTGCATCATATATTGCCATCTCTCTAAAATCGTACGAATTTGCACCTCATCTAAAGAGCCTGTCCATTCTTTTCGGTAACGAGCAATAAATGGAACTGTGTTACCTTCTTCTGTTAATTGAATAACATGACGAACTTGCTTTTCGGTAAAGCCTAATTCTTTCACTAACATTTTCATTAACGCTTGTCGATTATCTACCATTTCCATATACAACCGTAACCTCCTCTATAATAAAAAAAGTTGCCCTTCAAAGAGAGCAACTTAAACTGCCGATTTAAAAATCTATTAGTCCTAAACTAATTTGTAACGCTTCATCTACACGACTCATCATCACTTCATCCAAATGAGTGATTTTGTCCGTTAAGCGTTGCTTATCGATTGTTCGAATCTGCTCAAGTAAAATAACAGAATCTCTCTCAAAACCATACTTTTTCGCATCAATTTCCACATGAGTGGGTAATTTCGCTTTTTGAATCTGTGCAGTAATAGCCGCTACAATCACCGTTGGACTAAAACGATTTCCGATGTCATTTTGAATGACAAGAACCGGACGAACGCCTCCTTGCTCAGAACCAACAACTGGGGAAAGGTCTGCAAAATACACGTCGCCGCGTTTTACAATCAAAATATTACCCCCCGCTAACTAAGCGTTCTACTGTATGAGCTGCTTCATACTCTGCTAAGAAAGCTTCAGATGCAATACCAAGATTAATTTTTCCCATTTCAATGTACCCACGTCGCATTGATTCATGTTGGTAGCGTTTCTTCGTCTTATGTTGACGCAATAACAATTGTGTTGCCTGGCAAATTAGTTCATGGCGATTCTTATTCTCTTGTTTTCCAATTCCGTCCAATTCCGTTACCATTTGCTTTGGCAACCGAACCACGATTTCAGTAGTTACACTTGATTCGGACACAAAAATACACCTCCACCGTCAACTACACACCCAAATATATATATGACACCTATTGTAATAATACCATTGTATGGAGCCTGTTGCAAAGACTTCCTTATTCCTTGCTTATGTTTTCCAATTCACAAACAAAACATTCATCTTCTTAAATTTTTTATCTCATAACTAACTAAAAACAATAGAACTCCTCTTCAAAACTTACGTGCAACTTATATAAAAAATGATTATAAGTAAAAAGCTTCTCATCAAAAAGAGCTTATTATCCAGCAATGAACAGTCACTCCAATGACAAGAAGCAATCATACTACCTTCTATATATTGTTCAAGTAATTAATTATCTCTACAACCTTACCATTCCGTATAAATATTCTTGGCACACGGAAACTGATCGTTGCAATAATTTCATAATTAATAGTCCCTGAGTATTCCGCAACCTCTGTAGCGCTAATATACTCATCTCCTTGCCTTCCAATAAGCGTAACTTTCGTACCAAGTGGCACTTCACAAGGAAGATGAATCATGAACTGATCCATTGTTACTCGCCCTACAATCGGTACCCTTTTACCATTTATAAGCACTTCAAATCCTTGTAACCTTCTAAGCCACCCATCTGCATAGCCAATCGCTACAGTCGCAATCCATTCTTCAGTTTTCGTTCGATAGGTGACGTTATAACTAATTCCATCACCTTTAATTACCTGTTTAATATGAGCAACTTTCGTATGAAGTGATAGCGCCGGTTCTAATTCAAATGGTAAAAAAGGACGTATTTCTACAGAAGGAGATAATCCATACATTGCAATCCCAATTCGCACTGCATTAAATGTAATCCCTTGAAAACGTAACGTCGCAGCACTATTAGCTGTATGAACAAACTTAGGATCCACTCCGAATTCTTTCAACCAACTTAACTGCTCCAAGAACGTGTTATATTGCTTATCAAAATACGAAGTCTCAACCTCATCTGCCGTTGCAAAATGCGTGTATACTCCTTCTAACTCTAAAAACGGTGCACCCTCTAAACTCTTTAAAAATTCTTTTAGCTCTTTTCTTTCACGTATTCCAATTCTCCCCATACCACTATCAAAGTTAATATGGAATTTCATTACAGATGAACCATCCCAAAGTTTAATTGCTTCTTCCACCCATTCTTTTTGAAAAACAGTTAGCGCTACATCATTTTCAGCAGCTACATTTACATCACGCGGCGGCGAGGGACCTAACACTAAAATCGGTTCAGTAATACCAGCCCTCCGAAGCACTAAAGCTTCATCTAAAAAAGCAACAGCTAACCTTGTTGCACCTGCTTCTAATGCCGTTTTAGCCACCGGTACATAATCGTGCCCATATGCGTTTGCTTTAACTACAGCAAAAATCTCTACATTACTTGGGATGAACTCTTTAATATGTGTAACGTTGTTATAAATGGCATCTAAATCCACTTCCACCCAAGTGTCACGGTAAAATGGTGCTTCTTCCATAAATACACTTCCTTATACACGATATGCGAAGCTTATTCTTTTATATGCTTCTTTTATGAAATCCACCTTCAAACTAAGAAAAGACGTGGTGCACATATATCACCACGTCTAAGAAGTTTACTTCACCTGCTTCGCTGTAACTGAACGAGCAACCATTAACAGCTCCTTCGGCTCTAAACCTTTAGACACGAGCATATATTCTACTCCGTTATGCGACCACGTTACAGAGTCTTTCGTCAATGCACCAATCGTAAACCCAAGATCAACTGGTTCTCCACTTACACTTACCGCTGATGATGCCTCTGCAACTTTTGCCTTTTCTTGTATTAAAGTAAAGGATTTCTTATTTCCAGTGTATGTGAGTATCGCACGCTTGCCACTGTCTGTCTTCAACTCTTTTTCATCTTTCAGAGTCATACCTTGTGGTGTATCAAGTGGATACAAAATAGCAAACGGTTTGTCTTCTTTCGCTGTTGTTTGAACATCTACCTGTGCTCTAGACATATTTTGTTTCGTATCAAATGCACCTTTATCAAATTTCGCATCGAATTTCACTTTAGAGAAATCTACTTTCACAAGAACATTTTGATCATTATCCATTAACTTCACTGAAACTGGAGTCAAGTCGCTCTTATTCAATGTAATCTCTTGTCTCGGCAACATATTTTGATGTTGATAGTTTGTTTTTGTTTTAAAAATATAATACTTATCTGTTTTCTCAAAAGTAAGGTTTTTCTTGTCCTGCAAAATATCTCTTACAAGTGATTCATATAAATAAGCCTGGCTACTATTTTGCGGCCAATCACTTTGAAAACGGAAGCTCTTATTAAGTGCTGGCGTTAATACAAATACACCTTCTTCATTTCTCAAAATAATTTGGCTCTGATCTTTTTTTGCATTCTTTAAATTCACACGATAAAAAGACGGTTCCTTATGCCAAATCTCTACGTTATACTCTTGAGGCTCATTGCCTGTTTTAATAGATAATTTTGCCTCAGCTTGATAACTTTTCATCCCTTTTACTTTTGATTCTAAATCTCTCACGACATCATCTTGCTTCTTTTCCACACAACCCGCCAACACAAAAACGGTCAACAAACCGACAAGAACTAAAAACAGACGCCTTTTCATCAATTCAGCCCCTTTGCCCCTATAAATGAATGGAAGATGTACCTTCCTTATCGCTACCTCAAATATATGAGACAAAGATATAAAATATGCAGACTAGCGTGACGAGCTTTCTAAAACAACTTGAGCAACAGCAAATTCCTTACTATGACTAATTGATAAATGAACAATATACTCTGTACTTGTAATCAGAATTGGCTTACCTCTTTCATCATTTTTCACTTCAATATCTAAAAAACTCACTTCTTTTCCGATACCAGTACCTACAGCTTTTGAATACGCCTCTTTCGCTGCAAACCTTCCAGCTACAAACTCTGTAAGACGACTTCCTTTCAGCTCCATAGCAACATTACGTTCATTTTCCGTTAAAATACGTTCCATAAATTTAAGCTTTCCATCTAGCATTTTTTCAATACGATTTAATTCAATAATATCGATACCAATCCCTATAATCATTTCGAAATCCCCTTCTTCTATTTAACTTTCTTCTTTCATATTGATAAGAATAACAGAGAATCTTTCTGATGCAAAAGGGGTGAAAGTAACCGTATGCTAATAAGATCCACTCATATTTCTTTACAACCGACTATTCTTACCTTACTTCTTATTCATTTAGTCATGATGATATTAGGCGACTTTTTTCTCTTACCACTGGCAGCCTCTAATGAATATATCGCTAAAGGAGAATGGTGGCGTGTCATAACTTCTCTTCTCGTACACGTAGACTTACAACATTTTCTTTCTAATAGTATTTTTTTGTTTGCTCTTGGTTCTTCTATCGAAAAGCAACTCGGACACTTTTCTTTTTTTATTCTATTTTTTCTCTCTGGAATTTCTGGAAATATTTCTTCTTATATTATTATGCCGCTTGAATATATTCACGCAGGTGCATCAGGTGGTATTTTCGGACTATTAGGTGCACAGTTATTTTTATTGTACAATCGATACCGCTCTTCAAAACCAAAAGAAATTGCCATTTTCTCAATTATGATTCTTCTATTACTACTATTTACTTTCTTTAACCCTTCTGCCAATCCGATCAGTCATTTAACAGGTTTAATAACCGGTGGCATTTTAACCCCTTTTTTAACCCAAAAAAACGATGGTGCAAAGCTTATTTAATATAAAAGCTTGCACCATCGATAATTTCTACATCTACTTGTTCACTTAAATCTCTCATTAATTGAAATAAAGACTCATCCTTCATCTTCGCCTCAATCATACAATCAATTTGCGGAACACTTCCCTTTATCCTTCTTAAAAAAGATAAAAATGTCTCTACATTAATATAATCTGCATGAGCTCTTGGATCTTTTCCCTCTCTAGGGCTAGAGATATGCATTTTAACTGGCAACAAAGACGTTTCCCACGTATGAACGACACGTGCCCAATCTTCATACCAATCTTCTTGCTCATTATTCATCATATGGTGATGCAAGTCAAATACGACGGGAATATCTAATTTTTCTCCTAAATATAATGTTTCCTCTAACGTAAAGGTTGTATCATCATTTTCTAATATAATCATTTCTTGAATACCCCTTGGGACATTCGACCAATTCTCTATAAAGCGCTCTAATGCAAGTTCTTTATCTTTATATCCTCCTCCAACATGCAGTACACATCGTTGCTTATGTTCAATCCCCATGCCTTTTAATAATTTTTTGTGCATCTGCAATGTTTTTACAGATTGTTTAAAAACACTCTCCTCAGGTGAATTTAGTACAACAAAATGATCTGGATGGAAATCAATTCTCATATTCATATGAACTGCATATTCACCTAGTTTTTTTAAATTTTCTTTTAAAGGACGAATATAGTTCCACTCTAGCAATTCCTCATGATTCGCTAAAGGAATGAGCTTTGAACTGAGCCGAAAGAAAGATATGTCATGCCCTTTATTATGCTTTAATAAACGTAAACAATTTTCTAAATTGGAATTGGCAATTCTTTCAAGTTTACGAATTGCAGCAGCACGATCATCTAATTTCTGAAACTGTGCATACGTCATCGTTTGAGATGGAGATGCATTCTTCAAATGTACACTCATCGCAACGTAACCAAGCCTTACAAGCATATAACAGCCCCTTTTCTATCATAACTATTATGTAGTATGCACAATTATAGAAATAAAAAAAGAGAATGCCCGCAAAGGGCATTCTCTTTTTTTATTAAGCTTGTGGACGGCTATGATGTTTTCTTTCGCCGCGTCCATTTGAAGAACCAGGGCGACCTTGGCCTTCACCTCTACGACCACGACTACCACCATCACGATTACGATCGCGGTTACCATCACGATTGCGATCACGGTTTCCGTCACGATTACGTCCATCACGGTTACGGTCACGATTACGTCCATCGCCACCGCCGCGTGCATCACGACTACGATTACGGTTACCATCACGGTATCCGCCTCCGTTACCGCCGCGTTTTTTAGAACCGCCGCCTCTTGAAACAACAGGTGGTTCTGATGTTAAAGCGATCGGAGTTGTATCCGGCTCTTTAGTCATCATTTTTAAAGCAGCAGCTACTACTGTTACAGAGTCATTTTCTTCTAACATTTCTTCTGCAATACGCTTGTAGTATGCTAAGTTTTCATTTTCAATTGTGCTTTGAAGCTTTTCAGCGATTAAACGTTGTTGACCTTCTAATGCCTCGTCAAGTGTCGGTGCATCCATACGGTCCATTTTACGTTTTGTTGTACGCTCGATATTTTTTAATTGTCCTGATTCACGTGGTGTTACAAATAGCATTGCAATACCTTTTTTACCTGCACGACCAGTACGACCGATACGGTGAACGTATGATTCTGGATCTTGTGGAATATCGAAGTTATATACGTGCGTTACGCCTGAAATATCAAGACCACGTGCAGCAACGTCTGTTGCAACAAGAACTTCAATAGAACCTTCTTTAAATTTACGTAATACAGACATACGTTTCGCCTGAGTTAAATCACCATGAATACCTTCTGCAGCATAACCACGTAAGTTTAATGCTTCTGATAATTCATCAACACGGCGCTTTGTACGACCGAATACGATTGCAAGCTCTGGAGATTGAATATCTAATAAGCGTGTTAACACGTCAAACTTTTTCTTTTCTTGCACTTCTAAATAGAACTGCTGAATGTTTGGCATTGTTACTTCTTTTGCTTTTACTTTAATGTGTTGAGGCTCAGTCATGAAACGCTCAGCAATACGGCGGATTGGATCCGGCATTGTCGCTGAGAATAGTAATGTTTGATGTGTTTCTGGCACATCTGTTAAAATTGCTTCAATGTCTTCAATGAAGCCCATGTTTAACATTTCATCCGCTTCGTCAAGAACAACTGTCTCTACGTTTTGCAGGCGAAGTGTTTTACGGTTAATATGATCTAAAATACGACCCGGCGTACCAACAATAATGTGTGGGTGTTTTTTTAGAGCACGAATTTGGCGGTTAATATCTTGACCACCATAAATTGGTAAAATACGAACACGTTTATGCTTACCAATTTTGTATAATTCTTCTCCAACTTGAATTGCTAATTCACGCGTTGGCGCGATAACAATACCTTGAACCGATTCTTTATGTGTATCCACTTTATCTAATAGTGGTAATCCGAATGCTGCTGTTTTCCCTGTACCTGTTTGCGCTTGCCCAATAATATCTTTACCTTGCAATGCATGTGGAATTGTTTCAGCTTGAATTGGTGTAGCCTCTTCAAAGCCCATACTTTCAACAGATTGCAGTAAAGAATCACTTAATCCTAATTCTCGAAATGTTGTCAATGTTACTTCTCCTTTTCTATCCTATACTTATCATTTAAAAAAAGGCGTTTTCCGAATTTGCGGAAAAGCCCTTTTCCTGAATGCTCACGTATATAAACGGGCGTATATTCTTCACGAAAATACTTCTAAACGTTATTACACTTTATCAATTATAAGTTTTGTATGTGTAAAAAGCAAACCCAACTGTTACCTTATTTTCATATTCAGAGTTTTTTTCTTCACTTTTATTTTTTTATATTTACTGTAAGCGCTTATTATAAGTTTCTTCTATTTTCGTAACTATCATCCCTATTTATATACACCAATTATTTCAACATCGTAATTACTTCTTCTAATTTCATACCGCGAGATGCTTTTATTAATACAACATCTTTCACATCGACTACTGCTTGTAAATCTTTTACTAACTCTTCTTTATTATCATACGCCTTTACACGTTCATTAGGGAAATTAATTTTCGCTCCTTCAGCAATTTGAGCCCCTAATCTACCGTATGTGAATACATGCGAGATTTTTGCTGGATCGATTAATTTTCCTACCTCATAATGGAACTGTACTTCTTGATCTCCAAGTTCTAACATATCACCGAGCACAACGATTTTTTTAGCAAAACCATCTAAACCATTCATTAAATGGAATGCTGCTTCCATAGCCGTCGGACTTGCATTATAAGCATCGTTGATAATTGTTAAACCACTATTTGTTTTCACAATTTCCATACGCATGCCCGTCATTTGAAGTGTTACTAAACCTTCTTTCATCTCTTCCCACGTTACACCAAAATGTTTCGCAATTGCCATTGAAGCAAGTGTATTATACACATTATGTTTTCCTAACACAGGTAAGTAGAATGAAATATTTTCATCTCTATTCATTTTGAAATGTGTCCCAGTTGCTTGTAATGTTACAGTCGTTGGATAATAATCGTTTGCTCTTGCATCACCAAACGTAACCGTTTCTGCTGCTAAATTCATTTCAGGAACACGATTCGTTAATAAAGGCTCATCTCCGTTATATACGAACACGCCACCTTCTTGTAACCCTGTAACAATTTCTAATTTCGCTTCAGCAATTGCCTCACGGGACCCTAAATCCATTAAATGTGCCTCACCAATATTCGTAATGATAGCTGCATTAGGACGAGCTAACTTAGATAAGAATTCAATTTCGCCTCGGCTTGACATACCCATCTCTAATACTGCTACTTCTGTATTTTCTTCTAAGTTTAAAATGGTAAGAGGTAATCCAATATGGTTATTGAAGTTCCCTTCTGTTTTTTGCACTTTGAATTTAGTCGCAAGAAGACTTGTTACAATATCTTTCGTAGATGTTTTACCATTACTACCCGTTACACCTACAACTTTAACATCCAATTGATCGCGATAGTTTTTCGCTAACATTTGCAATGCGGATAGCGTGTCTTCCACAAAAATAACCGGAAGATTCTCAGGTGGATTCGCTACATCTTTCATCCATAATGTAGCCACAGCTCCATTTTCAACAGCTTTATCTACAAAAGCATGTCCATCGAAGCGCTCCCCTTGAATCGGAACATACAAGTTTCCTTTTTCAATTTTTCTTGTATCAATAGACACGCCTTGAATAGTAATTCCCTCATATTGCTCTGCTAATCCAGTACCATTTACCATCTGTTCCACTTGCTTTAACATTCGCTTTATCATATAGAAACGCTCCTTACATAGAGGAAGCACTATTCCTACGAATAGTGCTTCCTCCTTTTTTGTTAGATTGTATATTTAATTTTTTGTTTTTCTTCGTGACGTTCAATCGCTAAACGAATTAGCTCTTCGATTAATTCTGGATACGGTAACCCAGTATGTTGCCATAATAGAGGGAACATACTGAACGGTGTAAATCCTGGCATTGTGTTTACTTCGTTAATATACACTTCTCCATCTTTCGTTAAGAAGAAATCAGCTCGCGTTAAACCTGCACCGTCTAATGATTGGAATGCAATAATTGCATCACGCTTAATTACATTAGATTCTTCTTCTGTCATTTCAGCTGGAATAATTAGCGCCGTATCACCATCGATATATTTCGACTTATAATCATAGAAGTCCTTTTTCGGAACGATTTCACCTACAACTGAACATTTCGGCTCATCATTACCTAGTACCCCAACTTCTACTTCACGACCTACAATATTTTCTTCTACAATAATTTTGCGATCAAATTGGAATGCCTCTACAAATGCATCCTCAAGTTCTTCACGATTTTTACACTTATTAATACCAACACTTGAACCAAGGTTCGCTGGTTTTACGAAGCAAGGATATCCTAACTTATCTTCTACTGTAGAATAAGCTTCCTCACGATTTTTTTCCCATGCACTACGAATGAAGGATGCATATTTTGCTTGTTTTAAACCAGCCTCTGCAAAGATGTTTTTCATAACAACTTTATCCATACCAGCAGATGATGCTAGAACACCATTTCCTACATAAGGGATATTCATTAATTCTAATAGTCCTTGAACCGTTCCATCTTCACCGTTTGGTCCATGTAGTAATGGAAAAATAACGTCAATAGCATTCTCCTCAGAAGCTGCAGATGGGATAATTTCTGTACTTAATGATAACGGAGAAATCGCATTTTCTGCACCGCTCATTTTTAAAGCTTCAACATCTGTTACTTCGCCTTCAATACGCTCACCGCGTACCCATTGACCTTGTTCTGTAATATAAATTGGATGAATCTCGAATTTATCTTGATTTAACGCTTTAATAGCAGCAAGAGCCGTCTGTAGCGAAACTTGATGCTCAGCTGATTTTCCACCATATAATAAACCTAATTTAATTTTCGTCAATGAAATCACCCTAACCAATTGTTTTCATTTTTCTATTTTAGCACTTTTTATAAAAATAGGTAGTTCCTATTTGAAATAAAATGTAACTTCCATAAATAATTAAATAACATCACTTATTGGTTTTTCATTTCATTTTCTATATAGCTACACAAAATAAAATGGCAATCTAATCTAGTTATGTACCTAAAATATGTAGAAATCCCCTTTTTTGTGTATGTCACCTATTCACTAAGAAGATTGTTTGGTTAGTGTGTCTTTTTGCCTTTGCTCAACAAGGCGATCTAAAGAAACATATACAATACCTGCAACTACACATCCTACAGCTAAAATTGTAAATAGAAGGTGACCAAGTAACCGATCTAATAAAAAACCTCCCAAAAGTGGGCCAAATGCGCTTCCTGTAATCCACTGCAAACTTGCAGCTCCCATATAAGTCCCTCTCAAATGCTCAGGGGCCAAATTTGCTACAAATGTCATCTGTACAGGCGACATAATCATTTCACCTAACGTATATATAGCATAAACGAACAGTAGTGTTATTAAAATAATTGTAGCATTTGTATTAAATTCTCCAAACCACTTCGGTAACCACCCTATAAAAAATAATCCAATCCCGAATAAACATGCACCATATAACATCGTCTTCCCAACTGGTTTATCCGTAGCCCATTTTGAAATTTGAAACTGGAATAAAACAACTAATAGTCCGTTTAACGCCATTAAATATGGATATGGATTATTCGTTCCAAAAATACGCTTCATTTCATTATCAAAATGTAGTGGCAGCATGCCTTCCGTTTGAGAAAACCCCATCGAAATGATAATACCTGCTAATAAGTAAATTATTAATGCCTTATCTCGCATTACAATTTTCCAAACTGCCCCAGATTCCTTTTCTTTATGTTCTTCCTTATCTATACTCTTTGGCATCGTCTCTTGAATAAGAAGTAATACAAGTAACGCATAAAATAGCATTGTAGAAGAGGCAATAATAAACACAAGGTTCTTTGACAACACAACTACTGATGCTCCCATTATCGGACCAATCGCAGCACCTATATTGTGTCCCATTCGTAATAAACCATATGCCTCTGTTCTTTTTTCTGGTGCCGTTACATCCGCGACCATAGCTGATGCAGCTGGATGAAATAAAGAATTACTCAACCCTAAAAAAATAGATAAAATTGCATATGGAATAAATCCTTCTATAAATAGAAAACCGAGCATTAATAATGCATTATTTGCCATAGAAAATATCATAATAGGCTTTCTTCCATATATGTCAGCAATTCTCCCTCCTATAAGTGATCCAAAGCTTGCAGCAATTGGAGAAAGCGCCATAATAACCCCAACTCCCAACAACGAATCTACCTTATCTTTTAAATATAATGCAAAAAAAGGCATTAACATCATCATTGCAATTCCATTTAACGTCTCTCCAATAAATCGAATCCATACGTTACGGTCCATCTCCCTTAACTCACGCCACGTATTTTTCATCATTCCACCCCTTTAGTTAGCCAACAATTATCTTATAACAAGTTCAGAAAAATGTAAATTTTCAAATAAAAAAATCCATTCTAACAGAATTAGAATGGATTTTTTCGCTTATAAATTTGCAACATCTTCTTCTTTTTTACTATTATTTAAAGCACTATGTTTTCGGCTATATAAGAAGTAAACCGCTATACCAATAACCATCCATATCCCAAAACTAATCCACGCTGTCCCTGATAACTGAAGCATTAAGTATAAACAGAAAATCACTGTTAATGCTGGTAAAAATGGTACAAGCGGAGCCTTAAATGCCCTTGGTAAGTCTGGATGAGTTCTTCTCATTACGATTACTGCAACAGCTACAAGTGCAAATGCTGACAATGTCCCCATATTTACAAGATGTGCTAAAACATTTAAATCTATTAATCCTGAAATCAGTGCCGCAATAATCCCCGTTGTCCATGTATTTAAAAATGGCGTTTTAAATTTCGGATGAACTTTAGCAAGACGCTTCGGCAGTAAACCATCTCGGCTCATCGCATAAGAAACACGAACTTGCCCATACATCATAACTAGCATTACTGTTGTAATTCCTGTAATTGCTCCTACTGAAATTACCCCCGCTAAACCATCTTGTCCAATAAATTGAAGTGCAAAAGCAACTGGATCTGATATATTTAGCTGGCCGTATGGAACAATCCCTGTCAAAATAAGCGAAACAACGATATAAAGAACTGTACAAATTAATAACGATGCAATAATACCAATTGGTAAATCACGTTGCGGACGTTTCACTTCTTCTGCCGCTGTTGAAACTGCATCAAATCCTATAAATGCGAAGAATACTGTAGCCGCTCCAGCCATTACACCATCTAAACCAAATGGCATAAAGGGCGTCCAGTTTTCAGGTTTCACATAATTAAAACCAGCAAAGATAAAAATAAGAACAACTGCTATTTTAATAAATACCATAATGTTATTTACTCGTGCACTTTCACGAACACCCCTAGATAAAAGAACTGTCATCACTAAAATAATTAGAACTGCAGGTAGATCAATTATTCCACCCTTTCCTGTACCAGGAGCCGAGGAGAGAATAGTCGGAATGTGAATTCCAAACCCCTTTAATAAAGATTGAAAATATGCAGACCAACCGTTTGCTACAGCAGATGTAGCAAGTAAATATTCAAGCATTAAGTCCCAGCCAATTAAAAATGCGAACACTTCCCCCATCGTCGCGTATGTATACGTATACACACTGCCCGAGACAGGAACTGAAGAAGCAAATTCAGCATAACAAAATGCAGCAAAGGCACAAGCTAACGCGGCAATCGCAAATGATAATATAATAGCTGGCCCAGAATGTTTCGCTGCCACAACACCCGTTAGAACAAAAATACCAGTTCCAACAATTGCTCCGATTCCAAGCATAGTTAAATCTAGCGCACCCAATGTTCTTGCTAACGTTTTTTGCTTACTTTCATGCATTAACTTTGCAATTGGCTTCTTTTGAAAAATTTGCTTCATCTTTCACTCCTCCAAGTTTTAAATTTTCTGAAAATTTTTAATTCGCTTTTTTATTTTACTCATTACGCTTTTCCTAGTCAATACTTTTGTCGAAACAAGTAGAAATTCTTCTGAATATGCACGATCCTTATTATTCTTTCTATATATCTTTCCATTATTTTTTTGGTATTATTATACATGTCGATTCCGTGAAAAAGGCATGCCCCCTTATTGAGAGCATGCCTTTTTTACTTATTTCACAGTATATGAACCTTGTTCAATCCAACTATACATATACTTTTCATCTTCTGTTTCATGTGCTTGTTTTACAATACGAAGCGGACGGAATGTGTCTATCATAACAGCTAATTCAAGCGTCTCTTTCTTCCCTATACTTGCCTCTGTTTTCCCCGGATGCGGTCCATGGGGAATCCCGCTCGGATGAAGTGTAATAGAACCTTCTTCCACACCTTTGCGACTCATAAAGTTTCCTTCTACATAGTAAAGAACTTCATCACTATTAACATTACTATGATAATATGGTGCTGGAATTGACTCTGGATGATAATCGTATAAACGTGGTACGAAAGAGCAAATAACAAAATTATGCCCTTCAAATGTTTGATGTACTGGCGGTGGCTGATGAATGCGCCCTGTAATTGGTTCAAAATCCTCTACATTAAATACCCACGGATATAAATAGCCATCCCATCCAACAACATCTAACGGGTGGTGTCCTAAAACATGTTTATGCATATAGCCTCTTGATTTTGTCATTACGACAAACTCGCCTTTTTCATCATATGTCTCTAATTTTTCTGGACCACGAAGATCTCTTTCACAAAACGGACTATGCTCTAACAATTGTCCGTATTCATTTCGATAACGACGCGGCGTTGTAATTTGGCTATTTGCCTCTACAACAAGAAACTTAGTCTCTCCTTCATCTGGAATAACACGATAAATCGTTCCAATTGGAATCGTTACATAGTCGCCTTTTCTATAGTGAATCGTTCCAAACATCGTTTCAATTTTCCCTGTTCCATAATGAACAAATAACATTTCATCGCCATCACCATTACGATAGAAATAATCCATTTTTTCTGTTGGACTCACTACTCCAATTAACAAATCTTCATTTCCAAGTATGAAATTACGTCCACTTATTGCATCACCACTTTTTTTACTTTCTTTCGTTCGAAAGTGGCGATGAGAAAGAGCAACATCCTCTTCATACTGCAACTGACAAGAATGCGATAATGCAGAATGACCTACTTCTGTTGGCATATAATGATGATACAAAATAGACTGCGTACCAGAAAAACCTTTTGTTCCCATTACCTGTTCACGATAAAGCGACCCATCTTTTTTACGAAATTGTACATGTCGTTTATGAGGTAGTTCTCCCATGTGACGATAAAACATGCCCATCACCCGCTTCCTTTTCTTTTTTGATCGTATTACGTAGTGTACCTAAACCAGTAATCGACAGTTCTACAACATCTCCATCTTGTAGCCACTCTTCTGTACCCAGTTCTAAAATACATCCTGTTCCTACTGTCCCAGAACCAATCACATCTCCTGGATATAACGTAACGTCCTCTGAAGCACGTTCAATCATTTCAGCAAATGTATAGTAAATATCTTGGAAGTTTCCTTTTGATAATAGTTTTCCATTTACATGAGCAGTCATTTCTAAATTATATCGATCACCATTACGATAAACGTCTAATTCCTCTTTCGTAACGAGATGTGCTCCTAAAGAAGTTGCAAAGTCTTTTCCTTTCGCTGGACCGAGACCTACTTTCATTTCTGTTGCTTGTAAGTCTCTCGCACTCCAGTCGTTCATAATACAATAACCAAAAATATATTCCTCTGCTTGCTCACGAGAAATATTTCGCCCTTCTTTTCCTATTACGCAAGCAATCTCCAACTCATAATCAAGCTTTTTAGACTTTTTCGGACCAATTACAAAATCACCGGAACCAATTACAGCACGATGATTAGTAAAATAAAAAACCGGAATATCATACCATTCAGGCACAACATCTAATCCTCTTCGTCCACGAGCTGTTTTTACATGTTGTTCAAATGCGTAAAAATCTCGAATACTACTCGGATTAGGAAGAGCAGCTGTCAATTGTACTTCTTCTAAAGCATATATACCCTTATTTGGATTCTTAATATTCCGCACTACTTCTACATACTCATCCGCTTTCTCTAAAAAATCTATCATAGAAGAAGGGATTTTCCCTTCACTAGCAAGATTCATATCTATTACTTTGTCACCTTCAAGCCATCCAGCCCGTAGTTCTTTTGAAGGGAGACGAAATGTAACAAATTTCATCCTGATTCCTCCTTATAAAAATGAAATTTCCACCAGCAAAGGGACTTTTGCTGGTGGATACAAATCTTATAAGTTTCCGCGACGCTCTTGTTCTCTTTCAATTGATTCGAATAACGCTTTAAAGTTTCCTTCACCAAATCCACGAGAACCTTTACGTTGAATGATTTCAATAAATAAAGTCGGACGATCTACAATTGGTTTCGTAAAGATTTGTAGTAAGTAACCTTCATCATCACGATCTACTAAGATCTTTAATTCTTTTAACTTATCAATTTCTTCATCGATTTTTCCAACTCGTGCAGTTAGCTCATCGTAATAAGTATCAGGTGTATCTAAAAACTCCACCCCATTTGCACGAAGCGCTTCAACTGTTTTAACAATATCACTTGTTAATAAAGCAAGATGTTGTACACCAGCTCCATTATAGAATTCTAGATACTCTTGAATTTGTGACTTTCTCTTTCCGTCTGCTGGTTCGTTAATAGGAAACTTAATACGACTTCCATTCGTCATAACTTTTGACATTAACGCCGAATACTCTGTACTAATATCGTCATCATCAAAATGAATCATTTGTTTAAAGCCCATAACATTCTCGTAATAACTAACCCACTCTTCCATTTTTTCAACATTACCAACTACATGATCAACAGCAATTAAACCAGACTCCTCAAATGGAATATTAAATTCTACCTTTTGGAATCCTGGCATAAATGCCCCTTTATAATTTTTACGCTCTACCAGCGTATGAATTGTATCACCATACGTACCAATAACTGCTTTTTTCAATGTACCGTCCTCATCTGTTAATTCCTGCGGTGGAGCAATTGCGACGGCACCACGTTTCACTGCTTCTGAGTATGCTTTATCAACATCATCAACAAGTAGTGCCACATCCTTCACGCCATCACCATGAGTCTTTACAAACTCTGCAATACGATTTTCACTACTTAAAGCTCCAGACACAACGAAACGCATATTTTTTTGCACAAGAACATAAGATACCTTTTCACGGTTTCCAGTTTCTAATCCAGAGTAAGCTACAATTTTGAATCCGAACGCTCTCGCAAGATAATAACTCGATTGCTTTGCATTCCCTACGTAAAATTCCAAATGATCTACATCACGTACTGGAAAAAAGTCCTCCATTTGTGCAGCTAGCGTATCCATAGATTTTTGTTTCATAATATCTTCATCCCCCTGTAAATAGATTAAATGGTCCATACTTAAAACCAACCGAAAACGCTTCCAACATTAATTAATAGAAATTAGTTAGCAAGCTAACAAATTCTGACCTTTAAAATTTTCTATCTTTTCTGTCAAATTCCTCTTTTTTTCTTACATATAAAATTCGACTTTTTTCTCTTTGAAATAAAGCGGGATTTTATTCAGTGGCTTTTTGATTATTCGTTGAATCAAGTTTCAACCGCAGCGTTTAATTAGCCATGAATGCTGGATAATGAGGTAACTTTAATACTTGAGGGTATATAAGAAGAATATAAAAAAGACTCCAACATATTAACTACTTACTAATACGTTAGAGTCTTTATTTTTTTTGAATGATTGTATTTATATATCTCATACTAATACATTTGCAAGGAATAGAATAAATGATGTTAATATTACCGCTCCACCTAAGGATCCTAATAAATCTGTTTTTGTTACTTGAAACACTTGTTCACTGTTCATATCCCTCATTCTCCTTCCTTTTTTGTTTAATTTAAAACTTCTATTATACTAATACGCTTGATAGAAATACGATTAACGCTGTTAATACTACCGCTCCACTTGCTGATCCTACGAAGTCACCTTTTGTTACTTGTAATACTTGCTCTTTCATATCTTTCATTCTCCTCTCTTTTTCTTTTGTTACAAAGCTTCTATTATACTAATACGCTTGATAGAAATACGATTAACACTGTTAATACTACTGCTCCACTTGCTGATCCTACGAAGTCACCTTTTGTTACTTGTAATACTTGCTCTTTCATATCTTTCATTCTCCTCTCTTTTTCTTTTATTACAAAACTTCTATTATACTAATACGCTTGATAAAAATACGATTAATGCTGTTAATACTACCGCTCCACTTGCTGATCCTACGAAGTCACCTTTTGTTACTTGTAATACCTGCTCTTTCATATCTTTCATTCTCCCTTCTTTTTCTTTTGTTACAAAACTTCTATTATACTAATACGCTTGATAGAAATACGATTAACGCTGTTAATACTACTGCTCCACTTGCTGATCCTACAAAGTCACCTTTTGTTACTTGTAATACTTGCTCTTTCATATCATTTATCCTCCCTTTTTATAAGTTATCTATATGTAATTTCTAAGAAATGTTTATTTCATAGTTTTTATGTTAACGTTACATTAAATTCGATAACGTAACGTTTGTAACATTAATGTAACATAACTATTATTACGTTGCAATATAATTACGTAAAATTTATTACACTTTTTTTACATTTTTTTATAATAACCCTCAAAAACCTTTATTTAATGCATTTTTCACTAAGTTCACGTTTGTAACATTCGTGTAACATTACAGTCATAAAGTGAAATATAGTCATATTCCTCTCTATTTTTGTTACAAATTGTTTATTTAGTGCCACTAAACCTATCTAATCTTTACTTACTTTTAATATGAGATAAAATACCGTCTTTCCAAGATAAGTTTATATGTTTCCTCTATATAACTATGTATAATAAAAACAAAGAGGTGGTCATTTTGAAATTAATCGCATTAGATATGGATGGTACACTACTATCATCTAATCTTGAAATCTCCAAAGAAAACCTACAAGCAATCCAAACTGCACAAGAAGCCGGTCATATTGTAATGATCTGTTCTGGTCGTGCGAAAGAGGATGCTTTAAAGCTATTGGAAGAATATAAATTATCTCTTCCAGTCGGAGCAAGCAATGGGGCTATTGTTTATGTGGATGGAAAAGTAATTAACTCGCGTTGTATACAAAACGACAAAGTGTACAAACTTGCAAAATTACTAGAATCTGAAGGTTTCCCATATAAGCTATATACAAATAAAGGGGTTTATTCTCCATATACATGGCAAGATCAAGTGATGCAAGCATTCGAAGAAAATAAGCATGCGCTTGATGTTACATTAGAGGAACTTGAACGAATTACAGAAAAGCAAAAGAAATCGAACCTAATTACTGATTTCAAAAAAATAGAAGATGTTGTAAATAACCAAGAACTAGAAATATCTAAATTCTTCATTTTAACGTTTAATGCAGCGCATCGCGCACAGCTATTAAGTATATTACAAGAGGATGCTGATATTATGGTTACAGCATCGGCTCCTACTAACTTAGAAATTATGGATAAGAATGGACATAAAGGAAACGGGATACAGCAGATGGCAGCTCATTTTAATATCCCTATTGAAGATACAGTTGCTATTGGTGATAATTTTAATGATGTACCGATGTTAGAAGTAGCGGGCTTATCTGTTGCAATGGGCAACGCTGAAGAAGATGTAAAAAAGCTATGTGATGTTGTAACACTAACAAACAATGAACATGGTGTTGCTCACGCAATCGAACAATTTGTATTGAAACAAACTTCATCTAGTAAATAAAAAAAGGACTCTTTCAATTTGAAAGAGTCCTTTTTTATACGTGATGACAAGCAACAAAATGCTCTACACCAACATTACGGAATTCTGGTACTGTTTTTTTACAAACATCCGTTGCAAATGGGCAACGTGTATGAAAACGACAGCCCGAAGGTGGATTTGCTGGACTTGGAATATCCCCTTCTAGTATAATTCGTTCTCGCTTCACTGTTGGATCTGGTATTGGAACAGCTGATAACAATGCTTTCGTATAAGGATGTAGCGGATTGGTAAATAACTCATCACGCGGTGCTGTCTCCACAATCGTACCTAAATACATAATTCCGATTTTCGTACATAAATGTTCTACTACACTTAAATCATGCGAAATGAATAAATAAGATAATCCCTTTTTCTCCTGTAACTCACTAAATAAATTAATAATTTGTGCTTGGATAGATACATCTAGTGCCGCTACAGGTTCATCAGCTACAATGAATTCTGGATTTAATACCATAGCTCTTGCGATTACGATACGCTGACGTTGTCCACCAGAAAACTCATGGGGATACCGGTCAATATGATAAGGAGCTAATCCACATAACTCCAATACTTCAATTACCTTTTCACGCACATTTTCTTTCGTTGCTAATCCGTGGGCCAACATTGGCTCTCCAAGCGCTTCTCCAATTCTCATTCTCGGATTTAATGAGCTAAATGGATCTTGGAAAACGAGCTGCATATTAGGGCGATGTTTTCTTAATTCATCCTTGGATAAAGAATGAACATCTTTTCCTTTAAACTTCACTTCTCCCTCCGTTTTTTGAACGAGGCGTAAAATTGTTTTTCCTATTGTTGTTTTCCCGCTCCCTGATTCACCAACGAGACCAAACACTTCACCTTTATTAATAGTAAAACTTACTCCATCAACTGCTTTTACATGCCCAATTGTTCTACTAAATACGCCACCCTTAATTGGAAAATATGCCTTTAGGTTTTTCACCTCTAATAATGGTTCACTCATTGTTCCGCACGCTCCTCATATAACCAGCAAGCTACTTTATGATTTTCATCATTTACATTTAGATTTGGGGCTTCTTTTTCACATATTTCCATACAATGCTCACAACGCCCACTAAAGTAACAAAACTCACCTAAACCAACTAAATTCGGAACTTGCCCTGGAATAGAATATAGTTTATCTATTCGTTTTCCCATTACTGGTTTTGATTTCAATAATCCTTTCGTATAAGGATGTTTTGGATTTTGGAATATCTCTAGTACTGGGGCTTCTTCAATAACTTTCCCGCCATACATAACGACAACATAATCAGCCATTTCCGCTACGACACCTAAGTCATGTGTAATTAATAAAATCGACGTTTTAAATTCTTCTTTCACTTGTCTTAGTAGATCCAATATTTGAGCCTGAATGGTAACATCAAGAGCTGTTGTTGGTTCATCTGCAATTAATAACTTAGGATTACAACTAAGCGCAACAGCAATCATAATACGTTGTAACATCCCACCGCTCAGTTCATGCGGATAAGAATGGACGATTTCATCAGCGCGGGCTATGCCAACTTTACGAATTAACTCAATTGCCTTCTTATATGCTTCATTTTTACTAAGTAATTCATGCTCTCTTAACGTTTCTACAATTTGCTCCCCTACAGTGAAGACGGGGTTTAGCGATGTCATCGGTTCTTGGAAAATCATTGCAATATCATTGCCTCGTAAACTACGAAGTTCTTTCTCTTTCATTCCTAAAAGACTTTTTCCTTCATATAAAATGTCTCCACCCACTACACTACCAGATTCAGCAATAAGCCCCATAATAGATAAAGCTGTTACACTCTTTCCGCAACCTGATTCTCCTACTACACAAACTGTTTCCCCTTCTCGAACCGCAAAGCTAACATGGTTCACAGCCTTTACTGTCCCCTCGTCAGTTTGAAAATGTGTTTGTAAGTCTTTCAGCTCTACTACCGCTTTACTCATATCTTCTCACCTACCGTCTCATCTTTGGATCTAACGCATCACGAAGTGCATCACCAAGTAAATTAATTGATACAACTGTTATAAAGATTGCAAAACCGGGCGGAATCCATAACCATGGGCGCTTTTGGAAATCGATTAATGAGTTAGCTGCGCTAATCATGTTCCCCCATGATGGTGTAGGTGGAACGACTCCGAGGCCTAAGTAACTTAGTGCGGATTCTCCCAAAATAGAACCTGCAACACCTAATGTGGATACAACAATTAAAATGGGTAAAACATTAGGTATTAAGTGATATATAATTTTCCGGTAATCTTTTATTCCTAACACATCCGTAGCTTGCATAAATGCTTGCTCCCTAAGTGATAAAATTTGCCCTCTTACAAGGCGTGCAAGCCCTGGCCAACCTACTAGACTTAAAATAATCATAATGACATACAAACGATAATCAGACGGTACTTTCCACTCTGATAAAATCGCACCCATTATAATAAGTAGCGGTAATCCTGGCATTGACATTAAAATATCTGCAAGCCGCATAATAATATTGTCCACAATACCACGATAAAAACCTGCAATCGCTCCTAATAAAGCTCCAAGTATAACCGATAAAACCATTGAAGCTAAACCAATGGTTAATGAAATACGTCCCGCTTGCATAAGCCTTGTTAAAATATCTCTTCCTAATTGATCTGTACCAAGCCAATGAGAAACACTAGGTGGTTTGTTAATGAGCGCAACTTGTATTTTCCCTGATGCATATGGAGAAAAGAACGGACCGATAAAACAAAATAAAAACATAAAAATTAATGCATAAAACCCTACAAGTGCCATCTTATTTTTCTTTATCTTTTTAAAAGCTTGTCGCCATGGTGATGATTCGCTTCTGCTCTTTTTTTCTTTTTTTTCTGTAATTACTGTAACAGTCTCCATTTCTTTCCCCCCTTACTTCAACCGAATTCTTGGATCAACAACTGCATATACGATATCTGCTAAAAAGTTTGAAACGATTGTTAAACAAGAAAGAAACATCGTAAATGCCATCAATACTGTATAGTCACGGAAATTTAATGCTTCTAATTGAATATTACCAATCCCTGGCCAGTTAAAAATTTGTTCAATAATAATTGCCCCAGAAAACAATCCCGGTAATTCAAATGCTAATAACGTAATTGCTGGTAATATTGCATTTTTTAATGCATGCTTATAAATAACCGTCTTCTCCTTCAAACCTTTCGCTCTTGCTGTTCGTATGTAATCTTGTCTTACAACCTCTAACATACTTGTTCTAAAATACCGAGTTAGCGAGCCGACCCCAAGAAGTGTCAAAATAAATACTGGTAAAATCATATGTTTTGCAACTTCTATCACGTAAGCAAATCCTGTTGAATTACTGCCAACATCAATCATTCCACCTATCGGTAATAACTTAAAGTCAACCGCAAACACCTTAATTAAAAACAAGCCGATAAAGAATGAAGGAAATGACATTGCTGCAAAAACACCGATTGTTACAAGTTTATCGAATAAAGAATGTTGCTTCGTCGCCGAGAATACACCGATAATAAGTGCAATTAGCCAAATAAAAAACAATGCAATAATTGCTACACTAAAAGAATTCCAAATAAATTTATTTAATAATGACGTTACAGGCTCTTGATATTGAAGCGAGAAGCCAAAGTCCCCTTGCAATGCATTACCTAACCAATGAAAATAACGCTCAACAATCGGTTTGTTCAACCCATATAATTCCCTCAGTTCAGCTGCTCTTTCCGGTGTAATTTTCGGGTTTGAATCAATATAATCCCCAGGAAGAAGTGCGAACAGGACGAAGATAATAATTGATGTACCAAGCAGTGTAGGAATCATTTGTAACAACCTACGAACAATATATGTTTTCACCCTTTTTCTCTCCAATCTTATGCTTAAAATAGAAGAACATTTTTTCAAAGCGGCACATTACTAACCGAATGAAAAAATGTCTTCTACTTATACATTCTTATCGTTATTTTTCAAATGATAATACTGGTAAGTTTGCACTAATACTGTTGTACTTTTCAGGATCAATTCCTTTTATATTCCCGTTATAACCAGTAATTGTTCTACGGTAGTTTAATAGAATTACTGGTGGATCATCACTTAATTCTTTATACAATTCTTTATAAATAGGTTTACGCTTTTCGATATCTACAGTTTCAATACCTTTTTGAATTAGCTCATCTACTTTTGCATTCTTATAACCAAGACTAGTTTCATTTGCAGTAGACAAATATTCACCAGCTGTTTCACTCGGGTCACTTGTAATCGGTGTCGAAACAGAAGCTAAATCATAATCTCCTTTGTTTACCTTAGAAAGCATCGTATTAAAGTCCATAAATTCAGGATTAAACTCTACACCTATTTCTTTATAATTCTCTTTCGCAATCGGAATTAATAAATCACTATCTTTAGCCGAACTTGGACCGAAATAAGAAAGTTTTAATTTTTGACCATCTTTTTCACGAATTCCATCCGAACCAACTTTCCACCCTGCTTCATCTAATAATTTTTTCGCTTTTTCTTTATCGTATTCGTATTTATTAACTCCTTCTTCCGTATAAGCCCAAGAAGTTGGATGAATTGGTACATTGGCTACTGTACCGTATCCTTTTAACGCTGTATCAACATATTTTTTGCGGTCTAATCCGTAAATAAGTGCTTGGCGAACCTTTTTATCCTTTAAGTAAGGCTTATTATTATTCATATAAATATAACTAAATGACGGCGCTGTTTCGATTTGGATATTTGCGAATTCTAAAGCCTTAGCCTGTTCAAGAACCTCATCACCGGTACCTAAGCCAGTATGGTCAACTTCTCCTGTTTGGAATAACTGAAGCTTCGTATCACCAGAAGTAATTTTATAAATAAAGTTTTGAATTTTTGGTTTACCCGCATAATAATTTTCGTTAGCAACAAAACGAACTTCTTGACCTGGAATATACTTTTCAAATTTATATGGACCCGCAGCTAATGGCTTTCCATATAAATCTTTTAAGTAATCTAAGCTTGTATTTTGCTTATAATCTTTTCCATAATAAGCTTTTGATAGTACTGTACCTCCTAAAACAAATATAGCTTGTGAATTCACTTTTTCAGTTGTAATTTTAATTGTTTGTGGATCAACAACTTGAATACCTTCAATTGAAGTTGCTTTTCCTTCTTTATATTCTTTACCACCTTTAACGGCATATTGAGAGATATCTACTTCACCTTCATATGCCTTATCATGTAAAAGCGTCAATGTGAAAGCTACATCATCCGCCGTTAATGGCGATCCATCACTAAATTTCAAATTTTTACGTAAATGGAATGTATATGTTAACTGATCAGAAGAAACGTCCCACTTCTCAGCTAATTCTGGAATTGGTTTCCCTTGTTTATCGGTTGATACGAGAGATGCAAAAATAACTGAAGTTACGTTTCCATCCCAACCATTTTGTTGAAAGTATGGTAAAAATACGCCGCCTGGCTTACTAATACCAACTACTAACGTATCTTTTCTATTCTTCGCTTTGTCTGGCACTTTCGTTTTATCTGTCGCAGCAATCTTTTCAATTTTCACATTTTTTAAATCCTGCTGCTTAACCGGCTCTGTAGAAGCCGTATCCTCCTGTCCCCCACAAGCAGATAACACAAGCGAACTACTCAGTAATACTGAAAATACACCAGCCCATTTTTTTGTCTTTTTCTTCATTGTCCCCACCCTAACTGTTTAATAGTTATACCCTTTGAACTTATTAGCTTATGTATGCCTCCCACAGCACATTTATAGCCAATCGGAAAAGTCGGTTTTAATCAGAAAAAAATAGATGTTTTTGAGGGGTAACAATCTTATTCCGACCTTTCCGGTAGACTTTATGGTTATTAGCTTATATCGTTCATTATGTTTTGTCAATTCTTTCTAAATAAATATTTTTAGAATTTTTCCAAAATTATTACTCTACATTTATACTTTAAGAAAACTCAGCTATAATTCGTATTAAAACTTAAAAATCTACTTCTATTCCTTCAGCATGAAACATAGAATACTAATAACCAATTACCAAAAAGGGGGCGAAAATATGGACAACCTATTCCAATACGTCCTGCACTACGTATTATTAACAATTATGATAGTCGGAGCGCTATTACTATTCCCGTTCTTCCCAAAGTTCGTCCTCTTTTTAGCTTTTTTTATCATGCTCGGGATTGCTATTATAATTTCAACGAGAGAAGATGCCACGCAAAAAGAGAGCAGAGTTCAGCGCATAAAGCTGTAACTTTGCTCTCTTTTTGTTTTCATTCACTAGTCTCTGTTACACATATTTATCCCGCTATTTGCCGTGCAGTAAGACCCCCACCTCAAAATTCAGCGAAAGCAAAAGAAGTTAGGTCAGGGTCGGGGTGCCCGTAAAAGCCCTCACTTTATCTCTCGGGAAATAATTAGCCTTTGTTTTTGTAATTACTCCTATCGAAAAACCACTAATGACATTTATTTTTCACCTTATCATTTTCATATGTTTCACAAACTATGCAAATTGAGAAAAATGGATTTATCTAAGTTACTGTTTCACGTGAAACACATCGCTTCATTTAACCTTTAAAGCAAAATATCATTATGAAAAAAGCCACTTCCTCCAGCAAAACTGAAAGGAAGTGGCTTTCTACTCATTACTCCACCATATTCTCTAATTCATTATATAAATCTGCTCGTAACAACTCTTTCTTCGTTTTTTCCTCATATAATTTTTCAAGTTTTTCAACATCAGCTACATATTCCATTTCACTTTCTAATGCATATATATCTTCTTCTATATGCATTAACTCGTTTTCAATCTCCGCAAAACTTCTAGAATCTTTCTTTTTTATAGAGATTGCTTCAACACTTTTTCTTCCATGGTGCTTATGCTTTATTACTTCCTCCTCAAGCTTTTCTTCCCACTTTTGACGAGCCCATGCATAGTTTCCTGCAAACTCAAATAATTTGCATCTATCAATCCAGTACGTCTTTTCAAATAACTTATTTAAAAAATATCGATCGTGTGAAACAGCTAAAATCGTCCCGTTATATTGCTCAAGGGCTTCCTCTAAAACTTCCCTTGATTCAATATCAAGATGGTTTGTCGGCTCATCTAAAATTAGAAAATTGATGTCTTGATACATAAGTTGCGCAAGTCTTAATCTCATTTTTTCTCCACCACTAAGTTGCGTTACTTTCTTAAATACTGCTGGACCATAAAACAAAAACTTAGCTAATATATGTCTTGCTTCTCCTTCTGTTACAGCCACATTCTCTCTGAATGCTTCCAATACATTACTCTTCATATTTTCATATGCATGTTGTGATAAATAACCAATTTTGACACTACTACCAATTCGAATTTCACCAACGTCTGGATTTATTTCTTCTAATAGTAGTTTTAATAATGTAGTCTTCCCTGTACCATTACGACCAACGATAGCAGCACGCTCTTGAAAACGAACATGTAAATTCGCTTGTTCAAATAAAGATCGGCCAGCAAAACCTTTACTCACTTCTTTCATTACAACAACATCTTTTCCGCTTCTCTCTTGCCCTTCAAACTGAAGACCCATCTGTTTTCTTTCTAAAATTGGCCTCTTTAATTTCTCTATACGCTCTAACGCACGTTCCATATTCCTCGCTCTTTTATGCAATCCTTCATTCGGAGGATTCGCTTGATTTGCCCATTCACGTAGGCGCTTAATTGCTTCTTTCATTTTCTTTATTTTCTTTTGCTGCTCTTGATAAGCTTGAAACTCTTGAAGTAACCTTTCTTCCTTCTCCTCAACGAACTGAGAATAATTCGTATGGTACACGTGAATCTCTCCATCTTCCAAATCCAAAATTTTCGTTACAACTTCATCAAGGAAATAGCGATCGTGTGAAATAACCATAACTGTTCCATTATATTCTTTTAAAAATTTCTCTAACCATTCAACTGCAAACAAATCTAAATGATTTGTTGGTTCATCTAATAGAAGTAAATCTGGTTTCTGCAATAGCATATATGCAAGGCTTATTTTCGTCTGTTCTCCTCCACTTAATTCCGTAAATACTCTTGGAAATAAGTTTGTGACTTGTAAGCCATTTGCTACCTTCATTATATTTGCCTCTATTTCATAACCACCGAGAAATGCAAATTTTTCTTGAATTACTCCGTACCTCTCCATTAGCTTTTGCAAAGCAGATTGTTCCTGCTCCTCCGCCATATTTTTTTCTAGAGCATGCATTTCTTTTTCTAATTCCTTTTCTACTTTAAAAGCGGAACTTAATACATCATATACAGTCATGGCCTCATCAAACTTCGGAATTTGTGCGACATGACCAATACGTGTACCTTTCTTCATATGAATGGCTCCTGCATCCAAACTCTCCATTCCCGTTAGAAGCCCAAAGATTGTTGTCTTCCCACTACCGTTACGACCAACTAACCCAACACGTTCACCATTCTTTATTTCAAGCGATATATTTTCAAATATGATGTTTCCACCAAAAGATTTCGTTACATTATTTACACTACAAATAGTCATTTTCCGTACTCCTTTCAATATAAAAAACCATGAGAAAGAAACATTCCCCATGGTTTTCGGCATAGAAAAAGGAAGCCAAATAGCTCCCTTTTCACACGTTTATTAAAAATGGGTGAAGAGATTTCTATCGTTCAATAGTCACTATGCAATTGTTAAAAAAGGGCATACGTATCCCGTTAACAACTACATCATGAAAAATCGCACGACAAAAATAGATAAAATCTAAAAATTTGGCACGCGCAGCTAAAGAACGTTTCATCTCATTCACCCCTTTCGTACGGAATTTAATACTTACTTCTTTATTATACTTTCCAATTTCATGTTTGAATAGTCATTTTTCTGAAAATAATGAAGATAGACTAAACATTTCAATAAGTGACATCAAATCTTACAAAACTGTTATGTTCACGTAATGGAAAGCGATAGTACGAAAAGATGCCTCCCTATACAATAAAGATGTAAAACAAGAGAGACAAACACAAGGAGGAAACAAACATGATGAAAGAAATCGTAAAAGCAATCTTTGAGGTATTAGTGAACGGACAAGCAGTTGTAAAAGAACTAAATGAACTATAAAAAGGAGTGAAGAAATATGATGAACATGGTAAAAATGATTTTACACGCTTTAGTCGATGCAAAAGCAGTTAGCCAAGAATTAAACCAACAATAAAAAGGGGTATATGAATATGAAGAAAGCCATTATTATAATTGCAAGCACAGCAATTACTTTATACACAATAAAAAATAGAAAAAAGAAAAATAATGAAAATGTTCTATATTATCCATACACACTATTAGAGAAAAAATAAAAGACAAGGTACCCTATCGTAATGAGGATATCTTGTCTTTTATTTTTTCCATATTGTCTTTAGAGGATTTCCTTCTCCTTTTCCCGAATGTATTAAGCGGGATTTTTACACATATTTTAAAGGGGCATATATACAAATGGATACACAACAACTATATTTTTTAAACGATATCGGTAAACAAAAACCAGAAAGTATTCGGAATAGAAGCGCTGCATGTCCATTTTGCGATAAAGAACATTTAACGGATATTTTAGCAACTGATGGTTCTATTATTTGGTTAAAAAATAAATTTCCTACATTACAAGATACATTTCAAACGGTGCTGATTGAAACGGATAATTGCGAAGATCATATCGCAACATATACAGAAGAACATATGCGAAAATTAATGCAATTTTCTATTCAACATTGGTTACACTTACAGAAGAACGAAGAATTTGCATCTGTAATTTTATACAAAAATCACGGTCCATTTTCAGGTGGAAGTTTGCATCATGCACACATGCAAATTATCGGAATGAAATATGTAGATTATCTTGAAAATATTGAAGAAGAAAATTTTCAAGGGGTAATTGTTCAAAAAAATGAACGCATTGAGCTTAATATTTCAGAGCGTCCCATTATTGGCTTCACTGAATTCAATATAATCATTGATAATATTTCATATATAGATGAAATGGCAAATTACATTCAGCAAACTGTACGTTACATACTGATAGATTTCCATAAAGGATGCAGTAGTTATAACTTATTCTTCTATTACTTAAATGGAAAAATCATTTGTAAAGTTGTACCTAGATTTGTCGTTTCACCATTGTATGTAGGATATAAAATACCGCAAGTTTCTACAAAACTAGAAGAGGTGAAAATACAACTCACGCAGTATTTCACGAAAGAAAAGGATGAAATTATTCATAAAAAAACAGAGTAGGTATAGAAAACCTACTCTTTTACCCCGCATTAACGAGCAGTAAAACTTCCACCTCAAAATCCGGAAAACGCTAGAATTTAGGCGGAAGATTAACTGCTCGTAAAAGCCCGATTGGTGAAGACTAATAATCAGCGGGGGATGAACAGACTCCCCCACTGATTAAAGTTTCACTTTATTACACCTTTATTTCGATAGTACACATCTTCTAATCCGATGTTATACTTCATGTTATTATCCGTCCACTCTGGCCCTAAATTCCCTGGCCATCCAGATGTATTCGCTATATATTTCAGTAATGCAAAATCAGTCAAACCTTTTTGCACCCCACGCTTATATCCTTTCATTAAATGCGGCATTGCAATTTGCGCATTTGTACGTGGATCTTTCAGCTCATCATCAGTTAAATGTTCTGGTGCAAGCCCGCCGCCGCGGTGTAGTTGAAACAATCCAAATGAAGTTCCATTATCTCCAACACTTCTTGGATTTAATCGACTTTCATGCTCGGCAATTGCAAGAGGTATCCATTCCGGAAGATTTACTTTCTTCGCTTCCTCTATAATGATTTGTTTCATCTGTTTTGCTTCTTCTGAATCAACATAGCTTGTTCCATTCACTAGCTTATCCATTCCTTCAGACTTTCCTTGGAAATATAAATATACTCCAAGAACAACTAAAAATCCTACAAAGAATTTCTTCACTACCTCTACCTCTTTCTCCGCTGAAATTTGTCCCCTTTCAGCCTTCCCTTTACAATTACCTACATTCTATTACTCTTTTATCATAGCAAATAACTATACGTATTATCATCATGCTTTAGACCGATTTTGTGAAAAAACAGCTGGTAAATACGTGCAAAAATGTAACTTTCATAGACTATAACGCATTTTTTGTATATAATTGTAAACTGAACTCTATATATAGAATAGGAGCGTACAAAATGAAAAAATGCCTAACACTCTTGTTCAGCATTTTACTACTCATCCCTACCTACACCTCTGCACAAACATCATCAAAACCAAAAGTACTTGTTTTGTATAGTACACAAGACGATAAAGTTTCAAATAATGTCCAAATCCTTAATACTCAATTAGGACATTTTACAAATGATATAACCGTAAAAAACTTAAAAGAAGCAACTTCAATTAATAACGTATCCTCCTATACACATATTGTTTATATCGGTGAAACAAAAGAAGCGTTTTCTGATGAAACGAAACAATTTCTAGAAAACTTCTCCGGCCCTTTATTAGTATTAGGACAAAATGTTGAACAATTATCTAAGCGTTTTTCTTTCATTACATTGAAGAGTGACGATATACGAGTTAATAAAATTGAATATCCAGAAAAGAAGCTAAAAAATACCTTAGAAGAGGAACGATTAATTCAATCATTTGATACGAATGGAACTGTGCTTGCTAACGCTTTAAGCTCAAATAACACTAACCCACTAATCGTTCAGCATGAAATATCTTATTATGTCGCAACACCTAACCTCTTTGACTGGATGTCTCATTACGTCGGTGAAATGTTATTTTCTTATTTCAGCCAAAAACCAACGAAAAATAAAGTTGAAGCTTATTTACGTCTTGAGGATGTTCACCCAGCAGCAGATATAAATCAATTGAAAGAAATTGCTAAATTACTAAAAGAGAAAAAGATGCCTTACATGATTACTGTTATTCCGGTATATAAAGATCCAGATACAGGAAAGATAATACATTTAAAAGATAAACCAGAACTAGTTGATCTTTTACGCTCTATGCAAGATGATGGTGCAGCAATTATTATGCATGGTTATACTCACCAATTTTATGACAGTGAAACAGGTGAGGGCTTTGAATTTTGGGATGTCAAAAAAGATCAACCAATTCGCCAACCGAAGCATGAAAAACCGAAGCATGAAAAACCGAAGACAAAAGATGACTTTCCAAATATAGAGGCATATAACCAATATGTAAAAAAAGGGGAAGAATTCGAGGAAAAATATACGAAAAATCATATTGAAAAAGGAATTCAAGAACTTGTAGATGCTAAACTATATCCTGTTGCCTTTGAAGCACCTCATTACACGATGTCTCAAAAAGGATATGAAATATTATCAAGGTACTTTTCAACTTATGTAGGACAACTACAGTTAAATGATACAACTTGGAAATCCATGCACTCACCATATTATACAAGTACTCCGTCATTTTTACATGGAATGAAACTATTGCCTGAAACAGTCGGATTTATTGAAGAAGATACGCCACAAACTATTGCTAAAATGAAAGAACGTGCTCTATCTGTTTCTAAATTATCCGATGGGATTATTGGGGCATTTTATCATCCTTACTTAGGTGTGAAACCATTAAAAGAAGTGTTAAAAGATCTAGAAAGTATTCCAAATATAGAATGGATTGATTTACAAAAGGAAAAGAATGAAGTAAAAATGAAAGATATTCATATTACGACGAATAAAGACGGCATTCACGTTGAAAAACCAACCAGTGCGAATGACATAATTGATTATATAAAGCAATATGGCTTCTTCCTTATACTGGGGTTCGTTATCATTGTCTTTCTTTTATTATTAAAACGTGCGAGAAAATTAGAATCCTAATACAAAACCACCGAGCGGAACGCTTGGTGGTTTTTTGTCATATATCAAACCGTGGCATTTTATTAAATACATTCAATTTTCACTTTTTCCGTTACATGATTAAAACTATAATTCTCCTATCCTTTCAAATAAAATCGACTTGTATTTTCATATATTGTTTTTGCGACCTTATCAATGGATATGTTTTGTATAGAACTAATTTCCTTTAATACATCTCGAATCATTCTCGGGTGCGTCATAACATCGTCTTGAAATTCCCACGGTCCATCTGTTTCTACCATCATATATTCAAGCGGATAATACGAAACAATTTTTCTAATCTTCTCCTTATGTAAAACATCCGGTGTAATCGAAATATAATAACCATTCTTCATCATCCGTTTCATTGTTTCATCACTTCCTTTAAACCAATGGAAATGTGCACGTGAAACTTTATATTTCTCTAGCAAATCACATACAGTGTCAGCATCTTCATAAACTGCGTGTAATATAATCGGCAAATTATACTTACTAGCTAGTTCTATAAATTTTTTCAATACAGCTATGTATGGATCTACAGCAATGCTTTCATCTTCTTTCCTCAAATAATAGGGCAAACCTACTTCACCAATCGCAACAATTTCCTCTGCGTTCTGTTCAATAAGTTTATAAATCTGTTCACACTCTTCTTTATGAATCTGTTGCTCTGGATGAAACCCTATCGCTGGATATATAAAGGGATACTTCTTCGCTAAAGATAACGTTTCCTTACAAGATTGATAATTCATAGATACAGCAATAAGCCCCTTTATTTCATTACTATTTTCCACCTCTTTCAGTAATCTGTTCTTCTCTTCATCCTTATATTGATCAACATGTATATGACTATCAATCCATTTCATCTTTATGCCCCCATAAAAAAAACAAGAAAGGACTTCCTTTCTTGTTTTAGCATCTATATTATTTAACAATTAAGTTTGTTATGATATCAAATAATCCAATACACACTACGGCAACAGTAAAGTAGCTACAGAAATCTTTAATTGGTAACTTCACTACTTCTTCTTTACGCATCCCATTTTTCTCCCTTCTTACTAGATCCCTAATTATTTTTCTATCTGTATCTATTATGCAAAAAATATGACAAATTTACTATCGAATTAACTTACGTAAACCTTACAATGTTGTAAGGTTTAAAAAAGGATCCTCATCTTTATTCAGATGAGGATTATTAAAAATTAGTTGGTTTTTCATTCTTCATTACAAACAGAAAGTAATACATTAAGACTTTCTAGTTACACTATATGAAAATTACTATCTTTTAACTATCGAATTACATTACAGAAGACTTACATGTTTGTAAGTTATGTGTAATGTAATTCGATAGTTTCCCTTACTTATATTTCGTACAATAAAGTTAGAAAGTAAGCCAAATAAGAAGAACACTCAAATAACCAAATTGCATTGCTAGTAGCTACTCTTCTTATACCTTTCAACCATGCTACTACAATGTACCCCCTTCCCCTTTATATAATAAAAAAGCCTTAGTCTATATGGACTAAGGCTTTTTTATTAACCCCTAAAATACCCTTACCTGGTATTTTTATTTTCGACAAAAAATAGCTGGGGGTATATTTTACTATCTCATCGTTAAAAGTTTACTCTTCGCATTTATAGGAATATTTGCAACCTCAATCTCTTCAATCGATTCACCGTAACGTCCTTTTGCAAAAACCTTTAATGCTTCATCTCTCTTTAACATATGCTTAACCGTTTTCTTTATTTTCTGCTCTCTACCACGTTCATCGAATGCAATAAATTCATATTCATACCACTCATCACCAATATGCTGACCAATTGTATTCACAACCGTATAGTATTCTTTCGTCTTATAAAATGGATTATATTTATCGATAACCGGTCCAAGTTTCGTAGGCAGTAACATTACTACTATCACTATCATCGCTATTATAGTAGTGATCATTTTTTTCTTCATAATAAACATTCCTCCTCTGCAGGATATATATACATCCATTTTAAAAAGGGGGAATAAAATCTACTATTGAATCTCATTACATTACACTTACATTTTTGTAAGAATTAAAAAAGGTGAACGAATTTACTCGTTCACCTTTTAGCTTGCTTTAAAGCCACCGCCAAGTACATCACGTACATCATGTATAACAACGAAAGCATCTTCATCTACCCGGCTAATAACTTGTTTTAACTTAACAAGCTCTTGTTTATTAATAACAACATATAAAACTTCTTTATTTTTACCAGTATATCCGCCGCGCCCTTCTAATACAGTAACACCGCGTGTCATATTTTTCGTAATAGCTTCACGAATTAAATCTGGTTGATTCGAAATAATCGTAACAGCCGTTTTTGTGTCCATTCCTTCTACAATGAAATCAATCACCTTCGCTCCAATGAACACAGCCACAAGTGTATACATTGCCTTTTCTTGCCCTATTATAAATACAGAACCAGCAATTACAACAATATCAATAATTAGTACGCCTTTACCTACGCTCCAACCTAAATATTGATTTGCTAACCGAGCTAAGATTGCTGACCCTCCCGATGTACCTCCGGCTTTGAACATACAGCCTAATCCAATACCCACAAATAAACCAGCAAATAAAGCTGCTAATAATGTATCACTATTTACATGATACTCAATATGTTCTGTAACGTATAAAAACAAAGATGTTTCTACAATCCCTAAAATTGTATAAATCATTGTTTTCTTATCAAAAAATTTATAACCAACAGCTAGTAAAATTGCATTTATAGCAAAATTCACAATCCCTGGTGACCAATCAAATAAGTAGTACGTAACAACCGTTAAACCAATAATTCCACCTTCCGATAAACGGTTTGGAATTGCAAAGTAATTAATACCAATTGCGAATAATAATGAACCAATTGTAATTAGTGTTATTTCCTTTATACGTTGATTAACCATAGTTCATACCCTCCCCCCATTTGACATTGTATCACTATCTCCTAGAGGTTTAGAAGTGGTTTTTATTCCGCATTTTCCCTCTTAAAAATTGAAATATTATGTTTAAACAGAGGGTTGATTAATTATTCATATTTACTCTAACTGCACGGACAAATTGCTCCACATTCCCTTTCTGAATATACTTAGCGCGAATGGTTTCATGATTACAAGTAAACTCAAAGTACGGATGAAAATCTATGCTATCTATATGCACATATGAGTACTCTTTAAATGTTGAAGGATAGTAAGGAAATTTCCCGTAAAACAGGAGGCGTCTAGTAGTGGCAACAAAAATTCCATGTTGATAACATAACATGAAATTATCCTTCTCAAAGATCCCTACCACAAAAACCAAAATCTTTTCATCATCATCTACATACTTTTTCATACTCGATAAAAGTTCATTCATGCATATTCCTCCAAATTCTATTCACTGCTTTAACACTTGAAAAGAATCCATGGATATTACAGACCGGTTTAACTCCTTTATAAAGTATGAAACGCGTTTCCTGTCAAAGATATTTCAAAAAAATAATCCGTTATGCGATTATACACATAACGGATTAAGATTAAACTGTAGAGCGTTCCACAAGTTCGTATGGAATTTCCAGCTTTTCTTGTTTAGAACTCTCGTCATTCACTTTTCTATGCAACATTTCAAAAGCAGTTTTCCCTATCTCCTTTAAATTTTGATCAATAGTTGTCAATTGTAACACTTGCGAGATAGGTTGATTATCAAAGCCAATAATCGCTAAATCCTCAGGAACTTGAATCCCTAATTTTTCAACCTCTGTCATAACCCCAATCGCAACTTCATCACCTGCTACTATTAATGCTCCAGGAAGATCCTGCATCTCTTTTAACTTATGAGCCACTTTTACACCATCTTCTAGTGTAAAACATTCTGTAAAAATCCATTCTTCGTTAACCTCTTCATCTATAGATTGCAATTGCTGTTTATAAACATCAAAACGCTTTTGACTACTCGGCCCTAATTTTCTTCCCGTACAATAGCCAATTTTTTTATAACCTTTCTCAATCAAATAATCCATTCCTAATTGAAAGGCCGCTGAATGATTCGTATATACACTTGAGATGTTTGAAATATCATTATCTTCACAAGCAATTATTGTGCCGTAAGAAGCATACGGTTCTATCGTTTCCCAATCATTTGCACGTGAACAAATAATAAGACCATCCAATTGTTTTGTTTTTAACATATGTAAACTTTTCATTTCTTCTTTTTTATTATAATTCGTTTGGCAAAGTAACACTCTGTAATTATGAGTTAACGCAATCTCCATCATTCCGCTCACCATCGCATCAAAACACGGATGATTAATATACGGTAAAATCACACCAACAATATTCGTCTTTCCTTTTGATAAATGAACAGCATTTGCGTTTTGCGAGTAATTCAATTTCTCAACTATCTCTATAACCGCTTTCCTTTTTTCTTCACTTACATATGGGTGATCATTCAACACTCTCGAAACAGTCGTAACTGAAACTCCCGCCATCTTTGCGATATCTTTAATATTAGCCATGCACTCACCTCTATCTTTAAGTTAATGAATCTCATGAACATATGTCAAATCTTCTTATCATTACACCTTCATTTGTTTCTCTTACAAAAGTGTAATTTTTCTGTAAGCTAATTCGATAGTGACTTTCCGCAACATTTCATACAATTAAGTCAGAAACAAGGTAACAACTATTCGAAAAGGAGCGGATTAATATGATGAACAAAATGAAAACGAACAATTTCTTACATACAATGGGCATGGTATTTTCCGCTCTTATCGACGCAAAAGCTGTTGCTTCTACATTAAACAAGTAAGGAGAATATATTATGAATAACATCACTTTTAACAAATTAGATTTTTTAGGACTAGCTAGTGGCTCGCTTCTTCTTACTGCTTTTATTTACGCCGCTACGCTTGTATAACTTTGTGTCCCCTTTCCCCTTTATTATAAATAGTAATAGAAAAGACGACCGTCTATGCCCGGTCGTCTTTTCTTATTTTTGATTTGATTGCAAAGCTTCTTTTAACTCCTCAAACTTCTCATTTAATTGATCTGTCATCATTTTCATAGCGGTTTTTCGATCTATTTGTTCTCCAGCCTCAATTTGAATCGGATCTCCAAAAATCAATTTTGCCTTTTTCCCCTTTATTAATTCTTTTACACTTGATGGACCAACATAAGCTGCCGGCACTAAAGGTACATTAGAACGCATCGCAATTGTCACAGCACCCGCTTTTAATGAAACATCTTCCGCTGATCTCGTTCCACTCGGAAAAATCCCTACTACCTTTCCTTCTTTTAATAAACGTGATGGAATTTTAAGTGTACTCGGTCCCGGATTCGCGCGATCTACAGGGAATGCATTTACATTTTTAAAGAACCAATTTTTGAATTTCCCTTCAAATAATTCTTTTTTTGCCATGTAATGAATTTGAGTTGGGTACATCCCTGTAGCTAACATTAATACATCCATAAAACTTGTATGTGTACACGCAACAACATACGGACCACCTTCTGGTAGCTTTTCTCTTCCTTGCACTTCTACTTTCCCAGCTGTTTTAAATATATATTTCAACAAAAATGTAATTGGTTTATACATTTATTTCGTTCCTTTCTAAACATCCGAAGTATAATCATATTCTTACAACAATTATAACACTAAGTTTTAGGAGTTGGTAATAAAAATAAGTATGAATTGTTAAATTTCAATTCTTACAAAAGTGTAATTTTCTTGTAAGCTAATTCGATAGTTACTTCTTACTATATTTCATACAATTAAGTCAGAAACAGGGCAACAATTATTCGAAAAGGAGTCGATTAATATGATGAACAAAATGAAAACGAACAATTTCTTACATACAATGGGCATGGTATTATCGGCTCTTTTCGATGCAAAAGCTGTTGCTTCTACATTAAACAAGTAAGGAGAATGTATTATGAATAACATCACTTTTAACAAATTAGACTTTTTAGGATTAGCTAGCGGCTCTCTTCTTCTTACTGCTTTTATTTACGCTGCTACGCTTGTATAACTTTGTGTCCCCTTTCCCCTTTATATAGAAAAAGACGACCGTCTATGCCCGGTCGTCTTTTTAATTTTTTCTTTCTTTCAACTCTTTTAAAAGCTGTATCAGCTCAGCTTGTTGTTTTATCTTTTTACGACCATTTCGATTAATTGCTGCAAGCTCACAGGCAACTCCGACGGCGAAGAAAAACAATAAACTTTCTAACATGTGAAATCCTCCATTTGCCTATTAAACAGCTTGACGTAATTGTTCTTCTTGTAAAACTCTATTATTTATATTTTCTTCTTTTCTCTGGCAAACGTTATTGCGAATAAGTGCTGCAATAACAAGTACAGTCCCTATAATATCAAACATTGTGATTTGATACCCTTGCATCATCATAATAGCTAAAGTCGTAATTGGTACAAAATTAATAAATAAAATCCCATTAATGGATGATAAAATTTTCACACCGTAGTTCCAAGCAAGTAGCGCTACAATACCTGGCAATGTCATCATAAATAACAAATCATATTTTACAATAGAAATCGTTCCCATACTAGGAACTGAAACATATCCAAGCCACGTAATAATTACCGTTATAATTCCTGTAACAGTCGTACCGAATACACACGTCAACGTAGAATAACGTAATGTTGACCAATCACTACACGTTTGACCACCCATCGTATAAATAACCCAGCCTATAACACCAATAAATATAAATGCTAATGGGAACATATTATCTTTCAATGTTACAAAGAAACTCATGTCACCTTTTGTAATAACAAACACAGCTCCTACAAAAGCAATAACCATACTCGTTATCATATACTTCTTCGGTTTTATATGCTTATATCCCCATAAAATACAAATAGAAATCATCGGCATAAGTGCTTCCATAATGGAAGCTACCATTACACCCGACTTACCCATCAACATTTGCCCTAAAAATATGAGGACATTATATACTGTAAATGCCATCGTTCCAAAAAAGACGAGTAACTTTCCTCTTCCCTCTAAACGAAATGCCTGTTTTCCTTCTTTCACTAACAACAATACAATCAGCATTATCGCCACTGCTCCATAGCGAATAAGCGAAAAATAAAATGGATCTATGTATTCTAGCGCATGATCAGCAACTGGAAACATCGCTCCCCATGACATACTCGCAATTAAACACGCTACAGCCCCTATTATCATTTGACCTCTTCTCACCGCAATCCCCCGTTTCTTTCTATTTGCACAAAGAGAATTGTAAAAGAAAAAATATATCACGTAAAATGATTCAAAATGATGTTAACTATCATTTATAATGATAGTTAACATCAAGGGGGATTACAAAATGGAATTACGAGACTTACAAATCTTTAAAAGCGTTGCCGATCAGGGTAGTGTAAGTAGCGCAGCAAAGGAATTAAATTATGTACAATCAAATGTAACTACACGTATTAAACAACTAGAAAACGAATTAAAAACCCCACTCTTTTACCGCCATAAACGAGGAATGACTTTAACAGCTGAAGGAAGAAAAATGCTCGTTTATGTTAGTAAAATTTTGCAAGATGTCGACGAACTAAAACAAGTATTTTTAGATAGCGAAACACCCTCCGGTATATTGAAAATCGGTACAGTCGAAACAGTAAGTACACTGCCTACCATTTTATCTTCTTACTATAAAAGCTATCCAAATGTCGATTTATCATTACAAGCGGGTCTAACAGAAGAATTAATTAGAAAAGTACTTGATCATCAATTGGATGGCGCCTTTATATCAGGTCCTATTAAACATCCACTAATCGAACAATACGATGTTAGTACAGAGAAATTAATGCTTATAACACAAAATAAAGCCTTTCATATAGAAGAATTTACAACAACTCCTCTACTCGTTTTTAACCAAGGATGTGGATACCGCTCCAAACTAGAACGTTGGCTTAAAGATGAAGGTTTGCTACCAAAAAGAATTATGGAATTCAATATATTAGAGACAATATTAAACAGCGTTGCACTCGGCCTCGGAATTACACTCGTACCACAGTCTGCTGTCCATCATCTTTCTAAAGCAGGTAAGGTACATTGTCATGCAATCCCTGAAAAATACGGCAGTATTTCAACGGTTTTCATACGCCGTAAAGATAGCTATATGACGAATTCAATGCGTAGTTTTTTAAAAACAATTGAAGACCATCATCATATCAATATGCTGTGAAAGACATTCTTACATGAATGTCTTTTTTTCTTACAAAAGTGTAAGTCTTTCGTAAGCTAATTCGATAGTTGCAAGTAGCCATATTTCCTATAATTAAGACATAAGCAGGGCAACAACAATTCGAAAAGGAGCGGATACGCATGATGAACAATATGAAATCAAATAAATTTTTAAATACAATGGGCATGGTGCTATCCGCACTTGTCGATGCAAAAGCTGTTGCAACTACATTAAACAAATAAGGAGAGTTTATAATGAACAACATTACTTTCAACAAATCAGACTTTATCGTACTTGCAAGTGGAGCCACTCTTCTTACGGCTTTCATTTATACACTTGCTCAAGGTCTTGTTTAACACTTTGTTTCCCCAACCCCCTTTATATATAGAAAAAGCTGCTCGTCTTATAGACAAGCAGCTTTTTAGTTTGTTTCATATACAATTTGACCTGTTTTCGTAATATCATATCCGCCAATCGCATTTAATTCATTATGAAATTCTTCCGATTGCAGAATGTCTTTCACAACTTCAATCAACTCTTCATTTTCTTTATTCTTCAAAATTACTAAATCATACTGTTCTTTCATGATTGGAATAAAGTCCACATTTACAATTTGCGAAAACTTTTCTGAACCTACTCCTACATCAGCTTTTCCATTTGCAACTTGCGTGGCAACACCAAGATGATTCGATTCTTCCCATTCATATCCACTAATATCAGCTTTATTTAATTTTTGGATTCGTAATTGTTCATCGACTAACACTCTAATACCAGAACCCTTTTCTCGATTCACAAACTTTATAGTGGACCCGGATATGTCAGCCCATGCCTTTATTCTCTTCGGATTTCCTTTTCGGACATAAAATCCTACATTTCTGGACAATAAATTAATCATAATGCATGGCTGTCCTACTAAAATGCGTTTTACGTAAGGAACATTATATGTACCAGTTTCACCATCAAACAAATGCAAACTAACGATACTTCCTTCTCCTTGATACATTTTCACTAAACTCGTTAAGCTACCTTGATACGCCCTTAAAACATTAGAACTTGGCAAACGATTTTCTATACGTTTAGCTAACATATCTAACGTTAGTTCTTGACCACTAATAATACACGTGTTCAAGATACTACTACCATCGTTTTTTACAGGAGTAACTTGTACCTTTCCTGTTTTCATTTGTTTTATATATTGATCTAAATCTGTTGCATCAATGCGCATCTGTCTACCAACTCTATAAGAAGGAAGTTCTCCTTTTTTAATTAAGTCGTATACAGTTAATTTTGATACTTTTAATCGCTTTGCTACTTCTTCCGTTGTGTAGGAATGATGATCCATAGACGATTCCTCACTTTCTCCTTTCATTGTAACAAAGAAAAGAATATTTCTCCTATTTTTTAAAAATAGATATATGTTCAAATTACATTCAATTATAACTAGTTATATTTAGATATAATTAGTTATAATTAGATGTATCAAAACGAAAGGGGATTTTTTTATGAATAAATTTACATTACGTTCCATCGGGGCACTTATACTTTCTTTCCTTCTTATATTTAGTGCTGCTTGTACAAGTGGGGAAAAGCATACAAAGTCAGCTGCTAAAGAGGATAAAACAGTTGAACTGACTATCTCAGCTGCTGCAAGCTTACAAGATGCATTAAAAGAAATCGAAAAACAATATAAAGAAAAAGAGCCAAATATCAAACTTTCTTTTAACTTCGGTGCTTCTGGAGCACTTCAACAACAAATTGAACAAGGTGCACCTGCTGATTTATTCTTCTCTGCAGCAGAAGATAAATTCCAAACCCTTGTAAAAAAAGGATTCATTAGTGAAAAAGAAGGGAAAAATCTTCTTGGAAATGAACTAGTTCTAGTCATCCCTAAAGATAGTTCACTTACAAAATTTCAAGATTTAAAAGATGAGAAAATCAAAAAAATTGCACTTGGTACACCTGAATCTGTACCTGCTGGCAAATATGCAAAGGCTTCTCTAACACACGAAAACCTTTGGAATGATGTTCAAAATAAAGTCGTATTTACAAAAGATGTTCGCCAAGTGTTAACATATGTAGAAACAGGGAATGTCGATGCTGGCATCGTATACAAAACAGATGCTCTCATTTCGGATAAAGTAAAGATTGGTGAGACAGCAGCAGCTACTTCTCATGAGCCAATCCACTATCCTTTAGGTGTTATAAAGGAATCTAAACATAAGAAAGAGGCGACTTCATTTTATGAGTATTTGCAGTCAAAAGATGCACAATCTATCTTTAAGAAATATGGATTTACAGTTCTGTCGTAATTACTATGAGCATTGATGCTATTTTATCGCCTGTCTTTCTATCTTTAAGAGTAGCTGCGTGCGCCACTATTCTCGTTACAATTTTAGGGACAATTGTCGGGCGAGCACTAGCTCGCTCCTCATGGCGATATAAAGTACTATTAGAAACCATATTTTTATTACCAATGGTACTTCCACCAACTGTTATCGGCTTCTTTCTCATTATCATCTTTGGAAACAACAGCCCGATCGGAAAGTGGGTTGAATCATTATTTCAGCAGTCTATTATGTTCACATCTACTGCTGCGATTATCGCTTCTACAGTTGTTGCATTTCCGCTTATGTACCAATCAGCGAAAACGGGATTTTCTATCGCAAATGTACAAATTGAAGAAAGTGCTCGTGACCTTGGCGCAAGTGAATATCAAGTTTTTCTGCACGTTACACTTCCACTCGCATTTCCTGCCTTACTAAGCGGGATGATTTTGAGCTTTGTCCGCGCGCTCGGTGAGTTTGGTGCTACACTCATGTTTGCCGGGAACATTCCTGGTAAAACACAGACAATCCCAACTGCAATTTACATGGCTATTGATGCAAGTAATATGCAACTCGCCTGGACACTTGTAGTTATTACTATCGGTATGTCACTCGTATTTCTACTATGTATTCAACTTATTAATAAAAGAATCACTAACTCTTAAAGCAGCTTTTGTCGAAGCTGCTTCTTTATTTCTTAGGAAATAAAATATACCAATGGGAAATAACTGAATTTTACCTCTTATTTAAATATACATTTTATTTGAATTCACTTTCTAAAATAGGCAATTTCCTGTTATTATATGGAGGTGTTTCAAAAAATGAAGAAATGAAAACGCATTTATATTGTGAATTCTTCATCCTGTTTTAGCGATCGGTAATCTTCTACTCTATTAGTGGGGCATTACCGATCGTTAGAACGATATGTAACTATATTGGTATAGCAAACCGAAGGGAGTCTTGTAATGGACATTTTATTAGCGCTTCTTCCTGCAATTGCATGGGGAAACATCTTATTAGTAAGCGTAAAAATGGGCGGTGGTGCATATAGCCAAACGGTAGGTATGACAATCGGTGCTCTATTCTTCGCAACAATTATGTATGTATTTACTCAACCAGCTTTAACAATGACAATCTTAATTGTTGGTTTTATTTCAGGTTTATTCTGGGCTTTAGGACAAGTAAACCAATTAAAAACAGTTGAAAAACTAGGTGTTTCAACTACTGTAACGATTTCTACTGGTATGCAACTTGTTGCAACTTCTATCTTTGGGGTTATCGCTTTCCGTGAGTGGACTACTACTACAACGATCATTCTGGGAACGATTGCAATCCTATTAATTGTAGTTGGTGTTGTATTCACATCATTAGATGATAAAGAAAATGCTCAGCCACCTGGACAATTGAAAAAAGGACTTCTTACTTTAATTGTTTCTACTTTCGGCTATCTTGTATATGTAATTATTATTCGTTGGTATAATATTGATGGTTGGTCTGCTATTTTACCACAAGCAGTTGGTATGTTTGTTGGTGCGGTTGTACTGACGTCTAAACATAAACCATTTAACAAATATGCAATCCGTAATGCTTTGTCTGGTTTACTATGGGGAACTGGAAACTTATTCTTACTTCTTTCATTACCACGTGTTGGAGTAGCAACAAGCTTCCCATTATCTCAAACTGGAATCGTTATCTCAACATTTGGTGCGATTGTCTTCTTAGGTGAAAAGAAAACAAAACGTCAATTGATCTTTATTGCACTAGGTAGTGTTTTAATTATCGGCGGCGCTGTATTACTTGGTATGACAAAAGCATAATCTTATATTCTATTAGTAAACCCCTGAAGCATATATGCTTCAGGGGTTTTTCAATTCTAATTATTTTCTAGATATAATTATTTGTATGTTCTTGCCCCTTATAATTGCTCTTCCACTCTAGCAAACCAGCTACACATATAAAGAGATTAATAACAGTTAATATTAGCATGAATTTCCGCCTTCTCATTATCCATTCCATCTACGGTAAGTCTTTTCTTTTTACAACATTCTCTTAAAGATGATATCGTTTTTATAACATATCTCTACTAGAAAGGAATAAAGAATATGCTAACTAAACATCGAATTTTATTTATTGGTGCCGGTCGTATGGCAGAAGCTATATTTTCCGGATTACTTAAAACAAGCAAAGAGTACATCGAAGAAATTATCGTCTCTAATCGAAGCAACGTAGAAAAGCTAAAACAGTTACAACATCGATATAATGTGTCTACTGCAACAGATTGGAAACAGCATGTTACATCTGTTGATACGGTTGTTTTAGCAATGCCACCTTCTGCTCATGAAGAGTTATTAGCTGAGCTATCTCCGTTAATATCAAATCAACTAGTCGTAACAGTCGCAGCTGGCATTGGACCATCTTATTTAGAAGCTAGACTCCCAAAGGGCACGCCTGTTGCTTGGATTATGCCTAATACAGCTGCTGAAATTGGAAAATCTATCTCCTTATATACAATGGGACAATCAGTAAATGAGATGCATCAAGAAACCCTGCAACTGCTTTTAAAAGGTATTGGTACTTCGCAACTTTGTACTGAGGAAGAAGTTCATCAGCTTACTGCAGTTACTGGAAGTGCACCAGCCTTCCTTTATTACTTTGCTGAAAGCTTAATTGAAACAACAAAAAGTTATGGAGTCGATGAAGAAACCGCAAAACATCTTGTCATTCAAATGATTTCTGGCTCTGCTTCTATGCTCGAACAAACGCAAAATCCAGCTAACCTCCGCGAACAAGTAACAACGCCAGGTGGTTCCACAGCTGAGGGTCTCAAAACTTTATACGAATATAATTTTTCAGAGGCAATTCAAAAAGCAGTAGAAGCAACAAACAAAAAAGCTAGGGGGAAATAATATGATTTTAACAAGTTTAAAAGACTATACAACATTACATAACGGTGTAAAAATGCCTTGGTTTGGTTTAGGTGTTTTTAAAGTAGAAGATGGTTCAGAAGTAATTGATTCTGTAAAAGCAGCAATTAAAAATGGCTACCGCAGCATCGATACTGCAGCAATCTATCAAAATGAAGAAGGCGTTGGACAAGCGATTCGTGAATCCGGTGTTTCACGCGAAGAATTATTTATTACCTCAAAAGTATGGAATAGCGATCAAGGATATGAAACAACACTTCAAGCATTTGAAACTACATTAGAGAAATTAGGTCTAGAATATTTAGATTTATATTTAGTACATTGGCCTGTAAAAGGGAAATATACCGAATCATGGAAAGCATTAGAAAAACTTTATAAAGATGGCCGTGTTCGCGCTATCGGTGTGAGTAATTTCCACATTCACCACTTACAAGACGTATTTGAAATTGCTGAAATTAAGCCAATGGTCAACCAAGTGGAATACCACCCACGTTTAGCACAAGAAGAGTTACATGCATTCTGTAAAGAACATAATATTCAGCTTGAAGCTTGGTCACCATTAATGCAAGGACAACTACTAGATAATCCAACGTTACAAGAAATTGCGACAAAATATAATAAATCAACTGCGCAAATTATTTTACGCTGGGATTTACAAAACGAAGTTGTAACAATTCCCAAATCAATTAAAGAACATCGCATTATTGAAAATGCAAACATCTTCGACTTTGAATTAAGTGCTGATGATATGAAAGCAATTCAAGCTTTAAATGAAGATCGTCGCGTTGGTCCAGATCCAGATAACTTTAACTTCTAGTAGAAAAACCACTGCCCTATGCAGTGGTTTTTTCGTTTAATAAAACTGAAAATTTAAACTATATTTCATTTAGTTGACACTTCATTATTCAAGGTGTAAGATTTTGAATTATCAAAGAAACACAAAAATTAATAAAATTTATTCGTTTACTCATTGTATCAAGAGAGGTGGAGGGACTGGCCCTTTGAAACCTCGGCAACAGGTTCATTTTGAATACTGTGCCACTTCCTGCAAGCTTTATGCTTGAAAGATAGAATGAGGGACTTCGTTTATATACGGGTGCATAACTTGTACGTAAAAATCCCTCTTTCTCAATATGAAAAGAGGGATTTTTTATTTTTCATTTCCCTCATCATCATCCAAACTTAATTATTTAGGAGGAAAATCAAATGAAAAAGAAGTTTGTACCCGGTATTGCATCAGTTGTAGGAGTAAGTATTTTATTAACTGGTTGCGGTAGTTATAAAAACGAAGCAAGCGGAGCAAATGCAAAAGACGAGGCACCTAGTAAACAGGTTTTAAACTTATCTTCACCTACTGAAATACGAACAATGGATACGGCTCGTGCTACAGATACTGATTCTGGTCAAGTAATGAGAAACGTATTTGAAGGTTTGTATAATCTTGGTGAAGGTAACAAACCTGTTCCTGGTGTTGCAAAATCTCATGAAGTAAGTGGCGATAAAACGAAATACACATTCCATTTGCGAGATTCAAAATGGTCAAACGGCACTCCTGTTACAGCTAAAGATTTTGTGTTCGCTTGGCAAAGAGCCGTAGATCCAGCAACAGCCTCTGAATATGCATTTCTATTCTTTGATATTAAAAACGCAACAAAAATTAACAACAAAGAACTTCCAGCCGACCAACTTGGTGTAAAAGCAGTTGATGACCATACGTTTGAGGTAGAATTGGAGCGTCCTGTTCCGTATTTTATTAGCTTAACAGCGTTCCCAACATTTCTACCAATTAACGAGGAATTCTTTAAAGCACAAGGTGATAAGTACGCTTTAGAAGATAATACAATCTTGTACAACGGAGCTTTTACACTAAGCGATTGGAAGCACGAACAAAGCTTTAAATTCAAGAAAAACCCTACCTATTGGGATAAAGATACTGTCAAACTAGAAGAAATCAATTTTAACGTCGTAAAAGAAAAATCAACAGAAGTAAATTTATTCGAGTCAAAACAATTAGATCGTATAAAACTAACATCTGACTTCGTCGATAAATATAAAAAGGATGCTAACTTTAAAGAACGTCCAAACGTAGGCGTACAATTTTTACGTATGAATCAACAAAACAAAGTGCTTCAAAACGTTTCTGCACGCCAAGCAATTGATCAAACAATTGATAGAAAATCCTTTGTAAATACGTTATTAAATGATGGATCTACACCAACATTTGGTCTCGTTCCAAAAAACTTTGCAAAAGGACCTGAAGGAAAAGACTTCCGTACTGCAAATGGCGATTTAACAAAAGTTGATACAAAATCTGCACAAGAGTTATGGAAAAAAGCTAAACAAGAGCTTGGTTCTGAAAAGATAACATTAGAATTATTAACGAGTGATGCTGACCTTGATAAGAAAACTGGTGAATTCTTAAAAGGGCAACTAGAAAAGAATCTAGATGGATTAACAGTAAATATAAAACCGCAACCGCGTAAGCAACAAGTTTCGCTTTTATTAAAAGGTGACTACGAAATCGGAATTGATGGCTGGAGCCCTGACTTTGCGGATCCAATTACATTCCTTGAGCTATTTACAACGAATAACCCTTATAACTTAGATCATTACTCTAATAAGGAATTCGATGAAACAATAGCAAAAGTGAAAACAACTTTAGCTGGTGATGAAAAAGCTCGCTGGGAAGCATTACTAGCATCCGAGAAAATATTATTTAAAGACTCTGTTATCGCTCCTCTTTACCAAAAAGGCGAATCTTATTTAGAACGTTCTTATGTGAAAGGAATTGTGCAAGTAGACTTTGCAGGGCAATTAAACTTCAAGTGGGCAAAAATTGAAAAATAAAGTGAAATTTTAATAAGTGGGGGTTTCTTCATCCCCACTTATTATTAGCCCACACCAATTGTTTTTTTAGCAAAATATATTAAAAATAGGTTCTCTCACACATGAGAATCCGCTTTTTCAATATATTATTCTAAGAAATTAACAATCTATTTTTATTATTGACATATAGTTCTTTCCAGTGTTAATATTCTAAATAATCAAAGAAACGAAATATTTCACCATCAAAATATAATGTCTACTACGTTGAAACATATAACGATAGATTATAGATCAACATGTATATACATATAGAACACCTGATTACCTATAAACAAATATTTATAATAGGTTTTATCTCCTTCTATAACTACTTCAAGACATGGACATTATGACGTTACGAACAACACATTTAGGGAGGAACGAACAATGAAGAAAAAAGTTATACCTGTTGTTGCATCTGTTTTAGGGGCAAGTCTATTACTAACTGCTTGCGGGGGAAATAAGGATAATGCAAGCGGAGCGAAAGCAAACGATAAAGCACCTGATAAACAGGCAATTAACTTATCATTCGCTTCAGAAATTCCAACAATGGATGTTGCAAAAGCAACGGATGGGGAATCCATGAACGTAATGCGCAATGTTTTTGAAGGGTTATATGCAATGGGAGAAGATAATAAACCGGTTCCTGGTGTCGCTGAGTCGATTGACATTAGTCCCGATAAAACAAAATATACATTCCATCTGCGTGATTCAAAATGGTCAAACGGTACTCCTGTTACAGCAAAGGACTTTGCCTTCGCTTGGCAACGTGCCGTAAATCCTGATACAGCAGCTGAATACGCATTCTTATTCTTCGATATAAAGAATGCGAAACAAATAAACCAAAAACAATTGCCAATTGATCAACTAGGGGTCAAAGCTGTTGATGACAAAACGTTAGAAGTACAACTAGACCGTCCTGTTCCCTACTTCTTAAGCTTAACGACATTCTCAACATTCTTACCAATTAATGAAGAGTACTTAAAATCTCAAGGTGATAAATATGGTTTGGAAACAAATCATTTAATTTACAACGGTGCTTTCACATTAGAGAACTGGAAACATGAACAAAGCTTCCAATTGAAGAAAAACCTTAACTATTGGGATGCTAAAACGGTAAAATTAGAAGAAATCAACTTCAATGTCGTTAAAGATAAGTCTACAGAAGTGAACTTATATGATTCAGGACAAATTGATCGTGTTGCTTTAACTGCAGAGTTTGTTGATAAATATAAGAGCGATCCAAACTTCAAGGAACGCGCTGAAGTCGGCATTCAATTCTTACGATTAAATCAAAAAAATGAAACATTAAAAAATCAACATGCACGCCTTGCTATTAACGGCGCAATGAATAAAAAAGCTTACGTAGAAACAATCTTAAATAACGGCGCTGTTCCAGCTGAAGGAATGGTTCCTGCGAAATTCGCAAAGAGCCCAGAAGGCAACGACTTCCGTAAAGAAAATGGAAATCTAGTCAAGGATGATGTGAAAACAGCGAAAGAAAACTGGAAAAAAGCAAAACAAGAACTTGGTACTGACAAAGTAACAATCGAACTATTAACAAGTGACAATGCTTTAGCTAAAAAGACTGGTGAATATTTAAAAGGTGAATTAGAAAAGAACTTAGACGGATTAACAGTGAACTTAAAACCACAACCACGTAAACAACAGCTAAAACTACTATTAAGTGGTGACTATGAAATTGGCATTGACGGCTGGGGCCCTGACTTCGCTGATCCAATTACATTCTTAGATTTATTTACAACAGATAGTGCTTATAACTTCGATAAATACTCTAACAAAGAGTACGATGAGCTAATTCATAAAGTGAAAACAGATTTAGCTGGCGATGAAAAAGCACGCTTTGAAGCAATGAAGCAAGCTGAAAAAATTCTATTACAAGACGGCGCTGTCGCTCCTTTATACCAACAAGGTCGTTCTTACTTACAACGCTCTTTCATTAAAGGACTTGTAACAACTGACTTCGGTGGTGAGTTTAACTACAAGTGGACAGAAGTTGCAAAGTAACAAAAGTAAAAGGTATCCCATGAAGGATACCTTTTTACTTTTATACAACTTTAACTACAGAGCTCCCTCTTCCCTTTGCCATTCCTTTTATAGCTAAAATCATACCTGCTACTAATTGTATAACCAATACAATAACCAATACAATAACTAATAATGAAATAATATTTCTTTCTAAACTAACTCCTCCAAATATTATTGTATAATAGCCATTTCCTGCATATATTGCAGGAAATAATTCACTGGTTGTTTGGTATGCTTTAGAAAGCATTTCATGTGGTACAATTACACCCAAACTTACAAGTTGTAACGATAGTGAGATGATATTGAAAATCATACCTGCATCTCCAAAAACAGTTACAACCATTTGTGTTAATGAAAGAAAGGCGAAGAAGACTATTGTCAATAATCCTCTTTTCCTTCTTTTTGCATTGAACCAAAACTCATCATACATATAAACACAAACATCAAATATGTTCTCCACGTCAAAGAAGGTATATGCCCTGACCAAAGATAGCTAACTAAATAATTAACTCCCATAATACAAGACGATATTACTAAACTAATACTTATTAGTTTTACATATTTGAGCATATCTTTTCTCCTTGTTTTTTATTTTTCTACTTCTTCAAATTGTAGATTCACCGGCTCTTCTAAAAGTGTTTCATAAAAGTTCTCTGCCAAATCTGTTGAAGGAATTTTTTCATCTACTTCATCAAATCGAATACTATCTAGCCACACACAACCTTCTCCTGATAATAAAACACCAAATGCAATACCAAGTGCTTCTTCTTTTATATCTAATACAACCGAGTACGATTGCCAGTTATTCGTATTTTTAATGGGGCGATTTTGCATATTATCCATAGCGAGCGGTTCTGTATCTTTTCCATCTACTCGCATCCACAATCCTGCCCAATCTCTTACATTTTCACTCTTAATAAATGCTGTAAAACGTAATCTCTTTCCTACATATTTATCCGCTCGGAACATTTGCATTAATGTTGAAAATCCTCCGTGCGTAACATTCTCTTTTGCTTTTATGTATGCAGATACTTTCCCCTGATGGACAACTTCATAATCTAAACCCATCTCATATTCAGCAGGATGACTTCCACTTAAGATCCATCCTTTCGGTATACCTTTTTGCATTGAAACACCCTCTCTTTCTATATAAAATGACTGAAAGTACTTTCGATATTTCTTTGGTGGCAATTGAAACATTCTTTTAAAAGCTCTCGTAAATGCCTCTTGTGAGGAAAAACCGTATTGCACTGCAATATCAATAACAGCTCTCTCCGTTGACACTAAAACTTGCGCAGCATGAGTTAACCTTCTCTTTCGAATATAATCTGTTACACTCATCCCAACATATCTTTGAAAGATGCGATGAAAATGGTACATCGATACTGCACTGTGAGATGCCACTCTTTCTGTTGTAAGCTCCTCATGTAAGTGATTCTCTATATATTCAATTGATTTTTTTATTATCTCTTTATATTCTTCATGCATTTTAGCCCCTCCTCACAACTTCAATTTACCATATACATACAAATCTTTTTTGATTTAAATTGCGGATTAGCCCTTGCAACTACAGAATAATAATTTATTTTCAACACATACATAATTACATGTTTTTGGGAAAAACTTGTATAGAACGAATTTACATAAGGAGGAATTTATAATGAGAATTCTACTATCAGTTTTATTAGCTCTTATGCTAGTACCTGCATTAACAGGATGTAAAGCTCCTGCAAAAGAAGACACAACTTCTAATAAAAAGACGACTGAAGAAGCAAAAAATGAGGCTCCTGCAGATTTAAAACTAAACTTCAATGAATTCGATTTAAAGGCAGACTACCAAGATACAAAGAAAGACTACGAAGCAGACTATAAAAATGTAGCAGCTGATAAGAAAATGGAAGCAAAAATTGAAGATCATAAAGCAGATGTAAAATTAACAGGAGACGAGGCTATCACAAAATTAAGCCCACTCTTACAAGAATTAAAATTTGATAAAAATACTGCTGACCAAGAAGTAATCGATCAAGTAGTGAATGTGTTCAAACTTGATAAAGACTATCAAAAATTTGATTTAGAAGTTGTCTTCTCTGATGGAACGAAAAAAGAATACAAAAGAGAAATAAAATAAAGAAGTAGGCGGTTGCCTACTTCTTTATTTTTTAATTTTTGCGTATCTTAATTCTGGACTAGAACCAATAATGAATTGGACACCGGATACTGATGATTTTTGTAAATATGAGGAACTTGGGAAAATAATTGGGATTAATGGTGAATCTGTAAACATAATATCTTCCGCTTTATGTAATAATTCAAAGCGCTTATCCTCGTTTTGTTCAACTTTTGCTTCTTTTATTAAAGCGTCAAATTCTTTATTATGCCATTTTGCATAGTTATTCGGACCATCACCTGCATATAAATCTAGTTTAGTAATTGGATCTAATAAAGAGCCGCCCCATCCCATATAAGCTAATTGGAAATCACTTTGCTTGTATGTGTCGATGTAACTCTTCCACTCTTTATTTTCTAATTTAATATCTACGCCAAGATTTTTCTTAAACATTTCTTGCATTGCTTCTGCTACTTTTTTATGTTGTGTATCTGTAGTAAATTTTAATGTTACTTCAGGTAATGTAGACCAGCCTTGTTCTTTCATGCCTTCTTCTAATAACTTTTTCGCTTCTGCTGGATCAAATTTAACGTAATCACCTTTTTCTTTACGGAAATCACGGCCGCTTTGTGTTTTTGCTCCTTCTGGAACGAATGCATATGCTTCTTGCGCATTATTTTTATACAATTTTTCAACGATAAATTTACGATCAACCGCTAATGAAAATGCTTTACGTACCTTCGCATTTGTAAACGGCTCTTTTTCTACGTTAAACGAATAAATATACGAAGAGAAACCTGCAACACGCTTATATTCTTTATTTCCTTTTTCTTTTTCGATCATCTCTTGTGGTAAACCACTTAGTAAATCTAATTCTTTGGATTTAAATAATTGATACGCTGTTTTAGAGTCTGGAATAATACGAAACTCAATTTCTTTTAGAGTTACCTTTTTATCATAGAATTCTTTATTTTTTTGTACTGTAATAGCCTGGTTATGCTTCCACTCTTTTAACGTGAATGGCCCATTCGTAATTAACTCTTTTGGATCTGTTTTTAATTTATTATTATCATCAATCGACTTTTTAGCTAATGGAATAAATAGTGAGCTTGCTAGTTTTTGTTTAATAGAAGCAACTGGGTGTTCAAGGGTTACCTTTAATGTTTGAGGATCAACAACTTGAATACCAACTTGCCCCTCTTCACCTTTCCCAGTATTATACGCCTCTGCCCCTTTAATAAAATACATTTCTGTCGCATTCATAGAACCCGTTTTTGGATTTAATAATCGCTTCCATGCAAATTCAAAATCATTTGCTGTAATAGGCGAACCATCTGACCATTTAATATCTTTCTTCAAATGAATTGTATATTCAGTTCCATCAGCATTTACTTCTTCTTTCTCCGCTAATTCATTTTGATATTTCCCATCACTATCTTGCGTATATAAACTTGAAAACAACTGCCCAATTATATAACCTGACGTGCTATCTGTTGCAATAGCAGAATCAAGTGTATATGGATCACTACTAATATTCGTTACTAATCGATCGCCTTCTCCCTTACCAGCACTCGCCTTTGGCGTTTCTTTCTTACCGCAAGCAACAGAAGTAATTGCTAAAACAGTCATAATGACAAACAGTAAAAACTTCTTCATCCTACATTCTCCTTTAACCTGAAATTTTTGGTGTTGATGCTAATAATGTTTTTGTATAAGAATGTTGTGGATTACGGAATACCTCGTCCGTATTTCCAAATTCAACAAGTTCTCCTTTGTATAAGACAGCTACTTTTTCACATAAATAGTGAACCATCGGTAAATCGTGAGCGATGAATAAATATGTATAACCTTGTTCTTTTTGGATTTTTTGCAGCAGATGTACAATTTGAATTTGCAATGAAACGTCTAATGCTGAAATTGGTTCATCAAGAATCAATACTTCTGGCTCACACAATAACGCTCTTGCAATAGCGATACGTTGACGTTGTCCTCCGCTAAATTCATGCGGATATCGATCAATATATCTTCTATCTAATCCAACACGCTCCAGGGCATCACCCGCTACTTTATCCTTCAATCCTTTATCACCTAAACCGAATGAAATATAACCCTCCGTTACGCTATCGCGTATTTTCCAGCGCGGATTTAATGCAGCTGTAGAATCTTGAAAAATGAACTGTACTTTCTGTAAAAAATCTCGCTTATGAGCTGACTTCAGCATGTGAACAACTTGACCGTTATAATCAATTTCACCAAACGTTGGACTCTCAATCCCTGCTATGAGCTTTCCAAGTGTTGTTTTTCCTGAACCACTTTCACCAATAATGCCAAGTGTTGTTCCTTTCGGGATAGAAAGTGATATATCTTTTAACGCTGTGATTTCTTTACTTTTACTTCCATATGTTTTCGTTACTTGCTTTACAGTAATTAAATCTGTCGTCATGAGGCATTCACCTTCTCTTTTGATTTCGCTTTATTATGCTCCAGAACATGCTGCCAGCAATGTGAACTATGCTCCTTAGAATACGTTGTTCTCTCTGGGAAACGATGAATACATTCTTTTATGGCTACTGGACAACGATTTACAAAAGGACAACCAAAGCTATTTAATGTTTCAATGGAAGGTGTCGTTCCTTCTATAGCACGTAATACCTTTTCGGAAACATCCATATTCGGAATTGCTTGTAATAAGCTTTTCGTATATGGATGTTTAGGAGAACCTATTACCTCCTGTATCGTTCCTTTTTCAACAACACGTCCCCCGTACATAACAACTACTCGATCAGCTACCTCACGTACAAGTGCCAAATCATGTGTAATTAATAAAATACTCGTATTTTGTTTTTCTTTTCTTTCTTTTAATAGCCCCATAATTTGTTTCTGAATCGTTACATCTAACGCTGTTGTCGGCTCGTCTGCAATTACAAGCTTTGGATGACAAGCAAACGCAATTGCTAAACAAATACGCTGCCTCATCCCCCCGCTTAATTGATGTGGGTACTGTTCAAAGCGTTTCTCTGCTTCATGTATCCCTAAATCTGTTAACAAGTTAATCGCAATTCCCTTTGCCTCTCTTTTCGACTTTTTCCCATGTTGCAAAATTACTTCTGTAATTTGTTTGCCTACCTTCATCGTTGGGTTTAAAGATGAAAGCGGATCTTGAAATATAAAGGAAATATCTTTTCCGCGAATTTGATTCCATTCTGATTCTTGTAAATTCGTTAATTCCTTTGATTGGAAAGATACATTTCCATCATCGATATGAATTAATTCTTGATTCAAGCCGATAATGGATTGTGCTGTAACACTTTTTCCTGAACCACTTTCTCCTACAAGTGCAACTATTTCACCTTCGTTAATAGAAAAGGAAACATGTTTCACAATTGCTTGCTTACTATTCTCTTTTTCAACGGCTAACGTTACGTTTTCTAAAGATAAGATTTGTCCCATGTTTTTTCTCCTTTCGATTCCGTTTGACGATTTTTGGATCAATTGCATCTTGCAAACCATCACCAATTGCATTAAATGCGAACATAATGAGTGCAATCATGATTGCTGGGAAAAATAGCTGCCACCATTCTCCGCTCAATAATGTCCCGAGTGCATCATTCGTCATCGTCCCCCAACTTGCCGCTGGTGATTGTACCCCAAGTCCTATAAAGCTTAAAAATGATTCTGAAAAAATAGCTGCTGGAATTGTAAATGATAAATTGACGATAATAATCCCTGTTAAATTCGGAATTAAATGCCCATATATAATTTTCATATGTGATGTACCTAATCGCTCTGCTGCAATAACAAACTCTCGTTGTTTTAAAGACAATACTTGTGCTCGAATGAGACGAGCCATTCCAATCCATCCCGTTAATGCAAGGGCGATAATAATGGTGAAAAGACCTGGTTTCATAACAATTAATAGTAAAATAACAATTAATAAATATGGGATGCCGTATAATACTTCAATTCCTCTTATAATCCACTCATCAATTAACGTTCCAAGGCGATTACGCCCTCTCACATATCCACTAAATCCACCAATCAGTACACCGAGCCCTATATCGAGGGCAGCTGCTACTAATCCAACTGTTAGTGAAATCTTCCCACCAGCCCAAGTACGTGCCCAAATATCTCTCCCTAGATCATCTGTTCCAAACCAATGTTCACTACTCGGCGGTAAATTTGTTGCCTCTTTTACTTGTTCACTCGCAGTAAATGAAGTTAAACTTTCGCCAATAAGCGAGAAAACAATAATTAGCAATAACGTCACTGTTCCTAAAACTGCGATTGGATTCGATATAAACTTACGAAACACTTCTTTCTTTCTGCTAATCGTTTGCTGATTTTTATTTATCGTTAATTCTTTTTTCTCTTCATTTGTTAATAACTGGTCATTAATTTCATAAGCCCCCATCTAAACATCCCCCTCCTTACGTAATAGAACGAATACGTGGATCAACAATACGGTGAATAATATCTGTAATGAAAATACAAGTAATTAATAATGCACTATAGAAAATTGTTGTTCCCATAATCACCGGATAGTCTCGGTTAAAAATACTATCTACAAAATATTTTCCTAGGCCAGGAATTGAAAAGATTTTTTCAATAACGAAAGTCCCCGTTAAGAGTCCAGCCATTAACGGTCCAACAAATGTAAGTACTGGAACAATCGCATTTCGAAGAGCGTGTCTTATAATAATCTTCTTAATTGGTATGCCTTTTGCTCTTGCTAACTTAATATAATCACTCTGCAGTACTTCGATCATATTAGAACGAACAAACCTTGTAATCACTGCGATTGGCCCTAACGCTAACGCAAAGGATGGCAATACTGTATGTTCGAATGTTCCCCAAGAAGCTACTGGTAAAAGCTCGAATTGAATAGCGAATACTTGTATAAATAGTGGTGCTAAAATAAAACTTGGAATAGAAATACCTAGAATTGCGAGCAAACTCACACTATAGTCAATTACTTTCCCATGATATAGAGCAGCAAATGTACCTGCAGCAATTCCGACTAACAACGAAATAACAAGTGCTTGTAGACCAATAATTGCTGATGGACCAAAGCCAGTTGTTATAATTTCTGATACACCTTGCCCGGTTGATTGAACAGATTCACCAAAATCAAAATGAACTACACCGTCTAAATAAGCCACATATTGATTCCACAACGGTTCATCAAGGTGATACTTCGCTCTCATGTTTTGGATCACTTCTTCAGGAAAGATTTTTGCATCTGATGAAAATGGATCCCCCGGAATAATATGCATAATTAGAAATGTCACCGTCGTAATAACCCATAGCGTGAACACCATAACTGATAATTTTTTAATTACATACACTTCAATAACCCCCTAAACACATATATTTACTTAGTTTTATGAACGTACTTTTTCCATTACTCCCTTTTCTCTTTTTAGAATACAAAAAGCCTTGATCTTAAAAAATAAGATCAAGGCTTAATAAACAAAGGCCCATCACTTATCTTTCAAGACTTGCTTGCTGGAATTAGCACGGTGTTCCTACTACAGAACCCGCTGCTGAGGTGTCATAGGGCCAGTCCCTCTACCTCTCTGGATAAGTAAATTGCTATATTATTATTTGGTTCAAATTGTATATTTCGAATTATAATTCTGAAAAAATGAAAAGTCAATCAAATTGGGTATATTTAGAAAAATCAGTTTTTAATCCATTTATCGAAATTACATTTTTCAGCTTATAATAAAAAGAAATGATGTTAAAGGAGTTATAAGATGGACCCCTTACTTCTTGCTACTATAGGATTACCCTTAACAATCATTATACTTGTCATCATCGGCTTCTATAAACTCTTTATTAAAAAGAAACGTATTACTTTTTTTTATACTCCTTTCGATAATATTACCGGGCAAACTATTTCCGAATTTCACGAAGAGCAGAAGGTATTAGTATCCGAGGATGAAGACGGAGATGGTAATAAGAAAAAATAACCTTGCACAGGCAAGGTTATTTTTTCGTTTCTGCTTGAAAACGTTTATAGTATGTCGATGCTGTTGCAAAATTAATTTCTATATCACGAATCAACGATGAATCTTCTTCTTTAGCTAACTTCTGTAATTTTTTCATTGCTTGCTCCGATTCATTCAAGAAACCAACATATACTTCATGTTCTTGCTCTTTCGACTTCGGAACACGAATTTCTTTACGTATATGATCAATATCTTCTAACATGCTCGTTGTTACCTTTTGCACATCTTCTTTATATGTAGCAGTCGTTATTTCCTTACCGCCCTTTTCTTTTGCTACTTCAAATAACTGCAGTGCTTTATTAATTTCTTTATTCATTTTCATATCGTATTTTTCATGTACTGCACGGTATTCTTTCATCTCTTCTGTTTGTTCTGTAGATTGCTCTACCTTTTCTTTCGGTTCTTTCGTATCTTTATTTCCATTACATCCTGCTAGAAGGAGCATTCCTCCCATTACGGCAATACCCAAAACCTTCTTCATCTCTTCTTCTCCTTTTATCTACAACTATTACTCATTATAGTTTCTTTTATCTCCACTTGTTATTATACCGAGAACATCCTACTTTTTACACTTAAGACGACACCGTAATATATATACCAACATGTTTGTCACAGTATCGTCACTTTATACAAATAACTTTTGCAATGCTTTACTACATCACCTTACAAAACTGTATGAGGTATTTCAAAGAAATGAAAAAAGAACTGATTCAAATATTCCCTTTGAATCAGTTCTTTTTTGTTAAGCCTCTAGATTTTGTTTTTGCTGCAGTTCAAACTGCTTCTCACTTCTTCTGGCCATAAATAGATAACATAACACTGCTCCTACTTCACAAAGCGCAATAACAATACCCATCGGTAATGCTGTATTACTTCCACCGATACCTACTAGCGGAGCAACAAGAGCTCCTGAAATAAACTGTAATAAACCTAATAAAGCTGATGCTGTTCCTGCAGCTTGTTTCTGATTTCTCATCGCTAATGAAAACCCAGTTGTTGATACAACCCCGACACTTGATACGACAAGGAATAACGAACATAAAACACCAATTAAACCTATTCCTAGTACGATTGTCAGTAGTAAAGATAGGCCACCAACAGCTGCGATAATAATACCCGCAACAAATAATGTCTTCTCATTCACTTTCCCCGCTAAACGACCCGTTACCTGACTAGCAATAATAATACCGATGCCATTAATCGCAAAGAATAAACTAAATTGCTGTGGTGATGCTCCGTATATGTTCTGCAACACAAATGGTGAGCCCGAAATGTATGCAAACATTGCCGCTGTTACTAATCCTTGTGACAATGCATATCCCATAAACAGACGGTCCTTTAACAATTTTCCGTACGTCGCCAAAGTCCCTGACAAACCACCCGTTTCTCTTTCTTCAGGAGGTAATGTTTCACGCAATACAAAAGTAGCTGAGATTAACATGAATACGCTAATTGCTCCAAGAACGATGAAAACACCGCGCCACGTTGTAAACTGTAACAATTGACCCCCAATAATCGGTGCCAAAATAGGTGCTGCTCCGTTTACTAACATAAGCAGTGAGAAAAACTTCGTCATTTCAGAACCTGAGTACATATCTCTTACCATCGCACGTGATATAACAATCCCGGCTGATCCTGAAGCTCCTTGTAGGAAGCGCAATAATACTAATGTCCAAATAGATGGCGCAACAGCACAAAGTAAAGAAGAAGCAACATAAATAATAAGAGCAATAATAAGTGGTTTGCGTCTTCCGTAAATATCACTAATTGAGCCAACAAATAATTGCCCTACTGACAACCCAAGCAAACAAGCTGTTAATGTAAGCTGCGCTAGCGATGCACCTGTTTGCAAGTCATCCGTTAACTTCGGTAATGAAGGCAAATACATATCAATAGATAATGGCCCAATCGCCGTAAGTGTCCCTAATACAAGAATCATCCACAACCTGTTTGCCTTTACAGGTTTATATATTTCGTGATTAACTTCATTCACTTTTTCAATTCACCCTTTCCTATACACACTGAATCGTAACAATTATAGTTACATCATAAACATACGTCAAGTACAGTGCATTTTCCTCTTTCATAATGTAAAAAAAGCGATAGAAATTCTACCGCTTTATTTTTTCACATTGCTATTCGTAAATTTAGATACCGAGGCCATCGTCTCTCCCGTATCTAAATATGTAATTTGAATTGGATCTCCTACTTCTGTAAACATAGCATATGGGAATTTCTTCACTGGTATCATAAATACCTTTTGTTCATTCTCTAAAAGTACGTACACGATTGTATTTTCACCTGATTTTTCTTTATATACACGTTGTACAATACCTTCTTTTTGCGCTTCTTTTCCTGTTGAGGTTGGTCTAAATGCATCACCATTACCGCTCATTACGTTTTTATAATTCTCAAGCGCTTCTTTCTGCGAAGAACCTGTCGCAAATATTTTTGCATTAGCAGCATATACAACTGTATGCGCACGTACTAGGCCTCCGTCATCAACAACCGGAATAATCCAAGCTGGTTTGCCGTATACGTTATAAATGACAGGCATTGTCCCATGCCATTTCTCTCTCTTAAAGGAATTATCTACTACTTCTGTAGCTGCTGAACCATCCATAATTCCCTTTACTTCTTTTCCATTATAGTAATATAGCTTGCCTGTGCGTGCATCTACTAATGAATAGCCTAGAGCTGAATCTACTCCTTCTTTTGGAGAAGTAAAGTCTGTAAAATAATACAATGTTCCATCTTTACCAAAGATCGGGGTCACGCCTTCTTTCGTTCCCCACTCAGTCGGAATTTTCATATCTGTTTGCGAGAATTTCGTATTCCAAAATCCGTGAATATATTTGCCAAAGTATGTATTTAACGTAGATGCAGTCTCATGATTTAATACACCATCAACAAATTTAGGTGCCTTTCCTTTATCATATCTTTTCACTTCACCTGTTTGTGCATCTACTACGACAACACCTTCTACCTCAAATCCAGATCTTCCTGAAATAAATTCACCATACGTCATTGTATAATATGGTTTTCCTTTATCATCAACCTCAAATTTAGGTTTTCCTTTAAAGATTAAATTTGGTTCTGCTTGCCTTACCACACGCTCTAAATTATTACCAAAAAACATGCTTGGCACATATTTCATTTTATAACCGAGGTGCAGTTTCGCTTCCGCATCAGGATTCGTACCTGACATCGTTACATACCCTGGAATTGTCTCAGCTTTACGCGCTTTAAAAAATCCTGAAACTTCAATCGGCGCTACATATAAAGCCTCGCCGTTTACCATTTGTGGCGTTAATTCTCCTAGCTCAAAATAAGCTACTTTTGGAATATCACCAAATACTTTTTTCATCTTATTCTCCGCTGTCTTTGGCGGCACTGTAAACGGCTGGTCATTTTCAGTAAATGGCTCTGAAATATCTTTCTCTACCTTAACAACAGAATCATATTTCTTTTGCGAGATTACTATATCGTGCAAATAACCAAAGTAGCCGTAACTTGCGAGTAAAATAAACATTAGAAGTCCTTTTAATGTACCTTCTAATTTCCCTATTTGATCTTGTGAAAATAAAACAAGCCCAATTAAAATTGCTACTGCAACAGAATAATGAGTAAGAATCGAATCTACTCGATCATCAATTAGCCAAAAGTATTCATAGATTGCAATACCTATCCAAAATAAAACAGGAATAACTAAAATAGATGATTTCTTACCCTTTACAACCTTCTTATCTCCCTTCTTATCCACTGCTCGAAGCTTACTACTACTTCTTGTCCATGGAATCAAAAACAAAGTAAGAATAGCTAAAACTACAAATTTCATCAAAGGCACTGTCCCCTTTTCTTTTGTATTCCCTTTTAGTATAACAAATAAAGGTTATTAAGGTGAAAATAGGAATAGTTATATTTTTTTACTACTTAATACAATCCCGCTCACTACATATAGAATAGATGCAATATAAAAAATTGTACCAATCGTAAAGAAATCTACTAAATATCCCGTGGCAATAACCGCTACTGCTCCGCCAATGGATGTCCACACATGGTATTTTCCAATCTCATAACCAGCCTTTTCCTGCGCAACCTTTCGTGCTAACGAAGTCTTCTCAGTATTACGCTGCACAGCACCTAAAACGCCCATTACAATTTGAAGAATATACACATGCCAAACTTCCGTGGCAATTGGAAAGCAAAGCATTAAGATTGCCATGGACCAAGCGTATATGATTAATAATTTTTTATCCCCTACTTGATCAGATACCTTTCCCACTAGTGGATATACAAGTGCTGATGTTAAAGCAAATAAGCCATACGCCCAGCCAAATTGCGAGAAGCTATTTCCAACGTTTCGAAGCAATAATATATAAAAAGGAAATACCATACTTCCTGCCATCATGATGATACTTTGCGAAGCCACAAATCTTCTATATGTCATTTCGTATACTCCCTATAAAATAAATTCACAAATCTCTCTTCTGAATCTATTTCCTTCTTTTTCTTGAGAAATTCTTCAATGCGAGGATATGCCCTCTTTAACTGCTCTTTCGTTGGATAAGAATAATACGGCAAATAGTAACTACCATTATGCTTTAAAGTAACATCAATCATCTTTCGAATGACATCCTCTGTTTTCTTTATCTCACTCTCTGAGCGTCCCTGGTTAATCAAAAGAACCAGCGCAAACATATCATCTTTCGCATAGGACAAAACTGCATTTTCATTCTTTTCCACGTAACGAATCGTAATGTTGAGTAAATTAAACTCATCTTCATTTAATACGTTACGTAAATCATCTATATACTCTGTGAAAGCATCTATAGGTACAAAGTATTCTTGTAACACTTCGGTCCTATTTGGATTTTCATATTCCATAAAAGCACTATCTGATCTCATAACATTATTACGCGTCTCATACTTTCCATCTGTACGTTCAAAATAACCTCTTTGTATATCCCAAAATGTATTCTTTCCCCAATCACTATAACGTGATAACCCAAGTAAAAATTTCGGTGCAGCTATAATATTTTCTTCCTTTAATTCACTGTACTCTTCTCTCATATTTTGATTTTGTGCCAAAGTATAATCTGTCACATACATCTCTTTTAAAAATGAATTTGGAGCAACAGAAATACGCGCTAAGTGCATACGAACATTCTCATCTCTTTTCACTTTCTCTTTGAAATAAGATGCGTATTCTTTATAATCTATCATTCTCGTGTGCATTTCATATAATTCATCATCTGTTAACTTCAGCGTCACATCTAAAATAACTCCAAATAAACCGTAACCCCCAATGACATATGGAAATAACTCTGCATTTTCTTCTCTACTTACATTACGTACCGTGCCATCTGCCATTAACAATCTAAATGAATCTACTGTATCAATCAGTGCCTCATGACGAATATCACGCCCGTGTACATTTACACTTAATGAACCGCCAACAGTAAAAATATTTTGAGACTGCATGACCTGTACCGCAAGGCCATAAGGATTTATTTTCTTCTGAATATCATTCCAGGTGACACCACTTTGAACTGTAATCCGCTTCTTCTCTGGATCAAATTCTAATATTTTATTATATCCTTTCATATCGAGCATCGTGCCATTCGGATAATATGTCTGTCCTCCTTGGCTATGTTGCATGCCTGCGATGGAAATTTTCTCTCCTGAAACTTTTGCATCTCGCACTAATTTTATTAACGAGTGCTCTTCCGTAGCACTTTCAACACGTTTTATTTTTGTCGGAAGCAATTTACCTACATCACTCATAATAGGATGATCAATTTGTTTTTTATACGTATGTACAGACGTTGCAAGCAAAACCGTATATGCGACAATGACCACTGCTATCTTTCTTTTTTTCAAAGGACACTCTCCTTATTAGCAACAAAAAGAGATACCCTTTCTTTCAGGTACCTCTCTTGACAGTGATTACTTTGCTGCTGGCAATTGTATTGGATCAAATTTATCATACGATGTAAACTTTGCATCCGTAATAATGTGCGCTTTATCCTCACCATTGCTACTCATAACCATATCTATCTTTGCTGATTCATATTTAAAATCTTTTGTAATAATATATTCCCCATCTATTTCTTCTATCTTTGCATTTTGGCCTTGTAGCATTTTTTTCTGCTTTTCATCCATACTAGCTAGCATACTCTCTGTCTCTTGCCCTTTTAATGCAAACTTCAGCTTATAATTATCTCCACTTTTCTCCATCTTCACTTTATTTAAAATTTCCGATGGAATCTCTAAATTATCTACCATTCCTTGAGTCGCGTTCATTCCGTTAGCATTTAATTGTTCCTCTGGTACAGACATAACTTCACCTGTATTAGGATTTTTCAACTGACCAGCAATTTTGCCACCCACATCATAAACAACAACCTCTGTACCAGAAACATTCATTTCAGAACGAGAATTTTTTTTCTTCGGCTCTAGTTGCATTTTAGCCTTTATTACATTCATCTCTGTTCCTTCAGCCTTTATTCCCACATCATATGTCATCGTTACATTTTCTTCGTTTTTAAAAGCTTCATTCGCTTTATTGAAAACATCCTTCGCTATTAATTCCTTTTCTTTCTGCACAGCTTCTTTTTTCGGTTCATCAGTCTTTTTTGTTTTCTCATTACTACACCCTACTCCTAGACCGACTGCAAGTACTAAACTTGAAATTAAAATAAGTTTTTTCATAACGTCCCCTCCTTCCCCAAAATAATATCATCTCTTTTCCTATTAAATCTATATAATTCGTAATATTTATCTTTAAATTTATTTCCTATATAACAACATGTTTGAGAAAAAGTTTAAATATGATGTAAATAATAACAACTCATTTCAGGAGGTCATTATGAAAGCGATTATTTGTACAAAGTACGGACCACCTAATGTTCTCCAGCTTCAAAATATAGAAAAGCCTACACCTAAAAAAAATGAAGTATTAGTTAAAATTCACGCAACAAGTGTATCGACTGGAGATTGTAGAATACGTGGCTTTAATAGCCCCCTCTTATTTTGGATTCCTATGCGGATCATATTAGGTTTCAGAAAACCGAGAAAACCTATACTTGGCGTAGAGTTATCCGGTGAAATCGAAGACATTGGAACAGATGTAACACAATTTAAAAAAGGAGATCAAGTTTTTGCATTAACAGAACTAAACCTTGGTGGTTATGCGGAATACACATGCGTGCATGAAAGTGGATTAATAGCATTAAAACCTACCAATGTGACATATGAAGAAGCTGCTGTTATTCCTTTTGGCGGAACTTCAGCATTGCACTTCCTTAAAAAAGGACAGATAAAAAAAGGGCAAAGAGTACTTATATACGGCGCCTCTGGGTCAGTAGGGACAGCTGCCATACAACTTGCTAAATACTTCGGGGCGACTGTCACAGCCATTTGTAGTAGTTCGAATTTCGAATTAGTAACAGCTTTAGGGGCAGACAACGTAATTGATTATATGAAAGAAGATTTTACTAAGCAGGGCGAGCACTACGATATTATATTTGATGCAGTTGGAAAATATAAAAAGTCTCTATGTACAGATGCATTAATGCCTAATGGAAAATATGTATCTGTGAACGGAATGATGGCAAAGGTCAGTAAAGAAGATATGAACCTACTAAAACAACTAGCTGAAACAGAAAAGCTAAAACCTGTTATTGATAGAACTTACCGATTAGAAGAAATTGCTGAAGCTCATATATATGTAGAAAAAGGGCATAAAAAGGGGAATGTTTCGATTATCTTAAAATAAAATATATTCCGAAAATATCATTGACAATTCTTTTTGTACGATTTACTATTAGTACCATATTCAAAACTACATACACATACTCTTATCAAGAGTGGCGGAGGGACTGGCCCGATGATGCCCGGCAACCGAGCTTATGACGTATAAGCTAAGGTGCTAATTCCTGCAAAACGAGTTTTCGTTTTGGAAGATAAGAGAGGAATCTATTTCGTCTATTCGGCACCTCTCTTATTTTTGGGAGGTGCTTTTTATTTTGGAACGTATATGAAGGGGGATTTATAGATGAAAAAGGTATTATTAAGCATTGTAAGCGGAGCAGTATTATTATTAGGCGCATGTAGCGTGAGTTCAGATAAAGAGGTAAAAGCATTAGACGAGAAAAAGATTACTGTCGGTGTAACAGGTGGACCACATGAACAAATTTTTGAAAAGGTAAAAGAAGTTGCAGCAAAAGATGGTCTCGAAATTGATATAAAAGTATTTAATGATTATGTCGCGCCAAACGTATCTTTAGATGAAAAAAGCCTTGATGTAAATAGCTACCAAACGAAATCGTATTTAGATGTATTTAAAGCTGAACGCAATATGAAATTAGCTGAAGTATTTTCAACAGTAACATTCCCTATGGGCGTATATTCTAAAGATATAAAAGATGTAAAAGACTTAAAAGAGGGCGACGCAATTGCTGTACCAAATGACCCAACGAATGAACTTCGAGCTTTAAAATTATTTGAAAAAGCAGGGGTTTTAAAAGTTGATCCAAAGGCTACAGAAAAAGCGACTGCAAAAGATGTAATTGAAAATCCAAAAAAATTAAAGATTGTCGAATTAGAGGCATCTCAATTACCAACACAACTAAGTGAAGTGAAAGCAGCTGCAATTAACACAAACTTTGCATTAGGTGCAAAATTAAGTCCAGCGAAAGATTCTATCTTCCGCGAAGGAAAAGATTCACCATATGTGAACTGGGTCGTTGTTCGTACTGAAAATAAAGATGATGCCGTTGTAAACAAATTAAAGAAAGCTTATCAATCTAAAGAAGTAAAAGAGTTTATCGAGAAAAAATTTGATGGTTCAGTTTTACCATCTTGGTAGGAGCTGACGATAATGATTGAATTAAAAAACATATCCAAAGTATTTACAACAAAAAAAGGGAATGTTGAGGCTCTTAAGTCTACTTCCCTTAAAGTAGAAAAAGGCGAGGTATTTGGAATCATTGGGTATAGTGGCGCTGGTAAAAGTACATTGATTCGATGTGTAAATTTATTAGAAAAACCAACGACAGGAAATATCATTGTAAACGAACAAGACTTAACAACGTTATCGACAAAAGAACTAGCAAAATCGAGACAAAAAATCGGAATGATCTTCCAAGGATTCAATTTACTTAAAACTGTTACCGTTTATGAAAATATCGCATTACCGTTACGGCTTGCTGGCATTCCAAAAGCAGAAATTGAAAAAAGAGTAGAAAAGTATTTACGCATTGTCGATCTTTTTAATAGAAAAGATGCGTATCCAAGCGAACTTTCTGGTGGTCAAAAACAGCGTGTTGCAATTGCTCGTGCGCTATCACATGAACCTGAAGTGTTATTAAGTGATGAAGCAACGAGCGCATTAGATCCCGAAACAACCGATTCTATCCTTGATTTGTTATTAAAGATTAACGAAGAAATCGGAATTACGATTTTACTCATTACACATGAAATGAATGTCATCCAGCGTATATGTGACCGCGTTGCTGTTATGGAACACGGATCTGTAGTCGAAAGTGGGACTGTAAAAGATATTTTCACAAACCCACAACATGTAACCACGAAGAAATTTGTAAATAGCGCATTTGCAGCGAAAATTCCAAAAGAGGTACAGAAAGAACTACAAAGTACTGGAGAAATTGTAACACTTTCATTTATTGGCACTACTTCAGGGGAACCCGCCTTAGCCGTTGCCACAAAACGTTTCCAAGTGTATCCGAATATTTTATCCGGTAATATTATGCAGTTAAAACATGAAGCATATGGGAAACTAGTCGTTCATATGCAAGGGGAACAAAATGAAATCCACCGTGCTTTATCATTTTTACAAGAGCAAGGAATCATCGTAGAAGGAGGTAGAACAGATTATGGGAAACAAGTCCTTTTTGGATGAATGGGGTAAAGTCATATGGGAGGCCACAATCCAAACCTTTCAAATGACATCTATCTCATTACTCATCTCGATCCTTATTGCATTACCACTTGGCGTCACACTTGTTTTAACGAGACCTGGTGGGCAGCGTGAAAATAAAATCATCTATCCTATTCTTAATACAATTATTAATATCATTCGCTCTCTTCCATTTATCATTCTATTATTCTTTATTTTACCTTTTACAAAGTTTCTAATGGGAACGTCCATTGGTGTGCAAGGTGTTATCGTACCGCTTGTCGTCTTCACAGCCCCTTATATCGCACGTTTAATGGAGACAGCTTTACTAGAAGTCGATCGCGGTGTCATTGAAGCCTACCAAGCGATGGGAGTCTCTACTATAAAAATCATTTGGCACGTCATGGTGAAAGAAGCTCGTCCCTCCCTTGTACTCGGATTAACAATCGCAACGATCGGCTTAATCGGCGCAACAGCAATGGCTGGCCTTGTAGGTGCTGGCGGGCTAGGGGATTTAGCATACCGCTTCGGACATTTACGCTACGAGCCTGAAGTAATGTATGCAACCGTCTTTATTTTAATTATCCTCGTTCAAGGATTACAGTCTTTAGGGAATGGTGTTGCACGAAGATTGAAGAAAGATTAAAAAAGAAGGCATCTCACCCTGGTGAGATGCCTTCTTTTTTATCTTTTAAATCCACCTTCTGAATGAATAACTTGCCCAGTAATCCACTCGGCCTCTTCACTTACTAAAAATTTAATGAATCTAGCTGCATCCCTTGGCTCACCAATTCTGCCAAAAGGAAACATCGGCTTTAACCCTTGTTTTATCTCTTCAGTCATCCATCCTGTATCGGTTGGTCCTGGATTAATTGCATTCACTGTTATTCCTAAATGAGCTACCTCTGCTGACAACGTACTAGTAAGAGCATCAATAGCTCCCTTCGTTGTCGCATAAGCTAGTTCTCCTGCCATAGGACCTTGAAATTGCCCCGAAGTAATATTAACAATTCTACCACCAGATTTCTTATCAAATCCCCGGGAAAATTGACTACTGAGCAATGTAGTCGCACGAACATTTACCATATAATGCTTATCTAATTCTTCAGCAGTCAACGTAGAGAAATCATTATTCGTAGAATATGCTGCATTATTAATTAATATATGAGGGTACCCTAATTGTTCAGTAACTTTATTTATAAGCTCTTTTGGTGCATCATTCTGAGTTAAATCTAACTCCATACTTGATACTTTAACACCGTTTTTTAGTAACTCTTCTTTTAATTGTATTTGTTCATTTTTATCAACGCCCCAAGGCATCTCTTTATCGTAAGCTGTCCAATACGTAAAAAATATATCGTATCCTGATTCTGCTAATTCTTTACAAATCGCTGCCCCTATACCATCTAGACGACTTACCCCTGTAATAACTGCTACTTTATTTTTTAATTGGTTCATCATATACTCCTCCAAGTTTAAAGGACGCATATTTTATATAAGAGATATAAACTTTCCCACAAAAAAGACAGATACATAAAATAGGCACCTATCCTTATAAAAGGGATGTACAAGCCAAATATGCATTCCTTGAATGATTTACAGATAACTAAATAAACCCTCGCTTATGAGAGCAAAATTTATCTATCTAGTTTCTAATCATTACAAGTTCATCCACATATTGAGTCTTTGTCTCCTTTACATATATCTCTATTCTTAGTTTATCACAGCAGATAAAATGTTACAAAAAATAAAACAATTATTCACAACCTATCCTTGTTCACATTCTCTCTATTGTGAATCTTTTCACATTGGATATATAATAAACGTGTAAATACAATATTGGAGGGATTTCAATGGTTATCAATTTTTTAAGAACTGATAAACGTGCTACTTTCATATTATTACTTTTACGGCTTTACATAGGATATACATGGCTCGCTGCTGGGATAGGCAAAGTCTTCGGACAATCTTTTGACGCAAGCGGTTTTCTAAAGGGTGCTATTGCTCAAGCATCAGGTGACCATCCTGCAGTACAAAGTTGGTGGGCAGATTTTCTTCAACATTTTGTCCTTCCAAACGCAGACCTATTTAGCTTTTTAGTTCAATGGGGAGAAATTTTAGTAGGTCTAGGTTTGATTTTAGGCGGATTAACAAAAACAGCTGCATTTTTCGGAATCATAATGAATCTTTCATTTTTATTAAGCGGAACTGTTAGTGTAAACCCAAACCTGCTTATTTTGACTATGTTCATTTTAGTTGCAGGGCAGAACGCTGGACGTATTGGATTAGATGGCTATGTTTTCCCTAAACTTTTCCGTAAAAACAACCACAGAACATATAAATTAAGTAAAACTGCGTAGTAACAATTTACTTTTAAAATATAAATAAGAAAAAGAGCCTGAATATAGGCTCTTTTTCTTATTTATCCTAATTTAAACTTTTAATGAACCACGAAAACCTCTGGCAGCATAGTAAGAGTCTGCTCCATTGTGGTACACGAAAACATGTCCAAAGCGATAATCGCAAAATAGAGCACCACCAAGCTCTCTAATATCTGAAGGTGTTTGTACCCAACTCGATGATTTCATATCAAAATCTCCAAGTTGTTGTAACTCTCGATATTGTTCTTCCGTTAATAACTCAATACCCATAGCGGCCGCCACATCAATAGCGTTATTTTCTGGTTTATGCTTTTTTCTTGATTCTAACGCTTCAAGATCATAACAAAGACTTCTGCGGCCTTTAGGACTCTCCTTTGAACAATCATAGAAAGTATATTCGTCCTTTTCTTCATCATAACCGACAACATCCGGCTCACCGCCAGTTACTTCCATTTCGTTAAGTGACCATAATTTTTCAGTATTAGCTTCTATCTTCGCTTCAACTTTAGCCCATTCAAGACCTTCATGGCGGTTCATGTTTTTCTCAAAACGAGCTTGTAATACTTTCAATAGCTCTTCACTTTTTTCTACTAGTAAGTCATTTTTATTTCCTGTCATATTAGACCTCCCTGATGTGTGTACTGATAGTAGTTTCAGTATATATTTTATAATAAATCATCTCAATATGAAGAGCATTTCAACCTTATGCCTTGTACAAAAATCCATTATAAAGTCCTAAAACCCTCCATGCTCTCTCCAAGAATATAGTGTGAAAACCACATCAAGTTCTGCTTCATAATAGCCACACGAACTCCTGGTTGGTCAGAACTATATGCCATTCCTTTAAATATAATTAATTCTGTATCAACTTCCATATCCATTAATCCTTGATATAGATCATATGCATTTGTAATTGGAATTGGAATTCTTGCATCCTTTTCCCCATGTTGAATTAAGGTAGGCGTACAAGCTGATTTAATATACGTCATAGGTGATGTCTTCGTATATATATCTGGATCATTCCATGGAGTATTTCCTAAATACATTCTAATAAAGTAAGGTATATCTGTATTTACATAATGGGTACTCCAGTTAGTGATTCCACCGCCAACTGAAATAGCTTTAAACCTGCTACTAAATGTAGAACAGAAAGCTGATACATATCCACCGTTGCTCCATCCCATAACTCCTACTCTATCTTTATCTACTATCCCTTGATCAACTAGTTTATCAACTCCTGATATAACATCGTCGTAGTCAGCAATCCCCTGTTTTCTATAGTTAGCTTTTAAAAATTCATTACCATAACCTGAACTTCCTCTGTAATTTGGCTCTAAAACGATAAAGCCTTTTTCAACAAACTGTTCAATCGGATATTTCTCATTGAAACAGTCTGAAAATATCGGAAAAGATGCCCAAGCCGGACCACCGTGAATTACTACTAATAAAGGATATTTTTTATTAGTGTCAAACTCTACTGGCGTTGATAAAACACCTTCTATTTCAAGACCATCACTACTTTTCCATGAGATGATTTCCCTGTTACTTTTAAGTTTCCCTTTGAAAAAGCTATTTTCATCCGTTATTTTTTTATCGTCTAAATAGATTTCAAAGGTTTCATTTGTTATAGCCTTATTATAGGTTATATGATTTCCATCCTTTGTTATAGAGGCATCCATTATAAAGCCATCTATCTTGTCGCTTAATGCTTCCACAGTGCCATCTTCAGCTAGTAATCCAATACGATAATTCGTTTTATCCTGCCACCTAATTAAAATCCCTTTAGCCGTCCACTGTAATGGCATAATCGTACTATCAAAATCGGTTAAAGGTTGAATTACTTCTCCCGTATTCATATCATATATCTCTAATGTACTATCTTGTATATGATTTTTATAGTAATCCTTCTCTCTTATGCTTGCTGTGTAACATATTTTACTGCCGTCAGGAGAAAAGCAAACACTCCCTCCCAACAACTTATCCACATTCAGCTTTTGTAGCTCTCCAGCTTTAATATGGAGTATGTATAGATCTCCATTTATATAATCTGCCATATTTGAGCTTGGTGTCGTTATAAATACAACCTTTTTACCATCATTTGAAATATCAAATTCATGGATATGAAAGTCCTTACCATCCGTTAATTGATAAACAACTCTGTTCTCGTGTTCATCTGTATCACTTTGTATCACCTTTTCTATTTCAATGTAATATAAACAATCATTCTGGTGTTCCTTACCTATATGTTGAAAATCTCCATATAGCTCCTTACGTTTCTTTATCTCTTCACATTCTTTTGACTGCGTAACATAATAAAGCCCCTTGCCAGTAGGACCCCATTTGAATGTACTGACTCCTTCTTTCTCATCAGTAATTTGAACCTCTCTATAATCATCTAGTGACTTAACAAATATCTGATTTTCCCCGTCACCAACTGGACTAAGATATGCGATACACCTAGCATCTGGAGACCATAATGGGTGTGTACTATCTATATCACCATTTGATAATGGGTAACTCTGCTTCTTATCTTTTTCATATATCCATACATGATTCCTATATGTATTGTCTTTCCAATCAGCCGTCTTCTTAACAAATGCTACGTTTTTACCATCATCACTTATGTTTGTACTTGATACGGTTGGTAATGAAATAATCTCTTCTATACTTAAATATGTTTTTGCTTTCACTTTCATATAATAAGCCCCCTTGTAATGTCCATGAATCTACCGTCTCTTCTTGTCGTAATAAAGGAAATTGTTCACGGATACTTAAAATAGTAACGGAAAATTCAGATAAATAAAAGTGAATCCGATAAAGTAAAACTTTAATCTATAGGGCTCTTTCCGCTTATCAATTTTAGATGTTCTTTTTCGACACAAAAATACCCCTTTAGATAAAATATCTAAAGGGGTGCAAATTTGTAAATTTATTTTAAAGCTATAACTATATTTATTAACCTACCAATCTCCTACTCAACAGTAACAGACTTAGCTAAGTTACGTGGCTTATCAACGTCACACTCGCGGTGAAGTGCTGCGTAGTATGAGATAAGTTGTAATGGAATAACTGCTACTAGCGGTGCTAGCGCTTCGTGTACAGCTGGTAATACGAAGCTGTCACCTTCCATTTCTAAGCCTTTCATTGAGATGATACATGGGTTAGCCCCGCGTGCTACTACTTCTTTCACGTTACCACGAATTCCAAGGTTTACGTGCTCTTGTGTAGCAAGTGCGATAACTGGTGTACCATTTTCAATTAAAGCGATTGTACCGTGTTTTAACTCTCCTCCAGCGAATCCTTCTGCTTGGATGTAAGAGATTTCTTTTAGTTTTAACGCACCTTCTAATCCTACGTAGAAGTCTACGCTACGGCCGATGAAGAAACAGTTACGCGTTGTTGCTAAAAATTGTTTTGCTAATGCGTCCATTTCTTCTTTTTGATCACAAAGTTCTATCATTGCATTTGCTACAAGTCCTAGTTCGTGTGTTAAATCGAAATCAAGAACTTCACCTTTTGCTTTAGCAATATCAGCCGCTAAAATTGAAAGTACTGCAAGCTGTGCTGTGTAAGCTTTCGTTGATGCAACTGCAATTTCTGGTCCAGCGTATAACGGAAGTGTATAATCAGCTTCACGAGAAAGCGTAGAACCAGGCACGTTTGTAATTGTTAATGCTTTATGCCCCATTTCATTTGTTTGTACAAGTACTGCACGGCTATCAGCTGTTTCACCACTTTGTGAAATGTAAATGAAGAATGGTCTTTCTGTTAATAATGGCATGTTGTAAGAGAATTCACTTGCCACGTGTACTTCAACTGGCATTTTTGCAAACTTCTCGATAAATTGTTTTCCAACAAGACCTGCATGATAACTCGTTCCACATGCAATGATGTAAATGCGATCGCTATCTAAAATCGCATTGCGGATGTCTTGATTTAATTCAATTTCGCCATTTTCATCTTGATACTTTTGAATTATATTACGGATTACAAGTGGTTGCTCATCGATTTCTTTAAGCATGAAATGAGGATATGTTCCCTTTTCAATATCACTTGCGTCTAATTCCGCTGTAAATGGTGCACGTTCAATCGTTTCACCTTGTAAGTTTTTAATTGTAATACTTTCTTTCGTTACGATTACGATTTCTTTATCCATTAACTCAATGAATTGATCTGTAACTTGTAACATCGCCATAGCGTCGCTTGCCACAACATTAAAGTTGTCACCAACACCTACTAATAGCGGGCTTTTGTTTTTAGCAACATAAATCATGTTTGGATTTTCAGCATCAAGTAATCCGATTGCATAAGAGCCATGTAAAAGAGATAGCGTATTACGGAACGCTTCTTCTACACTTAATCCTGTGCTCACTTGTTGTTCCATAAGCTGCACGATAACCTCTGTATCTGTTTCACTTACGAACGTTACATCTTGTAAATATTCCTTTTTCACTAATTCATAGTTTTCAATTACACCGTTATGAACTAATGTAAAGCGTTTTGATGTACTTTGATGCGGATGCGCGTTTACTTTACTTGGAACACCGTGTGTAGCCCAGCGTGTGTGTCCGATACCTACGCTTGCTGCTACGTTCTCATCTACGATTTCACGAAGTTTTGCGATACGGCCTTTTTCTTTGTATACAACAACACCGTTCTCTGCTTGTACTGCAATACCTGCTGAATCATATCCACGATATTCTAGCTTTTCTAAACCTTTTAATAAAATTTCCTTTGCATCTTGCTCTCCAATAAATCCTACGATTCCACACATGTTTAGTCGCCGTTACAAATGCTTACACTGCTCTGCGAACATGTAACGACATAGTCCGATACCATTTTTATTTATACTAAAAAACGGATTACATATTGCTAGCCCTGTAAGCTTGTAACGGCTTTCACCTTCCTCTCGATTGGGTTTAAGTCCGTATATACTTATACAGCTAGTTTTCATCCGTTCCTCTTCTCTCATCACACTTTCACCTTTGTCCACTAAGTCACCTTAATGATTTAAGTAAAAGCTTGCGGTTGTGATGAACAACCGGGAGTCATCCGCCGAAATCTCGATAAACCCCACCTCGTCAACTACACTATTTGTAGTTCTGGCGCTTTTATAATTTACAATATTTCCTTTGAGAAAAAGAACAAGACCATCTTATAACAAACATGGATAAACCGTCAATGAAATTTTTTTCATCGTCTATAAAACATATGAAAAAGGAGCACTTTTTGTGCTCCTTTTTCATATAAATTCAGCTAATTATTCAGCGCCAACTTCGGCTTTCACAACTTCTACAATGCGATGTACATATGCATCACAAACTTCTTGTGTTGGTGCTTCTGCCATTACACGAATAAGTGGCTCTGTTCCAGATGGGCGAACAAGAATACGGCCATCACCGTTCATTTCTTCCTCTACAACACGAATAATTTCTTTAATTTTTTCATTTTCTAATGCTAATTTTTTATCTGTTACACGAACGTTTACTAGCAATTGTGGGAATTTCGTCATTTCCCCTGCAAGCTCAGATAATGGCTTTTTCGTCATTTTCATGATGTTTACAAGTTGAAGTGCACTTAACATTCCATCACCAGTTGTAATGTAATCAAGTAAGATAATATGGCCTGATTGTTCTCCACCTAGGTTGTAACCTCCGCGCTTCATTTCTTCCATTACGTAGCGGTCACCAACTGCTGTTTTATCACTTGTAATATTATTTGCTTCAAGTGCTTTGTAGAAACCTAAGTTACTCATAACAGTTGAAACAACTGTATTATGTTTTAATTGACCAGTTTCTTTCATGTACTTCGCACAAATGAACATAATTTGATCACCGTCAACGATGTTTCCTTTTTCGTCTACAGCAATTAAACGGTCGCCATCGCCATCAAAAGCAAGTCCGATATCCGCACCTTTTTCTTTTACCAATTCAGCTAAGCCTTCTGGATGTGTAGATCCTACACCCTCATTAATATTCATACCATTTGGAGAAGTTCCCATCGTTGAAATATCAGCTTCTAGGTCTGCAAATAAGTATGGAGCAAGAGAAGAAGTTGCACCATGTGCACAATCTAAAGCGATATGTAGGCCAGAGAAATCTTCTTCAACAGTTTGTTTAATGTACTGTAAATATTTTTGTCCACCTTCAAAGTAATCACTCACTTGTCCAAGATTAGTACCTGTCGGACGTGGTAGTTCATCAACTTCTTTGTCTAATAAAGCTTCAATCTCAGCTTCTTGCTCATCTGTTAATTTAAAGCCGTCTGAACCAAAGAATTTAATACCGTTATCTTGTACTGGATTATGAGATGCAGAAATCATAACACCCGCTTGTGCGTCTAGTGCTTTTGTTAAATAAGCAACGCCCGGTGTAGAAATAACGCCAAGGCGCATTACTTCTGCTCCAGTTGATAATAGCCCTGCTACTAAAGCTCCTTCTAACATATGGCCAGATACACGTGTATCACGACCAATAATTACTTTTGGACGATCTGTATCTTTTGTTAATACATAACCACCAAAACGTCCAATTTTGAAAGCTAATTCAGGTGTTAACTCCTTATTTGCAACTCCGCGTACTCCATCTGTACCAAAATATTTACCCATTATGATTCGCTCCTTTTTCTTGCTCTTTTTGATTGTGATTATCTACTGTTGGTTCTTGACTCGTTTCTTTATCTTTATCTTTATTTTGATTTTGGTTTTGATTCTTTTCCTGTTCTTTTTCTGAATCAGGTTCAGGATTTTTTGGTTTCTCATTTTGATTTTCTTGATCGGTGTTTGAATCCGGTTGTTGACCGTTACCCTGTACTTCTTTATCTGGTTTTTCTTTCTTCACAATAGTAACTTTAGCACTTTTTTGTTTTGGCTCTATTGAAATATTACCAGGACCACTCACTTGAATTGAAATATCTTTCGTTCCTGGAGATACATTTTGCAGATTAATTACCGCTGTTATTTGAGCAGCTGTTATTTTATCTACTATACTTGCTTCTCCTGAAATATCAACACTTATCTTTCCATCTTGCGGCGAAAGTAGCTGAGCAGTAACATCTTTAGAAAGTCCATTTTTCTGGATTGGGATACCATCAATCGTTTTTGTTTTCGTTTGTTTTGTTTTTTGCACTCCCACCGAAACCTTCACTTGATTCGGTTTGGCACTTGTTACACCCTTGGGTAATAAAACAGAGGCATCGAATGTTGTAGACTCTGTCAATTGACTAAGATCTACTTCGACCCCCTCTAGCGATTGTATATTATCCAAAATATCTTTTGGACCAGCTATCGTTACTTCTCTCGGTTCAACACTGATATTTGTAACCGCCAATCCTTCTGCTAAACTCCCCTTCTTCGTATACGTTACAGGAACAGTTTTTTCAGTATTATTGGCTGTATTTTGCGTTGCCACATTCAACGTTACACTAATCTTAGATGGACTTGTTCTTACATTTAAACGTTTTCCTTCTTTATTGTATAATGTAACTTCGGGCGTTTTTGTAACAGTTTTATTAACACCTTTTAAATCAACATACGCTTTGGCAGATGAAATGCTTTCAATTTCTTCTTTCGTCCCAACTACCTCAACAGTATCCGGTTTAAGGCTTGATTTTTCTAGAGTAGCCCCCGCTGGCATCTGATCCTCATTTGATAATTTCAGATCTACATGAACATATTTTCTCGCCTTTTCATGAAGAGTAACTTTAATTGTTGATGGCTGAACTGTTCCTTTCACATCATCTGGAAGCCCGTTCGTTTTTAAAGAAATCTCATAAGTTCCTTTTGGACTATCTCGCAAATCAACTGGTATGTCAAATTGTTTTTTTGCTTTTGCTGTAGCAACTGATGCTTTTGGGCCTTCTAATTTTACTTTAACGCCCTCTGCCGGAATACCACTTACAATATATTTCTCCTCATCATACTTAAGATTAATAGCATAATTAGTTAATGTTTCTTTCGTATCATTTGCAAAAGGTAATATACCTGATGTCGTATTTTTTTCAGTTAACGTCGCTGACATAAAAAGCATACACGCCAATAGTAATGAGATCCCTTTTAAAAACCAATGATTCTCCATTAACTTATCCATGACGCTTTCTCCTCCAATTCCATAAAGACGAAGAAGTCGTTTTTTCGTTTCCACTAAATTCAGCTAATAACATATCCTTCAGCTGTTCTGTCTTCAAATCACGATGCAACTTACCATTTTTCGTTAAAGAAATTTGACCAGTTTCTTCAGACACAACTACTGTAATACTATCAGTAACTTCACTAACTCCCATTGCAGCACGATGTCTAGTTCCTAATTCTTTAGAAATAAACGGACTTTCTGATAATGGAAGATAGCATGCTGCTGCTTTAATTGTACTTCCTTGCATAATTACCGCTCCGTCATGAAGAGGTGTATTTGGAATAAAAATATTAATAAGTAATTCCGATGATACGTTTGCATTCAGCGGAATACCCGTTTCCACATAATCACCCATACCGGTCTCTTTTGACAAAGTAATTAATGCACCAATTCTACGTTTCCCCATATATTCGGTTGCTTTTGCTATCGCTGTTGCAACCATTTCAGGTTCATCATCCTCATGCGTTCCAACACGCGAAAATAAACTTCCGCGCCCTAGCTGCTCAAGTGCTCTTCGCAATTCTGGCTGAAAGATAATAATAACGGCTAAAAATCCCCACGTTAATACTTGTTCAGTTAGCCAAGATAGCGTACGCAATTCAAGGAAAATACTGATCATCTTAACGACGATAATAACTGTAATCCCTTTTAAAAGTTGAACAGCTTTTGTCCCTCGGATTATAAGAATTAGCTTATATATAATAAACCATACAATGGCAATATCTAATGCCGTACTAAGATATTTCAAAATGGTCGTATCTTCAAAAGGCATGCTATCCCTTCCTCCTACTTACGAGCAATTCTATCCATATATTGAAATATTGTTTTATGCTCTATCTGTATGTATTTCCAACAACTAGTTAATTATACCATACATGAAACAAACGACAATTACAAACAACCCCCTTTAGCTCAAATTGGTAAGATGTCAAACATTTTTATTGTACAGTATAATATAAATCATTATTATACGCCTATTTTCAAATAAAAAAAGCAACTTCTCAGTTGCTTTTCTTACATTTATTTTAGTTTTTCACCGAATAAAGAACCCATTAAAGCAACTGCTGTTGTTGCCGTTCTATTTCTCTCATCTAAAATCGTATTTACCTCAACAAATTCAGCAGATGTGATAATATCAGCTTCTGCTAACATTTCCATCGCCAAATGACTTTCACGATAAGATAGACCGCCAATTACAGGCGTTCCAACACCTGGTGCATCATGAGGATCAAGACCGTCTAAATCTAATGATAAGTGTACACCATCAGTATGAGATAAATATGCGATTGTTTCTTCCATAACAGCCGTCATCCCCATACGATCAATTTCATGCATTGAGAACACTTTAATACCTTCATTGCGAATGAAATCTTTTTCTCCTTCATCCAATGCACGCGCACCGATAATTACGACATTCTCTTTTTTCACCTTTGGATATGCTCCGTATAAATCTACAAGTGAAGAATGTCCATAACCTAAACTTGCTGCAAGTGACATACCATGAATATTTCCAGATGGTGAAGTTTCCTCTGTATTTAAATCACCGTGTGCATCATACCAAATAACGCCTAAGTTTTTATAATGTTTTGCTACACCAGCTAATGTACCGATAGCAATACTATGGTCACCACCTAATACAAGTGGAAAACGACCTTCTTCTATAATATGATCCACCTTACTTGCTAATTCATTACATACAGTTGCAACTTGTGTAAGGTTTCTTAATTTTGTATTTTCATCTATCTCTTTTTCTCTCTCTATACATATATCTCCCATATCTTTAACGTCATATCCAATTTCTTCAATTCTTTCAATTACCCCTGCATAACGGATCGCGCTCGGTCCCATATCAACTCCACGACGCATCTGTCCTAAATCCATTGGAACTCCAATAACTGAGATTTCTTTTTTCATAGATAGTATCCCCCTTTTATGCCTTCACTAAATATTTTAAATCTTTTATATAGTCTGACTCAACTCGACATTTTTCTGTATGGATATACAATTTATTCACTTATATTCATACTGAAAACCAAATTTCAAGACTATTCTATGTATAAAGTTAACTTAATGAAACAATCGCAATCACTATTATTAAATAATAATAATAAAACACTCCTACATTTAGAAGTGTTTTTCTGATGCTATTTTCCATACTATTGCAATATTTTTTGTTGTCATTTCAATATTTTCTTCTGCTACTTTATATGCTTCTTCTAGTGTCATCGGTCTCGTTGTAATACTAAATACCGCATCTATTCCTTTCTCGTACACAGCTGAATAATCAGATGATACAGACCCTCCAATAGCAATTACAGGCACAGAAAAACGTTTTGCACGCCCCGCAACACCCACAGGAGCCTTTCCATATGCAGTTTGTTTATCTATTCTACCTTCACCAGTTATAATGAGATTTGCATCTTCTATATGTTTATCGAAATTTGTATAATCTAATACAATTTCAATGCCCCTCCGCAAGTCTCCCTTTAACACTGAAATAACAGCCGCTCCCATTCCTCCCGCTGCCCCTGCACCAGGTATTTCAGATACATCAAAAGATACATATCGTTTAAGCATATTCGCATAATGTTGTAAATTCTCATCTAGCTCTTTCATCATCTCTACATTTGCACCCTTTTGTCTCCCAAATATGAAAGATGCTCCCTGCATTCCGACTAATGGATTATCCACATCACATGCCGCTTCTATCTTTACCCCCTTTAAGCGGGGGTCCATTTGTGAAAAATCAATAGCAACAATCGAATGTAATGTGCCTCCAGATGGATCTATTACTTCACCCTTGTCATTTATAAATCTTACTCCTAAAGCTGCTAACATACCTGCCCCACCATCATTTGTAGCACTTCCTCCAAGTCCTAAAATTATGTACTCCACTCCTTGATCTAGTGCATGTAATATAAGTTCTCCTGTTCCTTTTGTCGTTGTAATAAGTGGGTTGCGCTTTTCAACTGGAACGTGCTGTAATCCTGATGCTGCTGCCATTTCAATAAACGCTGTCTTTTTATCTTTAGAAATGCCATAAAAAGCTTGTATACCTTCTCTAAGCGGTCCTGTCACACTAATTGATATAATTCTCCCCCCTGTAGCATCAACAAGTGATTCAACCGTCCCTTCTCCTCCATCTCCAATTGGTATTTTCACATACTCTGCATTAGGAAAAATTGCTCTAAAACCTCTTTCAATAGCTCCACATACTTCTATAGCTTTTAGGCTTTCTTTATATGAATCAGATGCAATAACAACTTTCACAATTATCTCCCCATCCCTTATTTTTACGTTTTCTTCATTTTAAACGACAAGTATAAAAGTTGTCTTTTTAAACACAAAAAAAGCTTACATCATATGATGTAAGCTTTTTTATTTAGATGGAGCCTAGCGGGATCGAACCGCTGACCTCCTGCGTGCAAGGCAGGCGCTCTCCCAGCTGAGCTAAGGCCCCTTATTAATTAAGCGGAAGACGGGATTCGAACCCGCGACCCCAACCTTGGCAAGGTTGTATTCTACCACTGAACTACTTCCGCAAAAATGATGAGCCATGAAGGACTCGAACCTTCGACCCTCTGATTAAAAGTCAGATGCTCTACCAACTGAGCTAATGGCTCGTAA
>NZ_SEIY01000019.1:0-84599 GCF_004634455.1 Bacillus sp. 007/AIA-02/001
AAGAATTAAAACAAAACTAAAAGGATTGTCCCCTGTGCAATACAGAGTTCAATCCTTAGTAGCTGCTTAATATATTTGTCTAATTTTTTGGGTTCAGTTCAGTGAGTAGGCCTTTTTTAGGTTGTTGTAATGTGCACAGTATAACTTATTTATTTTCATTTTCAATTACAATGCGAAAGGAACTGAATGCTTGTTGACTGACATAATCTTCTTCGCTAACTTTATAAGGAAATGGAAAAGCGACGAGTTGAAAATTACTTTCTTGATCCACTGAAGGCAATGTGAAATTAAAGATTTGTCTTGTTTCAGGTGCAACCTTAGTATAAACGACTTTTCTATTGTTAAATATTTCAACTTGTTTCCAATCTTTAAAAGCCACTATTGCGTAAGTCATTTCATCATTTGTTTCATTACCGTTTGATAAAATTAATTGCTTGCCTTCCTTTTCAAAGAAGACAGTTTGTAAGTTCTCTTCACGGTTCGTAACAAATACTGGTTCGTAAAGACCATCTTTTAAAATAGCATCTGGATCTATAAGGGGGAGTTTTATTTTTTCGTTTTCTTTCTGAAGAGGATGCATTGAATATCGCATACTTAGAATATCTTCTAAAATAGCTGCTTTATTTAAGTTATTATCTTTTAATTTGTATTCAGGTTTTTTTATTATTAAAAAGGTTAATGCACTTGCATTAGGAGAAGTGTGTAAAGAGATTTTCGTAGTCATTGAACTGTTTGGTTTCATATCAAAAAAATAGTGTGATATTTCATTAGTAGTATCTTCTATTTTAAAAGGTTTTTGTTCGTAATCTTCTAGAACAATTAATCCATATTTTCGGTTTTCATTAATAGTATGTACGAATGATAATGTTACATTAATTTTATTATCCTCACTAGTAATTGTACTGCCATTGTTAATATGTTGGCCTTGATTATCCTTCAATCCGTAAGAAATAGTATTGGTTTGTTGCTCGCGTTTATTTTCTATGGAAGGTGGATGAGGTTGTATGATTGAAGTATTGAACAAAATATAAATTGTAAGTAATGAAATAAGTAAAACACCGCTAATAATATATATTTGTTTCATAAATAGCACCTCAATATATGTAAAATATTAGAGAAAAAAGATATGCAAGATGCATATCTTTTTTCTCTTTCTTACCAGAAAGCTTTTGTTTCGTGATTCACATCATTATAACCACTTAATTTATAGGTATGATTACCGATAGCGTAATCATCTCCATAATAAATGCTTGTGTTGGTCGCTGTAGCACTTACAAAGGATGATTTTTTTGCACTATTACTTTTCGTATTTACTAATGAGCCATCGCCATTGAAAGTTCTTGCTTTTGCATAAACATAGTCTTCGGTCGTAGTTGATTTCGATTTAGCAACTGCATATGGGTTACCAAAAAAGGGAGTATATACGCTAATGTTAGAGTCATTCTTAGGTGCAGCTGCAATAGTCAAACTAGGAACACTAGATGTTTTTGTTGATTGAATTGTATCAAAGTCAACTAAAACGGGCTGCTTGTCTACAGTATCGATCTCTGAAGCACTTGCGTTATTAGTAAAACCAAAACCTAAAACCGCTAACCCTAAAGTTGTCACCGATAAAGATTTTTTCATATTCACTAATTTTCCCACCTTTTTAAATTTTTGAGTTCGAACTCAATTCATACAATATATGAAAATTTCGAAACTCTCAATGGTTTATCCCATACTTAACTTTTCTTTTACTTTCGATTCAACATGTCTTCATTTGCAAAAAAGCGAATATATCTTCTAATGCTTAGCCAGCAAGGGATACAGGTTTAATTTTATGAAATTCATGTAAATTTAAATCTATTTATGTCAGAATCTCTGTTATTTTTAAGTTCATATGGGAAACTTATTAAAAAAAGGATGGTGACAAAAATGACAATCGATCGAATTTGTACAATTGGACCCGCAAGTAATAATAAAGAAACATTAGCACAGTTAATAAAGAATGGTATGAAAATTGTTCGACTGAATTTATCGCATGGCACGCATGAAAGTCATAAAGACATCATTCGTTTAGTGAAATCATTAGATGACTCTATTAAATTTTTGGGTGATGTACAAGGACCTAAAATAAGATTAGGTGAAGTGAAGGGAGAGCAAATTACACTTCAGGCAGGAGATTCTTTTATTTTACATACACAACCAGTTACAGGGAGTAATACAGAAGCAAGCGTTGATTATGAAGGAATACCGAATGATGTGAAAGTAGACAGTAGAATTTTAATTAATGATGGAGAAGTTGAATTAATTGTTGAAAAGATAAGTACGGACAAAATAGAAACGAAGGTAAAAACAGGTGGCAATATCTCATCCCATAAAGGAGTTAATTTACCAGGTGCGGCTGTTCGTTTACCAGCTATTACAGAGAAAGATAAAAAAGATATTCAGTTTCTTTTAGAGGAGAATGTTGATTTTATCGCGTGTTCTTTCGTAAGAAAACCTAGTCATATAAAAGAAATACGAGATTTTATACAACAGTATAAAGAAACGTCACCTAATGTAATTGCAAAAATAGAAACGATGGAAGCAATCGAGAATTTTCAGGATATATGTAAAGAAGCAGATGGAATTATGATTGCAAGGGGCGATTTAGGAGTAGAGTTACCGTATCAATGCATTCCGCTTTTACAGAAAATGATGATTCAGGAATGTAATCGAACGAATACATATGTCATTACAGCAACACAAATGCTTCAATCTATGGTAGATCATTCTATTCCAACAAGGGCTGAGGTGACTGATGTGTTTCAAGCTGTACTGGACGGGACGAATGCAGTTATGCTTTCAGCTGAAAGTGCATCAGGAGAACATCCAATCGAAAGTGTGAGAACATTACGTCTCGTTTCAGAATTTGCGGAGCATGTTAAAAAAGATGGACCTTTTGCGATGAAAGATGTACTGCAATTACTGCGTGAGTCTCTGGATGAGTAATAAAAAGAGGGCGGATGTGCATCCGCCCTCGTGTTTTTCATTCATACTATTCTTGCTCTTGCTCATCCAAAATCTTTTCAAACGCAGCAGATACTTTATCAAACTCTTCATCATTTTCAATGTATGAAAACTCATTATCTTCTTCTACTTTTAAAAAGAAAATATCAATGTCTTCCTCAGTTTCTGTTTGGATATCTTCAACAAAGGCAACTGCAATATATTCTGCGCCTTCGACATCCATCGCTCCAAGTACTTCTACTTCTTGCTCTTCGTTATTCTCATCACTAAGAGTAAACACTTCGCCAACTTCAATATCAGACATATTCATTCTCCTCCTGTTCGACTCTAAAAAATAGAGTGCTCAAACTGCATACATACTAATATATCTTTCCATGAAAAACCAAATTCATACATAAGAAAAACGACTAATAGTTCTTTAGTATAAGTATCCAGCTATTAGGAGCATTATTTGTGTGTGCTATATTACTTAATCCATTCAACAATTGTATCCATAGTCTGTCTTGTTTTATCACGTTTTGGATCTTCTTTACGGTAACCAAAGGCAACCATAACAGATACTTCAAGATTATCGCCCTGTATAATGCCTTCTTGACGAAGTAAGGAGTCTACTTTCTCTTTATCGAATCCTTCTATCGGACAAGAATCAATACCGATTTGAGCTGCGCTCGTCATCATATTACCTAAAGCAATATAAGTTTGTTTAGATGCCCAATCAAATACAGTACGATCGGATTGTAATAAGTTAAAATCTGTTTCCTGGAACTTTTTGAAGAATTCATATCTAATTTTTTGAGTGTCTTCAGGCAATCCAATAATATCGTTCATCATATATTTAATATACTCTGCATCATAATGCATATCTTTAATGTTTCTTGAAAGAACAATGACGAAATGGCTTGCTGTTGCAAGTTGCCCACCAGCGCCCCATGAATACGGTTGTAGTTTTTCTCTTAATTCTTTATTTTGTACGACAATAAATTTCCAAGGTTCATATCCAAAAGAAGAAGGAGATAATCTGCCTGTTTCTAAAATGAATTTAAAATCCTCTTCTGAAATTTTGTGCATAGGATCGAACTCTTTACATGCATGTCTGAAATGAAAAGCCTCCATAATTTTCTCTTTTGTAATTTCGTTTGTATTTGTCATAAAAGTTCCTCTTTTCTTTAATTTATTTTGTAAGTAAATTATATTTTTAAAGTAACATAGATACAAGTACGCACATTTATGTGGTATAGTATCAAAAAAGATACTAATGTTAAGGGAAGGGATTTATTATGGATTGTTCAAATGAAAATAATATAAATTACCCATTTTTAAATAAATATTCTTGTCCAGTTGAAGCTATGGTTGAGGTGATTGGTGGAAAATGGAAAGGTGTTATTTTGTATCATTTATTAGATGGGAAAAAGAGGTTTAATGAATTAAAAAGATTAAAACCTAATATCACACAAAGAATGTTAACACTGCAGCTTAGAGAACTTGAAGCAGATGGCATCATACATCGTGAAGTATACCGTGAAGTGCCACCTAAAGTAGAATATTCGTTAACCGAGCTTGGTGAATCACTTCGTCCAATGATTCTATTAATGATGGAATGGGCAACTCATAATATGGAGAAAGTTTTGGAGAGTAGGAATGCACAAAATAAAAGTTAATAGATAAAAGTGGTATAGTAGAGAAGGATATGAATTTTTCTTAAATTGGTAGTGAAATTAGAAAACCATATATTATTAAAATAGGTAATTGGATGTTAAAGTTTTGTAAGATTAAATTGAGTATAATTATTTTATGTAAACTATTTGCCCGGTTATCTATCAAATGAAAAATCTATGTATCGTTGATATAGTGTAAATTATGATAGATATATTCGGAAAATCGTTAATATAATTTCACTTATGAAGGTGTTGTTCATTAAGGGAAAAGGGCTGTCATGCGCGGACAGCCCTTTTTTGTTTACCTGATTTACATTTTGAGAATACTTCACAGTCATAACGTAGTAGGCGTAGTAAAATATTTATTCAATGTATTATTTTTCAAAGAAGTAAGCGGAACCTTCATCTCACTACCTTCCTTCATATTCCGCAGCACAACAGTGTTTGTACTAAGTTCTTCTTCACCAATAATAAGCACATAAGGGATATTCTCTTTATTGGCATAATTAAGGGCACGTTTTAATTTGCGTCCTGCTAGTTCGAGTTCGATTTTTAAGGAAGTGGTAGAACGTAATTGCTGGGCAATTTGTAAGCATTGTAATTCTGTCCCGAGCGGGATGATAAATAGATCCGCTGTAGATGAGATTGTTTCTTTCTGTGATAGTGCTGCATAAATAACGTCTAAACCGAATGAAATACCGACTGTTGGATAGTTCATACTATCACCACGGAATGCTCCGATAATGTTATCGTAACGGCCGCCGCTACCTATGCTAGATGTAATTGAGCCATCTTTTAGGAAGATTTCATATACAGTACCTGTGTACATTGTCAGTCCTCTTGCTAAAAACGGATTGAATATCGTATTTTCATTTATTCCGAGAGCGATTAAATATTGCTGTAATTGTTGCAATTCGTTTACGCCATCGGCAACGAGTTGGTTATTGAAAGCTTCTTTAAAGTCAACAATTGTAAGCTTTAGACAAGATAATACAGTATTACATATTGTATCAGCCATTTCTTCAGAAATTCCGCGCTCTAATACATCTTTTCGTACACCATCAATCCCAATCTTTTCGATTTTGTCTAATGATAAAATGACGTCATTTGTTAATTCAGTAGGGATGTTAATGGCCTGAAGAATACCATTTAACAATTTTCGGTTATTATATTGGATCGATATCTCTAAGTTTAATGTTCGGAACAGCTCAAACGCCATGCTCATGAGTTCCGCTTCAGCCATGACTGATTCTACACCGACAATATCAACGTCGCATTGTATAAATTCACGAAATCTTCCTTGTTTAATTGGCCCATCTCGAAATACTTTCCCAATTTCATAACGTTTAAAAGGGAGGCGGAGGTTCGGGTTCATTGCCACAACTTTTGCGAATGGAATAGTTAAATCGTATCGTAAGGCAATATCACGTTTTCCTTGATCTTGAAGTGTATATATTTCTTTTAATATTTCATCACCACCGCCGTACTTGTAAGACATAAGCTCATACATATTTAACGTCGGCGTTTCTAAAGGTTTGCATCCGTATCGTCCAAACGTATCTTCACAAGCTCTTTTAATTTTATTTCGCAGCACTTGCTCCTCTGGTAAATAGTCTTTCGTTCCTTTTACATTTCTCATTTCCATCATAATCACTCCTTTTTTAAATTAAAAAAAGCTATGCAGGTATAAAAATACCCACATAGCTTTATGAACGCTTCGTGGGTCAACAGGAAAAGCCCTGTACCCACGAAGAAAAATTTTTCTTCGGATACACGGCGTTACGTATGATGATGAAGTTGGAAAGAAGTATTAACATTTCGCATGACAAATCTCTCCTTAACATAAGTTTTTCCAAATTATATCAGATGATTTTTGAATTATCAATATTTTTAGTTTTGAAAAATACGTGAAGTTATGTAGGAGAAATGGAAAAGGGTGTATAATAAAACTTAATAATATGAAATAACCTTTTAAGGAGAACGTTATGAAAAAAGATAAAACAAATGCGATGCGAATATTAGATAAAGAAAAAATTGAATATTCGATGATGTCATATGATCCAGACGATGGGAAAATTGATGGCGTATCAGTAGCCGAGAAAATTGGACGAGAAGTGAGAGAAGTATATAAAACGTTAATCGCTCAAGGGAATAGTAAAAATTATCATGTGTTTATTATTCCGGTAGATGAGGAACTAAATTTAAAAGCTGCCGCAAAAGCAGTAAGTGAAAAGAAAATTGAAATGATTCCTGTTAAAGATATTACGAAAGTGTCAGGATACATTCGCGGCGGTTGTTCACCAGTTGGAATGAAAAAGCTATTTTCTACATGTATTGATGAAAGTGCCCAATTACTTGAAACGATGATAGTGAGTGGCGGGAAAATTGGTATACAAATTGAGCTTAAAGTAGAGGACTTGGCGAAAGTGACGAGAGCGCAGTTTGGTGAAGTAACGAAATAATGATACATAGGAAAAGAAGTTCTAGTTTTATCCCGCTATTCGCCGGGAAGTAAGACCCTCACCTCAAAATTCAGCGGAAGCAAAGAAATTAGATGGGGATCAACTGCCCGTAAAAGCCCGATTGGTGAGGGCTGATTAAAGTTTCACTTTATTGAATTTAGACAATAATTTATAGGATAGTTAGTCCATTATGGGGCTGATTATCCTTTTTTATTTACAGACTAGATAAAGATTGGATATTCAGTTTAATGTAGGCGTGTAATATGAAACGTTTGTTTGGCTTTAGGAGGAGGTAAAGCCTCGATGTAAGAACTTGAAATAAACAAGCAGAGTTTATTCTTAAAGATAGACAAAGAACCGGAGAGTGTTTTAATGAGGAGTCAAGAAATATCCATAAGAAAGCACAAATTGGGGGATGCCAGTATTTTTGAAAAAACACGCTAATAGTATGCAAGATTTTATACAGTTTTTTGGCTAATCCAGTAACAAACAAGAGCACTAAAACCGCGTTAGGATAGGAATGTATAAAATATGTATAGATTCATAGAACTAAAAAAGGGTTCACTTGTGAGAGCAGGGTTGTCCTTTTTCCTCGCTAACGATAATGATGGGTTATGTTAACCTCATATGTATAGAATATACAGTTAACTAAAAATGAAAAGTTTACAATTAAAAATGAACAATAAAAAACAGTAATGTAAAATCACTACTGTTTTTTATTGTTTCTTATAAGTGAATCATTTGTACTCCTGTCTATATAATTTAAACGAATAAATAGCTCCAATAAAGAATACAAAAGCTTCAAATAATATAAAGATTTGACGGAAATTCTCAATATCTTTACCAACTAAAGAAATAAATATAGCATTCATTAGAATTTGAGTAGTAAACATACGAGAAGTAATTTTTAAATAAATAGTATTTGTTCTTTCAACCGGTTTACCAATTTTTTTGTAAATAATAATAAGTGCAATTACTGAACCCAAAAATAGAAGTGCTGTAAGTCCTACAACGATATTAAAATTGGCTGTACTTTCTAACATCCATTTATTTAATAGATCAATCATTATTATCTTCCTTTCCTACATAAGAGAATATTTTGTTCTTCTTTTTCACTATAATAAAAAAAGGAAAAAGAAAACATCGAACTTTCTTACAAACATTCGTGTATTCTTACAGTTTTGTCATTTTGTAAATGTATTCATCGCCCTGTTTTTCACTATTTTCTTTGGAAAACATAGTGAATTACGAGAAAGGGCGCTACAAAATCAACTTCCGAGAACAAAAATTATGTAAATAAGCTGTTCACTGGATTCTCGTAGAAAACTGTGGTGAGATAAAATTTTTGATTTTGTAGCACTTTAAAATCTTAGCTAGAGGGCTATTTATCGGTATCCCACAATAAAAAGGCAGGAACATATCAAATATGCTCCTGCCTTTGATTTTATTAAGTTTAATATCTATGACCTAAATATAATAGAATTTGGAGCTTCTTTTTATTTTAAGTAAATTGGGTAATTAGACTATAACATTAATGTTTATCGTTGAATATCATAATAATATAATGGAGGTGATGTTATATGGCTCTTACTACAGGACCAATTGAAAACGTAGGAAATCAACCTGCTAATGCAAATAGAGTTAGGGTGAAAATCCTTAACCGTACTGCGGGCCCACTTACTGGAGTAGCTAGAGTTTTTAGACTTGACGGTTCATTAGTATTAATTGAACAGGTAAACTTCAATGTGAATTCTAATGCTTCTACTTTTGTAACTCTAAGTTTAGTTCATCCTGCTTTTGGACAAGCATTTGAATATGAAGTTCAAATTGTTCCTAATCAACCTGGTGGACTATATAGTGTTTATGGACTAACAGCTGACAGTGTTATCATTACTGCACAACGTATTGTGAACTCAGAATTGACACAGTTTCTTTAATTAAAATAGATTGGTGCCTACATGGTATCCAATCTATTTTTGTACGTATTATTCAGAGAAAGAAAGGTTTTACACAAAAATAAAGACAGTTATGGAAAAGGGAAAAGTCGAGCTATCATCTTGATTTTTATTATTTCTGTCTTAGATTGTATCTGTTTTGTGGCACGGTTTTCTTTGAATGCATTTTATTCAAACTGTTTTTTAAAGTATTTATCAAATATGCATTATTGCATAAATAAATTTAAATTTATAAGTTAATATTAAACTACTTTTAAATTGTAAAGAATATTTTAATAATCTTTATAGGAGAAGGATATTTCTTGTTAAAAGTGAAATTGTTTGGAATGTGAATAAATAAAAAGTTTAGAAGTGATACAGACTGGATAGAGTCTTGTATTAAATAAACAGAAAAGGGGTAGGGGTTTCTAAAAGGTTTTGGGGGTTAGAAAGCACTTTTTAGTTAATAGCTTTAAATTATATTTTAAAGGGGAATGGGTATATGAAGTTTCGAAATACAAAGATTGCTATGGTTACACTATCTTCATTTTTTATTTTAGGTTCTGCATCGCTATCATTCACAGATACTATACACGGTGAAGTAGCTCCTGCATCAGCACAAGAGAGTATTGTGAAAAATTATGACGATACATATTATAATAACGCAATAGGAAAAACGGGTTTAGAATTAAAGAAGAAACTGCATAATATTATTGATAATCATACAAAGCTATCATACAGTGCGGTTTGGGAAGCGCTAAGAGATACTGATGAGGATCCAAATAATAAAAATAATGTGATACTCTTATACACTGGTCGTTCGCAAGGGAAACTTACGAATGGATCAGGAGTAAATAACTGGAACCGAGAGCATGTTTGGGCAAAATCTCACGGTGACTTTGGAACGACTGCAGGACCTGGAACAGATCTACATCATTTAAGAGCGACGGATGTATCTGTAAATAGTTCACGTGGAAATCTGGATTTTGATAATGGTGGTGTGAATCATTCTGAAGCGACAGAATGTAAATATGATAGTGATTCTTGGGAACCTCGTGATAGTGTAAAGGGAGATATTGCTAGAATGCTGTTTTATATGGCTGTTCGTTACGAGGGAGACAACGGCGAAATAGATTTAGAACTAAATGAAAAAGTGAATAACAATAAAGATCCATACATGGGGAAACTATCTGTTTTATTAAAATGGAATGAACAAGACCCGGTCGATGATTTAGAGCGAAAGCGTAATGAAGTGATTTTTACAAAATATCAACATAACCGCAATCCTTTTATTGATCATCCTGAATGGGTAAATAAAATTTGGAACTAAGATTTTTAAAGGTATTATATTTTGATAAAAGGGATTGATCATTATGATCAATCCCTTGTTAGATTTTTACTAGAATAAATGATTTTTATAGGACTAGTGAGGGAAATAGAATAGATATTTATATGGAACGATAGTACTTATTTATCTAGTTAAGTATTTAGTAAGGTCCCCACTCAATATTCACCCCAACAATAAGAAAAACAAGTCCGATGATAAACCAAATGAGTGCAAGTGGAGCCATGAAACGAATCCATTTTCCATAAGAAATGCCGCTTGCTGCGAGAACGCCCATTAAAACACCGGAAGTTGGATTAAGGCAGTTTACTACACCCTCGCCGAGCATAACAGCCTGTACTGTAACTTGGCGTGTAATGTGCATGAAATCAGCTAATGGAGCTAATATCGGAATAAAAATAACCGATTCTCCTGTCCCGGATGAAATAAGGAAATGTAATGCGGCACTACTTACGTACATACCGATAACGCCAAATACAGGGCTTTGTCCTTCAAGAGACTGTGCGAGCTGGTTAACGATTGTATCAAGTAATTTTCCTTGTTCTAAAATGACTGAAATACAGCGAGCCATTCCGACGATTAAAGCACCATATATGAGATTTTGGCAGCCCGCTAGAAAAGTAGAAGCGATATCGTTTGCTTTCATGCCACCTATTATTCCGGCTGTAATTGCTATGAAAATAAAAGTAGCGGTCATTTCTGCGTCCGTCCAATGTAGACGAAAAGCGCCTATTAAAAATGCAATTAATGATAAAGCTGAAACGAGTAAAATTAATTTATGACGTATCGTCCAAGGAACTTCTTTTTTCTCTGCTTCCTTTTCGCTTGAAAGGGCGTTACTTGGAAACCAGTTATCGCCAAGAATGCTTCCTTTATTCGATTTTTTCAAGCGCTTTACATACCAATTAATATAAAGGATAGTGGCAAGTAAAAAAGATATATAGATAGCTGTGCGTAAACCAATTCCCGAAAACATCGGAAGTTCTGCGATCTTTTGTGAAATGCCTAAAGGTGAGGGGGATAAAATAGTAGCGTTAAAACCAGCATAAGTGCCTAAATAAATAATTGCTACACCGACGATAGCGTCCCATTTTAATGTGCGTGCAACGATGATACCGATGGGGATAAAACCGATAACTGAATTAACGATAATGCCAGTCGTTCCGAGAATAGAAAAAAGTGCGGCAACGATACAAATGAAAAGTAATTGCTGATTACGAAATTTGTTTATAACATGATAGATTAAACCGTCAAGAGCACCTGTTTTTTCAAGAATGGCAATGGCACCGCCTGTAAATAAAATTAAAAAGATGATCGGAGCAGCAAGTGTCATTCCTTTTTCAATAGCGGTAAAAAAAGAAACAAATCCTACAGGTGATTGCGGAACAGAATGATAGCTACCTGGTATTGTCGTTGTAACGGTCCCGTTTGTAACTCTTTTAAATTCTCCAGCAGGAACAAAATACGTAGCAATGGCGCAAAGTAAGGCAATAAAAAATAGTAGTACGTACGCATCAGGCATTTTAAACTTTTGTTTACTAGGTTGTTTTTTTGCCTCAGTTTGTATTTGCATAAAATTCCTCCTTCTTCATTTTATTAATTTTAATATTCTGAATTCAATCTGTGAAATAGATTATAATAAAGGTAGCTTCTTAAGGCAATAGTTTTTGTATCCTTTTCCCGTACATACAAATTATTGCAATATTAGACAGGGAAACGATAATAAGCCAAGAATATGTTATGTAGAAAGAAAAAGGAAAAGAGGGAACAAGATGTGGAAAACTACAGATCTATGTGATGAATTTGAAAAGGAATTACAAATATGTCGCCAGTCTTTTCGGTCTTTTGGGAAGAAAGAACAATTCCACGGGAAAATTGCAACTGTAAAAGTGAAAGATGATAATGTACTAGTGAAGGAAGGATTGCAAACATTACCAGAAGGAACAGTATTAGTTGTTGATGGCGGAGCGTCTACTAATTGTGCGTTACTTGGTGATAATTTGGCAGCTATTGCGGAAGAAAGAAAGCTAGCAGGAATTATTGTGAATGGGTATGTTCGTGATTCTAGTGAACTAAAGAATATTAATATTGGTATTTTAGCGTTAGGAACGATGCCAAATAGAAGTGTGAAAGAAGGAAAAGGAGAACGAAATATTTCATTGCACTTTGGACAAGTGGATTGGAATCCAAATGAATATGTCTATGCGGATGAAGATGGCGTCATTATTAGTGAAAAGAGTTTACATAGTTAAGAGTTAATAAGTTATTATTCTTAGAAAATAAATCCGATAAAGCATGGACAAAATTCTTTGTCAATAGTAAAATAATACAGAAATTTAAAATTTACAGAATGTATAGGTTTATCGTTTTACGATAACTTAAATGGAAGTAAGTTGTGCCAAGAAAAGTGAATGTTATCACAATGATACGTTCATAAACAAAATTATTTTTCCTATACAAATATAGCCGCGAATAATGCGGGTAGGAGGTGTTGTACATTTTTGTTCGACACTTACAAAAAGAGAGTGTCAATCGCACGCCCTTGAAGGGCCTTTTTTTGTGTAAATGGTAGTAAGGGAGGAAATTTTGGGATGGCAATGTTGAAAAAGTGGCTGCTTACGTCGTTAATGGCAGTGACACTTGTATTTGTTTCTTTTGCGAATACAGTACATATTACGTTTGCTGAAGAAAATACAGCAAAACTTGCAATTATTGGGGAATCACAAAAAGGCATTATGTTATGTCCGAAAGAAGAGCAAATTAAAGATGGGGAAACAGCTTTAAGTTTGCTGCAAAAGGTCATGGGGGACAAGGTAGAATCTGAAACGATGTCGTTTGGAACATATGTAAAAGGCATCGATGGTTTAATGGCCGGGGCTACAAGTGCTTGGCTGTATGATGTAAATGATAAGTCTGCAGAAGTCGGAGCAGATAGTTATAAATTAAAATCTGGAGATGTTGTTGTCTTTCGCTTTGTTTCAGACTGGAGCAATATAAGCCAGGAAACATTGAAAGAAACGTTAGATAAGTTCGGGACGTGTAAAACAGAAGAACCTAACGGTGGCAAAACAGAAGAACCAGAACCAGAAGGTGAAAATGGTAAACCGACAGTCGATCCAAAACCGGAAGATGAAAATGGTAAACCGACAGTCGATCCAAAACCGGAAGGTGAAAATGGTAAACCGACAGTCGATCCAAAACCGGAAGGTGAAAATGGTAAACCGACAGTTGATCCAAAACCAGAAGGTCAAGATGATAAAAAAACAGAACAACCACAGCAAGAGAACATTCAAGTTCCAAGTGCACAATTAAACGAAGCCATTTCTAAAACATCAGATAAGATGTTACAAGATGGAATTGAAAGTGACTGGGTAGCTGTAGCGCTTTCTCGTTCTGGAAAGAATGTGCCAATTGAGGCAAAATTAAATTATGTTAAGTCAGTAACTGAAAAAGTAGAAAAGCGTATTAACCGTTTTTCAGCGACAGATTTAGCTAGAACAATTATTATGATGAATGCAATGAGTGCAGACCCTAAAAATGTAGGTGGACATAATTTAGTTCAAAAATTGTATGAGTCAGATAAAGTGAATTCTGTTACAGGTTATGCATTTGCTTTACTTGCATTTGATACGAAGAAGTATGAGATTCCAGTTGAATCAAAATGGAACAGAGTTGCTCTAGTGGAAGCACTGTTAAATAATCAGCATACAGACGGTGGATGGACTTATAATAGTTCAGGTAGTAAAGATAGTGCTAGTAGCGTTGATGTAACAGGTATGGTTTTATCAGCATTAGCTCCTTATCAAGAGCGATCAGATGTGAAACCAGCTATACAAAAAGCTGTTGCGTATTTATATAACGAACAGCTGCAAAATGGCGGTTTTTCAGCTGATGGACAAGAAAATTCAAATAGTACTGCGCAAGCAATTATTGGATTATCGCTTGTTAAAGATGTAGATCAAAATCGTCTTCATAAGGCAATGCAAAACCTATTATCATATCAACTTTCAAATGGTGAATTTAAATGGTTACCAAGTGATCAAAATGGTAACGGAATGGCTACAGAACAGGCTCTTTTAGCATTACTTCAATTTAAGGAAATGGGAAAATCTATTTATGATTGGTCTAATGTAGACGCTGGTGATGTAATTAAGCCAAAACCGATTGAAGAGCCAGAAAAGGTCGTTGAACCAGAAAATAATGTAGTAGAAAAAGAAGTTACTGAAGAACCGAAAGAACAAAAACAAGTACAACAAGAAACAAAAGATGAAAATCTAAAAGTAGTTGTAGATAACGAACCGGTTAAGAATAAAAAAATCGGAAACGGTAACAGTCTACCAAAAACAGGAGCATCTTCTCATAGTCCAGCAACAGAAGTAGGTATGGGTGTATTATGTATTGCTTCTGCATATGTATTATGGAGACGTAAAGCAGCTTAACAAAAAATTAGGAGCAATTATTTGCTCCTAATTTTCGTATGAAAGGTGAGAGATAGGATGAGTAAGGTGAAATGGTTCATTTCTTTACTGCTTTCGCTCGGGCTATTTGCCGGATGTGAAGAGGCAGCTGTAAAGCCTGAAAAGAAGGTAGAACCGAAGCAAGAAGAGGTAGCGAAACAAGAAGAACAAAAAGATGAAGCGAAGCCAGAAGAAAAAGCAGAAGAAAAGCAAGCTGAATCAGAGCAAAAGCAGCAAGAAGAACAGAAAGAGAAACAAGAACAAAAAGTAGAAGAGAAGCCGAAAGAGGAAAAGCCGCAGGCACAACCAGAGGTAAAGAAAGAAGAGAAACAACAGGAACAACCGAAAGAGCAACCTGCTGTAAATAAGCAACCAGAGCAGCAACAAGTACAAGAAGAGAAACAACAACCGAAAGCACCAGAAGTAAAAGAAGAAGCAAAGGTTGTGAATCAGCCGAAAGAAACACCGAAGCAGGAGCAAAAGAAAAAGCCAGAAGAGAACAATAGTGTACCAGCTCCACCAACACCGGTACCACCACCAAACCCAGTGCCACCACCAGTACCACCAGTACCTAAAGCAAAACAAGTAACAATCTCGGTAAAAGGAAATAACGGATATATAATGGGTGCGAAAAAGATGGATGTACAAGATGGCGATACTGTGTATAAAGTATTACAACGTACAGGATTAGATGTTGATGCAAGCGGATCTAGAGATAGTATTTATGTAAAAGGTATTAATGATTTATATGAAAAAGATATTGCGGATACTAGTGGATGGAAATATCGTGTGAACGGTGCTTTTCCAAACCATAGTGCTGGTGTAGCTACGGTAAAACCAGGAGATACAATTGAGTGGGTATACGTATTACAATAAGAAAGGCATTCGGTAAAGGGCTATGAAAATAAGTTTTTCTTCTTTACATCCTTTTGTGAATTTTTTCTATTATATCGGGGTGATGATACTATGTATGATGTGTCTTCATCCTCTTTTTTTAATTGGAGCAATAGTATTAATTATTATGTTAAATGTGATGCAAGGAAATAGCGAAAAGATAAGAAAGATGCTACCGAGCACAATTGTTTTCTTTTTTATGGTAATTTTATTTAATTCGTTATTAACGCATAGAGGTCGAACTACGTTATTTTGGTTAGGTGATAGCCGTATTAAGCTTGAGGCGATTATGTTTGGAATAGTAATGGGGTTATTACTAGTTGCAGTTATGTTTACGTTTGCGTCATACAATGATATTATTTCCAGTCATAAATTTTTATATTTGTTTTCAAGAATTTCACCGAAAGTTGCATTGTTAACGATGATTACAGTGAGATTTGTTCCTTTGTTTATGAGGCGATTAAAGAAAATCACACTCGTTCAAAAGACGAAAGGTGTGCAGGTAGATTTAGGTTCGATAATTGAACGCGTCAAAAATGGTATGCAATTGCTGCAAGTATTATTAATTTGTTCATTAGAAGATGCACTGCAAACGGCAGATTCTATGCAAGCTCGTGGATTTGGTGTAACGAAGCGTACGACGTATATTCGCTATAGAATGGAAAGGCGCGATTGGTATACGCTCAGTTATTTAATCATTTTATTTATAGCTGCTATTATATGTAGTAATTATGGCGGGGGGAAATTGATTATTTATCCGAAAGTCGAATCGATTCTATTTCAGCAATACGATGGGATGATGTTTGTCGTATTAACGATGTTTATTAGTTTACCAATCATAATGGAAGGGAGAGAATGGATATGGTGGCGCATACAGAAATAAACAATTTATCATTTGTATATGCTGATGAAAATGAAAAAGCGTTACAGCATATTTCTCTTTCTGTTGAAAAAGGTGAGTTTATTGCACTTGCTGGAGGATCGGGATCTGGGAAGACGACTTTATTAAAACATTTTAAAAAGGAGTTACTTCCAATTGGTACGCGTTCTGGAGAGATATTTTATGAGGGTGTTTTAATAGAGGAAGTAGCTGATTTGTTATCTGCCCAAGAAATTGGGATGGTATTTCAAAACCCAGAAAATCAGATCGTTATGGATACAGTGATTCAAGAATTAGCATTTTCTTTAGAAAATATCGGATTACCATCACATATTATTCAAAAAAGAATAGCAGAGCTTATTAGCTTTTTAGGATTTCAAGATTTATTGCATCAATCTGTTCACACGTTATCTGGTGGGCAAAAGCAACTTGTTAATTTAGCTGCGGTATTAGTTATGCAGCCGAAATTGCTATTATTAGATGAACCGACAGCGCAGTTAGATCCAATCGCTGCAAAAGAGTTTTTAGGATTATTAAAACGGATTAATGAAGAACTTGGAATTACGATTATTTTAAGTGAACATCGTTTAGATGAAGTTATCCCGCTTGCAACACGCGTTGTTTGTATGGATAATGGCCGTATTATGTATGATGGTAGTCCTAAAATTGTTATTACGGATATGTGGGGAGTAGAATCATTCCGTCCATTTATTCCGCAAATTCCAAGGCTATTTTTAGAGTGGAATGTGAGAGATATTCCGTTTACAGTGCGAGAGGCGCAAATGAAAATGAATGATTTTGCAGCGATATCATATGTAAATGAGCCAATAGCACAAAGTGAAAAGCAAGAGGTAATTTTAAGCGCAGAGCATATTTCGTTCCAATATGAAAAAAATAGTCCGCTTATTTTACATGATTTATCAGTTTCGATTGAAAAAGGAAAATGGGTAGCGCTCGTTGGGAAGAACGGTACAGGTAAGTCTACACTGTTAACGATTTTAGCAGGATTACAAAAAGCGAGAAGAGGGAAAGTAAAGTGGAACGGAAAAGTGATACATAAAATTGATTCGAAAGAACGATTTAAAAGTATTGGGTATGTATCGCAGCATCCGTATTATCATTTTACATTTGATACAGTATGGGACGAGGTTTATGAACGTGCACGTGAATTATACGGAGAACAAGGAAAAGAAATAGCAGAAGATAGGCTAAAACAGTTTTGGTTGTATTCGCTTAAAGAACGCCATCCGCACGATTGTAGCGGAGGAGAGCAACAATTACTTGCGTTATGTACGACGTTATTATCAAAGCCGACTTTATTATTACTGGATGAACCGACAAAGGGGTTAGATCCATGGAAGAAAGAAAGAGTAGGAGAGCTATTTAGGAAGCTACAAAAAGAAGGAACAACAATTGTAATGGCGACGCATGACATTGAATTTGCAGCGAAATACGTTGATCAATGTATGATGTTATTTGATGGAACAGTCATTATGAATGATGCACCGAAAGAATTTTTTAGCGGCAACTTCTTTTATACAACATCTATTAACCGATTCATTCGAAAAGAATTGCCATATGCATTAACGTGGGAGGATGTGTACGAAGCGTGTCCAAACGATATGTTGCATTCATAATATGTATCTTTGCAGTAATAATCGGCACATTACTCTTTACGACACTTGTCATGGACGGTTATTACATGTTAAGTAGTTTGTTTATATTAGCGGTTATTATGTTACCTTTCTATATCCGTTTTGAAAGAAAGGCGTTTGTTTCACGTGAAATTGTTCTCGTTGCTGTATTAGCGGCAATTGCAGCAGTAAGCCGGGTGCCATTTTCTATTTTACCAAGTGTACAACCAACTTCTTTTGTCATTATCGTTTCTGCAATTGTATTTGGAAGTGAAACTGGTTTTATGATTGGTGCTACAGCAGCAATCGTATCTAATATTTTTTTAGGACAAGGTCCATGGACACCGTGGCAAATGTTTTCGTGGGGTATGATTGGTTTTATAGCAGGTTTACTTCGTAATACATTTTTTATGAAAAAGCTATGGGGAAGACTTCTTTACGGAGTAATTGTTGGCTTTTTATTTGGCTGGATTATGAATTTCTGGGGCCTTCTCGGTTTTATACGAGAAGCAACGTGGGAAACTGTCATTTCGTATTATATCGCAAGTTTTTACTTTGATTTGAGCCATGCGATTTCGAATGTTATTTTCTTATTACTATTTAGTACTTCATGGATTACGATTCTTACAAGATTTAAAAAGAAATACGGTATATTAGATGAGCATAACGTGACATAGAAAAGCATACTCATATAAGGTAGGGTCGCGACTTACATATTCGTTTGCCTCTTTCATGCTTCTTACATATTGTAAGGAGCATTTTTTTGTCAAAAAATCGATTTAATATACATCCGTTATTATATAAAATTATTTGTATAATGGTAGGTGAGAACTTTTTTCAAAAGGGAGGTGTATAGTTAATGAAGTTAGTTATTCCGAAGCAACATGGTGCATGGGCTATGCTTGTTATTCCTTTTTTATTAAGTGTCATACTTGGGAAACCTACTATTTATCATATTCCATTGTTTTTAGCGTGGTTTTTTATCTATTTAGCCACGTATCCATTTCTTACATACATAAAGCAAAGACGAAAAAAAGAGTTTTTACAAGCTGCCATTGTTTATTTCAGCATTGCGTTCCTATTTGGGATGATTTCTTTATTATATGAGTGGCGAATTCTTTTATTCGTAATAGTAATGATTCCATTATTTATAGTGAATATGTATTACGCTCGTCAAAAAAATGAAAGAGCACTATTAAATGATATTTGTGCGATTATTGTGTTTTGTATCGGTGGATTAATTAGTTATTCCTTTTCAATGAAGCAAATCGATCATACAGCTATATTCATTGCACTTATTTCATTTTTATACTTTTTAGGTAGTACGTTCTATGTGAAAACGATGATTCGTGAAAAAAATAACCCGAAGTATCGTCTTATATCTTGGGGATATCATATCGTATTAACAATAATCATATTTGTGATTAATCCCTGGTGTTCTCTTATTTTTATACCAAGTGTCATTCGAGCAATTGTGTTGTATGGCAAAAAAATTTCTATTATAAAAGTAGGAATTTTAGAAATTGCTAATTCTGTATATTTTTTAATTATAACGGCAATAATTATGAAGTATGCCATTTGAAAAAACTTCCCATCAATTGATGGGAAGTTTTTAATCTTTTTCTAAAATGTGAACGGTGTACTCGCAACGTTGAATAGCTTGTTCAACAGCATAAAGTGATTGTTCAATACGAGCGCGATTAAAATCTTTTTCAACTGTTTCGAGCGCTTCTTCTAAACAATTTTTAGCTTCTTGTAATGATTGAAAAGAATCTTGTACATATCCGCGAGCATTTTGATGCATTTCATAATCCTCCTTGCGTGTTCGTATATGGGTAGTATGAACAGTAAGGAAGAAAATATAATTTGTTATATTTATTTGACAATTAAAGTGGAATTACGTATAGTAAGAATTAAGTGAATATTTTCTTATCCAGAGAGGTGGAGGGACTGGCCCGATGAAACCCAGCAACCGCGATGCAGGTGCTAATTCCAGCAGAACATATTTGTTCTGGGAGATAAGACGAAGATATATACGTAACTTCTTCTTATCGGAGAGGTTTTTTTATTGCAAAAAAACCGATTACGAAAATTTATATTAAGAAGAAAGGGGTTGCGCATTACTGTGACACTCGAAAAATACGTAAAACTGCGTAGTACAGTTTATGAATATATGATAGAGCAAGATAAGCCGATATCATTGTTAGATATTCAAGAACATATCGTTTCGCATCATGAAGGAAAATTCACGAAAAAGATGTTGCATCAATTTTATTTATCAAGATTATTAGACGAACTAAAACTGGATGGGAAAATTACATTAGCTGATGAATATCTCTATGCTGAAAAAGGGGTATTGTATAAGGCGAGAAAAGGGAGCTAAGCTCTCTTTTTTTCTTAAAATAACGGAGTATGTAGAGTAAAAGACTGCTAAAGCAGCCTGATACAGGGAATGGTGTTGAGTGTGTAGTGTCAAAAATTGAATGTGCCTGAAAGAGGCAATTCATATCGGCTGCAAATGAAAAGAGACACCTTCGCCGAATAGGTGTCAGTCGTTTTGTCATATAGACTTGCTATTTGACAGTTATTAGAATAACATACAGGATTTTTGAAGTCAAAAGGGAATTAAAGGAAGGGGTACAATTATGTACGCTTACTTATTAAAAGATATAACGAAATGGATCCCAAAGTACATTGTAGATAAGGGATATGAATATTATGAAGATGGACATGTAGAAGATGTTGAAATACATGATAAAAAAGTGTTTGCTTTCGTTACTGGAAATGCCGGAAATTATGAAGTAGTTATCGATCTCGAAGATTTTTCAGAAAGTAGCTGCGAATGTCCATATGAGAATCTTTGTAAGCATATGGCGGCAGTTGTTTATGATATGCAAGGTGCTGGTGAGAGTGCAGTTAAAGAGAAACTGAAAGATTTAGAAAAAGAAGAGTTACTTATATTATTAAATCGATTATTGCAAAGTTCGAAAAACGTACAAATTGTAGAGAAGTTATTAAAGAAGGGGAAACTTTAACGTATAGAGGGAGTTGTTATGTAGTGAACGTACTAATTGTATACGCTCATCCTAATCCTTCAAGTTTTAACGCGGCGATTTTCAATCATGTGCAAAAAGGACTACCGGAAACAAATCATTCAGTTACGCTGCTTGATTTATACAAAGAACCATTTGATCCAGTCCTCGTATTTAATGAAGAGAAGAAAAGACGTGATTTAGTAAATGAAGAAGAAACAGCTCGGTACAGAACGTTAGTAGAAGAAGTAGATACACTTTTATTCATCTATCCAATATGGTGGTGGGGGATGCCAGCGATTTTAAAAGGATTTATCGATCGTATTTTCGTAGCTGGATTTGCTTATAAATATGAAGGGGCTCTGCCGAAAGGATTATTGCAAGGGAAAAAAGCATGGGTTATTAATAAGTTAGACTCGCCCCTATGGTACGTCGCACTATTATATCGATCAGCAGATTGGATTATGATGAAGAGAGGTGTTTTACATTTTTGTGGCATTCGCGATATAAAACGTTCAGTGTTTCAATCTGTGAAAACGAGTAAAGTATCAAAGCGTGAAAAATGGTTATTACAAATAGAAGAAAAGGCTCGTACATTATGAATGAAGTCGACCGTATTATAAACTGTGTTCAGTATGATGGCGAACTTTTTCGGAAGTATGTTACGTGTTTACTTCAATTGAAAAAATGTAGTAAAACATTTCAGCAAATTCAAATAGAGTTAAGAAATGACTACTTGATAAGAGGAATTTGTGAAAGAGAAGTAGATGAGGTAGTACAGGGAAGTAAAGAATATGAAATGCATTTTCTTCCTAAAGTATTACAGTGGAATTTTTTGAGGGAAAATCCACATTTAATTGAAAAAGTGTGTGAAGATTTTTTTGCATTTGAGTCATTACATCTTACGGAGGTAGAGTGGAAGAAGATTATAAATTGCATGGGAAATAAGTGATTTATTATGTAAAAAAGCTAGTATAAAACTAGCTTTTTGTTTAAATAAATAAGAAACATAGACTAATGATAAAACCCGCATATAGTAAGTTCACAACACAAAATCCCATAATGTCACGAGCACCTAAACCAGCTATCGCTAATGCTGGTAATGCCCAGAAAGGTTGAATTAAATTCGTCCAAGCATCGCCCCATGCAATTGCCATTGCTGTTTTTGCAGCAGGTACACCAAGTTCAGCGCCAGCTGGAATCATAATTGGTGCTTGCACAGCCCATTGACCGCCGCCAGATGGAACGAAAATGTTAACAATGCCAGCACTTAAAAATGTAAAGAGCGGAAAAGTCGTTTCATTTGAAATGCTAATAAAGAAATTAGAAATAGCTCCTCCAAGTGAAAGTCCTTCACTATTTGCTCCAATCATCATGCCCATAATTCCTGCGTAAAACGGAAATTGAAGTAAAATGCCAGAAGCACTTTTCGTAGAGTCTGAAAAAGCGCGAATATACTGAATCGGAGTACGGTGGAAAATAAGACCTGCAATTAATAACATAAAAATCACGATATCGAGAGTAAGGTTAAAACCTTTCGTATAAAAGTAATTGAAAATATAAATGAGACCTAACAATCCAACGCAAAGTGTAATAATAATGCTATTTTCCATCTTTTCAGCGAACGTATTTTTTTCTACTTCTTGAGCAGCAGCTTCTTCATGGAACACGCTAGGATCTACTGTAATCGTATGTTTTTCATCTGGATGCATCGCTTTATTAATGAGAGGCATCGTAACGAGAAAAATAATAACTGGAACGAGAGCGTATGGTGAGAATAACGTTTCTGTTATTGGAATCGCCTCTTTAATACTTCCAGCAGTCGTTTTAATTAACGTTTCACCGCCTGTTGCTAACGTAAGAGGGATAGAGGCAGAAAGACCGGCATGCCAAATGAGAAACCCAGAGTAAGAAGAGGCGATTGCTAGTCTATAATCTAATCCGTCCAGCTGCCTTGCCACTTCTTTTGCGTATAAAACAGATACAACAATTCCAAAGCCCCAGTTTATGTATGCACCAAGTAAACTTACAATTGAAATGGCAATAATGCCTTGTCCATTCGTTTTTGGTAGTCTGGCAGCTTTCGTTAATCCCTTTTTAATAAGAGGAGCATTTGCTAAAGCAGATCCAGTCACGAGTACAAGTGCCATTTGCATAGAAAAGGCGAGGAGTCCCCAAATTCCATTACCCCAGTGATTAATCATTTCTACAGGGGTTTGGTGAGTCGCAAACATACCAAAGAAGATAACAAAAACAGTTAGTAAACATGATAAAATAAACGGTTCTGGCAAGAAGCGTTGCACTAAGGCGACGCAACCATTTGTAAAGGAACGAAACAAAACAGATCAGCCTCCTTATGTATATGTATTACAATTATTCGAGGTTGTTTAGGAGATAACCTCTAATATAAAGAAAATTCAGATATTTATAGGATGATAATTTATTGATAGGTTGATATAGAGCCTTGTATCAGATTCTGCTTTTAATATACTAGAAGAAAACGGTTGGAAATGGGGTAGCACTTATAGGGATAGTATAGAGAAAGGTTACTAGCTGGCTTCAAAGCAACGGTTGCAAAGGGAGAGGAGATTCAATACAATAGTGTTGTATTACATGAGAAATATGTTTTAGCATAAATCTAGCTAAAAATGTTTATACAAATACATTTAAAATTGATGGGGGAATTATGATCAAAAGTTTTTATCTTTTAAAGCCTAAAATGTTTACGGCAGATATGTATTATAAAGTTTTTATTACAGGTGACTGTATATATTTTATAAAGATTGGCGGACAGTTTCATAGTCGACATGCTTATAAAAAACAATTACCTGGTATTTCAGAGCTATTGTTTTTTGTTCTGGTTCAAAAAAATTGAGAAAAAACAATTAAACTTAGAAACTGAAATAGATACAAAAATACATACTGGCGATGTACATGAACTCTTGCAATTAAAGAATAACTTTTCAATTGAAATAAATACAATTGAAGAGGTAGTATTAAATAAACGAGGAACGTTTCATACAGGTTTTAATGATAATGGAACAATTTCCTTTATGTTAAAAAATGGTCAAAAAATAAAGTTCATCATCCCGGAAGAAACTTTATTTTCATCTATAGAAGAAATTTTCGACCAATATGAACAGACAATCTTTGTAAGGGAAGTGTTTTAACGAATTCTCCAAAAGGTGTGGATGTATTAGTTAAACACTTAATTAAACATGTAAACTGCTTATATAAATTTTGATAGGCGTATTTTAAGCAGTTATTCTTTCAGTATCTTCTAATATGTAGGAGTATAAATAAAATATCCCAACAAGAAAAAGCTTCCACTACTGTGGAAGCTTTTCTAAATAATGTGCAATATCAATATACATATTTGAATAAACCGAATGTATTTCATTACTTGGCGTTGCGTTAGAAGAGAAATGAACGATTACCATATTTGCTTTCGGATCGATGTAAAGTGTTTGTCCGTAACTACCTAACACTTCAAAAGCACCTTGTTCATTGTGCGGAATCCACCATTGATTATGATAAGAAATGGAAGCTCCAGGGCCAATTGCAAGTTCACCTTCTTGGACATTTTTTATATCTTCAGTAATAGAAGAAGGGAGAATTTGTTTTCCATTATATTCCCCGTTGTTTAATAGTAATTGCCCGAATCTCGCCATATCTCTAGCAGTTGCATTTAATCCAGCACTAGCTTGTTCTACTTTTGTTTCATCTGTAACGTAATACGCGTTTTCTTCCATACCAATTTGAGACCAAATTCGTTCACTTACATTTTCAGCTAGTGATTTACCAGTAATAGTTCTAATAATCCAAGCGAGCGTTTCTGTTGATCCGTTATTGTAAGAAAAGGAAGAACCAGGCGGTGCAGTTTCTTCGGCTTCTCGTAACATATCATAAATTTTCATCGGACCGTCGTAGTTTTTGCCGCGGGGTAAAATATTGCTAGCTAAATATAATTGTGCATCTTGATTTTCTAGCCCAGGCTGCTCATACCCGTGGGTCGGGTATTCTGCTGACACTTGCATGTCCATTAATTGCTGAAGTGTGGCATTACCGAACGGTGTGTTTTTTAATTCTTTTATGTAAGTGTCAGCTGTTTTTTCTAAGTCAATACGTTTTTCTTCAGCGAGAGATTGTATAATTGCCCCGGTAAAGACTTTTGCTAATGATGCCATACCATGAGGTTCATTCTGTTTATACCCATTGAAATATCGTTCGTAAACAAGTTGTCCATTATGTACAACGACAAAAGCATCTGTTTTGTTATCGTCTAAAAGTTTTTTTAGAGGAGTTGTATTTCCGAATCTACGCTCCACAGCAAAATCGTCTAAGTTTTGCAATGCGGAAGGGAAGTGAGCAATTTGGTCAGGATTGTTTTTTACGTTATTAACTAAAGTGAATTCTTTCATATGGGTATATGACCAACGTAAGTAAGGGTCATTTAACCAGTTTTCTTTTGTCACATTATGTTTTGATGGGGTCGTTTTATTTTGTTTGAAGTAAGTAAACCCAAGCCCTGTAATTACAAATATGAATGTTAGTATAAGTAAGAGTAGGGGAGATTTTTTTAGTTTCATATATGGCCCTCCTTTTTATTTCTACTATAAGTATACGCTCGTCTTGAAAGAAATACAAAATAAGGAAAGTAAACGGGGAAGTTTACTTTCCTTATTAACGTTAAGCGGAAATTTTTCCGTCTGTAGGTTGTTTCTTGAATTTTTGTTTTCGTCCGTGTAATCCATAATATAAAAGTAAAGTGAACGCAACGATAATAGCTGCGATAAAATACATATTATGATAACTGGATTTCGCTGCGACAATACCTAAAATGAAAGAACCAAAGCCAATACCACTATCAAAGAATGAGAAATACGTAGCTGTCGCAGAACCACGTCTATGGTTTGGAGCGGCAGAAATCGCAATCGTTTGGAAACTCGGAATTAATGTTCCGTAACCTAAACCGATTAGCATACCTGCGCCAAGGAACCAAAATGAAGTTTGTGCTTGGCTTAATATGAACATTCCGATTGTGAAAATAATGATAGCAGGGTAAACGAGTACATTTTCACCGAAGCGATCAAAAATCTTTCCTGTAAATGGACGAGAAATGACAACAACAAGTGCGTATAAAATAAAGAAGTAACTTGCAATTTCACTTAAACCGAGTTCTTTCGCATAAATAGGAATAAAGGATAAAATACCACTATAAGAAAAGGCTAAAACAAATCCTGTAAGTGCAATTGGAATAGAAGATGGTTCGATTAAGTCTTTCCATTTCATTTTTTCACGTTTTTGTTTGCTAACAGGTGCTTCGTGTGGAATATCTACAAGTAGTCCTAATAAAAATGCAAGTAATGAAAATACGGAACAAACGATAAATAACACAGTAAACGAAAAATGAGAAATAATTGTTAAACCTAAAAAAGGACCAATTACCATCGGCAGACTCATAAATACGCCGAAATATGCAAGTGCTTCGCCTCGTCGATGAGCTGGCGCAACATCAGTTACGATCGTACCAGTAGCTGTCGTTGCCATCCCGAACCCAATACCGTGTAAGAAGCGAAGGGCAAGTAATAAGAATAAACTTTGCGCACCGAAATACATAACAGTAGCGGCTAAAAATAATGAAAGTGAAATAAATAATATTTTCTTTCTTCCTAAATCATCGAGCCATTTTCCTGTGAATGGTCTACATAAAACAGAAGAAATAAGAAACACAGTTGCAACTAAACCAATTTCCTCAGGTTTTCCTTTTAGGCCGTCTATTACATAGACAGGCAGAGTAGTCATAAGCATGTAAAATGTTAAGAAGAGAAATAGACTACTAAAACAAGTTCCGAGGAAATCCTTCGTCCAAAGTTTCTCACTTTGCATCGTCATCCCTCCAATTTAATCTAAATTTTTAATAATTTGTTGTAACACTTGAAATGCTTGATGTAAATCATCTTCGTTAATACCTTCTAGCGTTTTTTCTTCGAAAGTATCAACTTCTTCTTGCCATATTGGAATCATCTTTATCGCTGTTTCGGATAAAGAAATGAGCTTCTCACGGCGATCTTTACCTTCTGTACGAATAATCCATCCCATCGTTTCCATACGTGTTAACGTACGAGTCATCGTTGGTGATTCAACATTTAAATACTGGCACAATTCTGTTTGCGTACAAGAACCAGTTTGATTAATGCGGAAAATAACAGCCCATTGCGCACTAAATAACCCTGTTGGAGATACACGTTCATTAAATTTCTTCGTAAACTTTCGAGAAGTCTGGCTGACGATGTGAAAAAAATGTTGTTTTTCGTCCATGTATTTTGATCCTTTCAAATTAGTTACCTAGCTAACTATATACTTTTTTATAATAATTGTCTAGTAATAGACATGTTGATTTATGTAAAAAATTCTTATAGGTTTTATGTTGCGAACGTACATTCTACGTGCTATTCTTTAATTAAGTAAAGAATTTTCTTTCTATTAAATAGAATGGGGGAACTTGTGATGATTAAGCCTGCAACAATGGAGTTTGTTTCACTATCGAACGGAGAAACGATTGCATATCAGGAAGTTGGAAGGCGAAATACAGATATTCTTGTACTCATTCACGGGAACATGACATCGTCACAACATTGGGATTTAGTTATTGAAAAGTTGCAAGATCAATACCATATTTACGCTCTTGATTTAAGAGGGTTTGGACAATCAACGTATAATCAATCGATAGATTCATTACAAGACTTTGCAGAAGATGTAAAATTATTTATCGACGAGTTAAAGCTAGAGAAATTCTCATTAATGGGCTGGTCAATGGGCGGTGGCGTTGCGATGCAATTTACAGCGAACCACCCAACTTTTGTAGAAAAGTTAATTTTAGTAGAATCAGTAGGAATGAAAGGTTACCCAATCTTTAAAAAAGATACGAATGGGCAGCCGATTGTATCAAGTTTAGTAAAGACGAAAGAAGAAATTGCACAAGATCCAGTACAAATCGCTCCAGTATTAGACGCGATAAAAAATATGAACAAACTATATTACCGTACAGTATGGAATCTATTAATATATACGCATAACCAACCTGAACCGGACCGTTATGAAAAGTATTTAGATGATATGTTAACGCAACGTAATTTCGTAGATGTGAATTATGCGCTCATTACATTTAATATTTCAGATGAATATAATGGGGTTCTAGAGGGAAGTAAGCAAATTCATCGTATTAAAGCGCCAACACTCGTCATACAAGGCGATAGAGATTATGTCGTTCCGCAAGTAGTCGGTGAGGAATTAGCGAAACATTTGCCAAATGCAGAGTTGAAGGTATTAGAAGATTGCGGACACTCGCCGTTTATTGATTGTTTAGATGTATTTATAAAACATGTAGAGAATTGGTTAGAACAGAAATAATCCCCGAAATGAACAGTATTGCATATACTATAACATTTGTATGTTAAAGGGGAGATTATCAATGCATCAACCATTTTTCATCGCTTATTCGCCATATAATCATTACGCATATACAAAAATGATGATAAAACCGCTGTATATGCAAGTTTCGCCAGCTGTAGTTCCTTTACAAATGCAATATCCGCAGCCACCAATCGCTAACGCACAGCAATACTTATATGAAACTGCTTTTTATAAACATCCATACTTTAAGCAATTTCATAACAATGTGAAAGCACAAGTTTGGGAAGGATAAGGTAACAAGCTAAAAGATTCATTCTTTTAGCTTGTTTTTTATTGCGAATATTCGTACACGCATTTGCAGAAACAGTTTATAATGAAAAGTGGAAGCGTGAGAAGGAGAGGGAAAGGGATGTCAATGCGTTTTACTTTTTGGATTATGGTTGGGATTGTAGCAATCTCGGGTTTATCACAAGGAATGCTCTTACCTGCCATTGCAATGATTTTTGAACAAGAAGGGGTTAGTTCAAGTATTAATGGTATTCATGCGACGGCATTGTACATTGGGATATTAGTCATTTCGCCGTTTCTTGAAAAACCGATGCAAAGGTTTGGAATGAAGCCGATTATTGTTATAGGTGGGTTTCTCGTTATTATTTCATTATTCTTTTTTACACAAACATTTTCGTTTTGGGTATGGTTTATCCTTAGATTTCTAGTTGGAGTCGGAGATCATATGCTTCATGTCGGAACACAAACGTGGATCACGACAACATCAGACCCAAGTAAAATAGGGAGACAAGTATCGATATACGGTGTATTCTTCGGAATTGGTTTTGCCGTTGGCCCGTATTTAGCAAGCACTGTGCAGTACGGTCTTGCAACGCCATTTATTATATCTACTATACTTTGTCTAATAGGTTGGCTTTTACTACTTCCAACAAAAAATGCATTCCCAGCGCAAGATGAAAGAGAAGCGAAGAGTGAATCATCATTTTCTCGTTATAAACAAGTTGTTGGATTAGGATGGATTGCACTGCTAGGACCACTTGCATATGGCGTACTTGAAGCAATGCTAAACAGTAACTTACCAGTATACGCACTTCGTAAAGGGTGGTCTGTTTCAGATGTATCCTTCTTATTACCAGCATTCGCAGTTGGGGGTATTATTACACAAATTCCGCTCGGTATATTGAGTGATAAATACGGAAGGGACCGTATATTAACGTGGACGTTTAGCATAAGTACGGGCATTTTTCTACTTGCCGCCGTATTTGATCAATATTACTGGATCGTCTTTGCCTGCATGCTTTTAGCGGGTATGGTTATTGGATCGTGCTTCTCTTTAGGGCTTGGATTTATGACTGATTTATTACCGAGACATTTACTACCGGCAGGTAATATATTATCCGGAATCGCTTTTAGTTTAGGAAGTATTATGGGACCTGTATTAGGCGGCGTATTTATAGAAAAAATACAGTATACAAGCTTTTTTATTGCGGTTATGATTATAATGGGAATTCTCGCAATGTTATATATGGTCTACATGAAAAATCAATTTGCATCAAGAAAAATAGAAAGTAGGTTAGGGCATGACAAAACAACCTAATAAAAAGAAATTTGAAGTACTTGAAAATGAAACAATTACAGACTGCTTAGCACGTATGGAACAAGAAGGCTACGCTCCGTCTCGTCGTATGGAAGAGCCAATCTTTCATGAAGTAAAAAAAGACGGCAAAACAGTAGTTGAACCGTGCGGTAGGAAGATTGTTTTTGAAGGGAAATTGAAGTAATCCAATAACAAATTCTCTTTATAGTATAGAGCCATCCAATAGTTGGGTGGCTTGTTTTTTTATTAATCAATGCAGGAATTGAATAGAATGAATCTCTCGTTCATTTCGCCTAATGGGCTTCTTTATATGGGACAAAAGATTGCTACTTTTTTCGTATATTGGTAAAATAAGTTCTTGGGTCTTACTTATTGTTATCGGTATAATGTTTGTCGCTTGAATGAAAGAAATTAGTTACAAAAATTTCGCACTATGCAAAGGGGTACAGCAACGATCCCTTTTTTGGAGGCACCTTAAACATAAAGCGAGAGAAGAGGCTATATGAACGATTCTCCTATCTTGTTTAAATATTAAACGAGTTATTGCAATTGGAATAGGTATATCAAACTAGTCGACATCCTGATGGATCATCTTTTTCTAGTAACCTATCACTTCTGATGGAATCGATAGATTGCTAGAAAGCGGAAAACAATTATTAGTATATTCCGAAGCAGGTGTAACAGAGTGTCCTTCCATAATTAAGGGTAAAACCAAAATACGTTGTTTTAAAGAATGATTTGTTAGAACTGGTTATAAGGAATAAAACAGAAAAGAGGATCACATGTTAGATACTTTACAGAGAAGTAAAAAGTTTTTTTTAGTATGTCTTATTTTTTTAGTGCTTTTAACCGCTTGTGGTAATACAGATGTTAAGACGTCTAAAGCTTCATTACCACCGGCTGAATCCAATATAGATACATCGTTAAAAGCACCGAATTGGGTAGATAAAAGTCCTATCCAACAGTCTCCTAATTTTACGGAAGACAAAAAAGTACAATCGGTTGTGAATTTAATAGCTACGGGTGATAATTTATATCATGACGCAGTAATTAAAGATGGCAAACAAAAAGACGGTTCATATGATTATAATTATATTTATGAAAATATCAAAAAAGCTGTTAAATCAAGTGATCTTGCTATAGTGAACCAGGAGACTCCGATTGCCGGAAATAATTTAAAAGTACAGGGATATCCGACTTTCAATACACCTGAAGAAGTAGGCCAATCTTTAGTGGACACTGGATTCAATATAGTGACGCAAGCGACAAATCACGCTATGGATATGGGTATTAAAGGTGTTGCGAATACAAGAGAATACTGGAAGAAATATCCGGATGTTATCCCGGTAGGTATTAATGAGAGTAAAAACGAGCGTAATGAAATAAAAACGATTACAAAAAATGGTATTCGTTTTGCGTTACTAAATTATACATATGGTACGAATGGAATTAAAATTCCAGCTGATAAGTCTTGGGCTTTAAATTTAATTGATAAAAAAGCGATACAAAATGATGTGGAAAAGGCAAAGAGTAGCTCTGATATGGTGATTGTTATGGTGCATTGGGGAGTAGAATATACCTCAACACCTTCAAAGCAACAAAAAGAAGTTGCTCAATATTTAACAGATTTAGGTGTAGATGTAGTAATTGGAAATCATCCACATGTAATTCAACCAATTGAGTGGAAACAAAATAAAGATGGACATGAAACGCTAATCTATTATTCTCTTGGAAATCTTATTTCTGCGCAAGAAAAATTAGAAACATTAGTTGGAGGATTATCTTATGTACAATTTGTTAAGTATGAAGATAAGACTTTTGGTATACGACAAGCGGCAATCGTACCGACAGTAACCGACTATGCCGATGGTAAGAAACAATTTAAAATTCAATTTTTAAAAGATTATTCGGATGAAAATTCTAAAAAACATGGAATTAAAAAATTTGTCGGCCCCGTTTCTTTGAAGGATTTCAAGGAGATTCCTAGAGACGTGTTGGGAAATTGGTATAAAGACTAATAAACAAAAAGGGAATGAGATACAATTAAAAAATTTATAATTTTAGCATTGGTATTAGCAATGGGATGGAGTCTTGCTGCTTGTAGTGGAAAGCAAACATCTCAGGGAACTACTAATAATAACGATAAAAATAAAAATGAAATACATGCGAAGAAAAAAGATGTTTTACCTATCTCTGATGTTAATGATTGGAGAATTATCCTTGTAAATAGAGAGCATATGTTATCAAAGGAACTAGGAATTGAATTAACAAGTATCACTCAAAATGCGAAGCCAAATATGAAAATAGATAGTAGAATTGCAACTTCCTATCAGGATATGGTAGCAGCTGCAAAAAAAGAGGGAATCAATCTTTATTTAAGATCAGGTTATCGAGCTATAAAATTACAACAAACTTATTATGATGCTTCAGTTAAAAGCTATAAATCTCAAGGCTTGTCGGATAAAGAGGCTAGTGCTAAGGCATTGGAATATCTTCAGTATCCTGGTGCAAGTGAACATCATACTGGATTAGCGTTAGACATTATTTCAGTTGAATGGCAAAATACTGTAGAAGATTTAAATGCAAAATTTGAAACTACCGATGCATTCAAATGGTTAGATAAGAATGCTGCAGAATATGGGTTTACTCTCCGCTATCCAAAAGATAAAGAGAATATTACTGGCATTAAGTATGAGCCATGGCACTATCGTTATGTAGGAAAAGAAGTTGCCGTTTATCTAAAAGAAAAAGGGTTAACTTTAGAAGAATATAACGAAAAAATTAAGTCTGGTAAGTAAAAATATGCTTTAATTTTATTAAACATTATGCACTGCTACAAGAAAAGGTGAATCTGAGGATGTGTTAACATTCCACCTAGTATTGTAAAAACTGAGTATGATAATTTGAGCACGTACGAACCAGTTATCGTGTAAAAAGATGTATGTATTAAGAAATTAAAGTTAAGGATCTGATATTCATATCAGATCCTTTTTCTATCGTTCTTTTAAGAGCGACTGAGCCAAAATATTGGAATGAATATAGAAACAAAACAGCCCAAGGAATAGTAAAACGAGTCCGGGAGCCTACTCGTACGCTTCATTGGGATTATCCAGAAATAGTTGTTGATGAAATAAGAAAGAACTGGTCTTACTCTCAAGCAAGGATTTAATACGAATGAATTGGGTAAAAGGTAATAATAAAAAACACTGCGCTTGGCAGTGTTTTTTATTATTTCTGCACATAAATACATAGTCATATTGATTAAAGTTTCACTTTATTGAAGAAAAATGCGAAAGCCATTCATAAAATATGGAAATGTTAAAATCCCTTTGATAAAATAGCAATATGTAAAAATAATTATTTGTTAATTCTTAATGTAATGAATATTCATGTTTAAATATACGAATTTAACTACATAGTTATTGTGCTAAAGGGGGAGAAAGATGTTAGATGAATTGTACAATGCTTTTTTAAATGCGTCTGGTTTTACAGAAAGTGCGAGGAAACGAGATCGGTATGATGATTTACATGATTATTTAAAAGATAAAGAAAGAGAGTTAAAGCAATTCATTCAAGAGGCTGAATCAGCGAAGAGAGAGTATGAGAGTAAAAGTAATGGCTTAGAAGCTAATAAAATTCCGGCAGTTGAATTTGAACAAAAACGTCATGAAAAGGATGAAGAATTACATACATTAGTATCCTATTTTAAAAGTGCATTAAGCGATGTTGGATCTGCAAAAAGTACAGCTTATGCAAAGTATTTGGAATATAAAGCGAAAGCAGAATCAGAGAAAGCGTCAGCATACGCTGCAGCGACCAAGGCTTTTGAAGAAAAGAAAAAGGAATTTGAAAAACTTATCCATTAAGCATACAAAGAATGGAGGGAACCAACATGAGTGGTAAAGAGGTTGAAATTATAGGAAGTAACACTGCAAGTGCCATTTCTTACGCACAAAACATTGAAAATGGTATGAAGGATTCTTTAAACCAAGCGAAAGACTTAAAAGCATATGTCACAGGTGCGAAATGGAATGGAAAAACGAGAGATGCATTTTTAAGTTATCTTGATTTGATCATTCAATATAATTCAGAAATGGTAGAGGCATTTGAAGGACATACGAAAGCTTTGAAAGAGTTAGATAAAAGCATTCAAACGTACGGAGATAAATCGGAAGTAAGGGAGATAAAACAACTGTGATGGAGAAACGAGGGATAAAAGAATGGGGAAAGAAATGAGTTTTGCACCTGCTGAATTATATGTTCTCGCAGGTGCAGCTGGGGTTACCGATATATTTGGATTGCCAAACCGTGACGCAATTATTTTACTTGATGCAGAATGTGTCACGAAAGCAACTACGAGTTTAAAAGAAAAAGGCCTACTTACAAGTGAAAATGGAATTACCCCTGCAGCTTTTCAAATAATTGAACTATTAAAGGAATATGAAAATTGTCATGAATACACGAGAATGAATAATGTATTAATTGGCTTTTTAAAAGAGGATAAAGACCGAGTGGCTGTATTAACAGAAATAGAACCAAATAAAAAATACGAGATCGACTACATACCAAAACCGGACGTATATTTTTCATTATTAACACGCATTCCTTTCTTATTGAGAGAATCGAGGGAAATAGAAGATACATTTTTCTCAAAGAGAATGACAGAGGCAGAACAACAAACATTTGAGGAAAAAGATTTATCAAATAAAGACGTTATAGCGATAGAAACGTATACGAGGCCTCGAAGTAATAGAGGAGGAAAATGGGAATGTTTCTTATATTTTACTGAAGGAGAAGATTTCGTTCAAATAGATGTAGATCGTAATCGATATGACTGGGTGAGCCTCTATGCGGTTAATAAGAAATTGTATGACGTGTTAAAAATGCCATATAAAAAGTTAATTGACCCGAGACAATTCTCGTTAGGAGGTATTCAATAATGCAAGTATCAATGGGAGATAGTGGTTCTGGTGGTGGAGAAGAAGTATTAGTTAATTTTCAAGAACTACTTGATATAGTAATGAAGTTAGAAAATATATATAAAATCCATGTAGACGTCATTGGAACGAATATTGAGAGTTTATTAAGCTGTGATTTTTATCAAAAAGGTGAAGCGATGAGAGTAATTGAAAAATATCCTGATATATTACACAAAACACTAGAATTGGCTGAACACTATTCTAGGTCAGCGACAGTTGTAGGAAATGTATGTGTAGAAATGCTTGAAAAGGACGAACAATTACGTGAAATATTAAGTAAGTTGTAGAAATCACCATACGGCTGGGGGGATGAAAACGAGATGGATGTGAAATATAGACCTGAACCATGGCAAAACATGGGGGATGGTATGAATCGAATTACAAAAGATGCACTCATAAAATTACGGGAAGCAAATGAATCATTAAAAAGAATTGATGGAAGAATACGAGATTTAGACTCGGATGGTAGTATACATTTTAATCCTAAAGATCAATCGCAAAAAATCGGGGAATTACTTGATAGCTATTCGACATTACAAAAATATTGCGGAGAAGCAGGGCGATTAGTCTCTGAACATATAGATAAACCTTTTTTAGTAGAAATGGATAAATTTGCTCAAAAAATGAGAGATACATCTATTCTCAGTTTCAAAACAGATAACCGAATTGGCTCCACAACAACGACAGTATTACCAGGTGCGCATGCAGGCTACGGAAGTGTACCACAAACAATACAGAAGAAGAAAGATAAAATAACAGTAGAAGATATTTTTAGAGATTCACCTGCATTTGATAACGTACTGAGAGGGGAATACAAAGAACTAAAAAAACAAAATCCAGATGCAAAACTAAATTATGAAGAATATAAGAAAGTAGTCCCATCCACACGAGGATTTGAATACAAATCGATAGAAGATGAACAGAAAAAACTAGAAATGGTGCGAGACATAGGAATAGGCGTAGGAATCATCATCACAACAATCCTTTGTCCACCACTCGGGGCCGCTGCCGCAGTAGTATACGGAGGTGTACAAATAAAAAGCGGTATCGACGGAGAAGACTGGGGAACACACCGGAAATTGAGCCAAGAAGAACGCACAGCAAACATCATTTTTGGCGGATTAGATGCAATCCCAGTTGTTGGAGCAGTAGGAAAAGGAGTAAAAGCATTCAAAGGGACGAGTGAATTAGCTGATTTAGCCAAATTATTAAAATTCAAAGACGGAATGCCTGGTTTTAATCCAAATTTGGGTAAAAATGTGGTACAATCGCTTAAGGAAAATAATCTATTAAAAAATTTAAAAATACAAGGCTGGAAAACCGTAGATAAGATTAATGATGCGGACTACTTCATTAAAGGTCTAGTGGCAAAAGGTGTGGACTCCGTAACCCCATTCGCTAAAGGTGTAGAAATAATGCCAGATGGAAGTGTCGTTAGATCTGGAACGAACTATAGCGGGAAATTCCAAGAAGCCCATGATGCCTCAAAGGCGAGTATTCAGAGTAAGATCTCGAATTTGGAGAGTGGTGGGGTTAAGGGTACGGGGGATAGTGGAATTCCTCCTAGGTACGGTGAGAGAAAGATTACAGATGAAGAATATGAAGCATTAAGAAAAAAAACACCGACAGCAAAAATAAGAAAACAAGTAAATAAAGGCCACAATAAAAAGATAGAAACGGAGGATCAGGCTCTTCCTGGAAAAACTTTTATAGGTTCACTAGAAGCAGATCATATTGTGTCTATGGACAGAATTGCAAGTATGGATGGTTTTGGTAATTTAACAGAAAAACAACAGTTAGAAGTATTAAATAACCCAGAAAACTTTACAGGATTAAGTAAATCTGCAAACACTTCAAAGCAATCTAAATCGTATGAAGAATGGACACATTATAAAAAGGGAACACCAGATGAGATAGAAGTTAGTCTTGACTTTAGGAGCAAGATGATTACAAGAGAAAAACAGCTTGAAAGAATATTGCAAAAACAAATTGATGATTTTAAAAAAGAATAATATAAAATAATATTAAAAAGGATGGGGAAAAATGAGTTCTAAGTTAGATATATTAAGAGAGTATAATGAAGATATTCAATTGATTAATGCAAATGAATTTAAGAATATAAATGCATCTTTAATTCCTGATTTATGGGTGGAAGTATTTAGTGAACATAATAGAGAAAAGAGAATCAAGAAAATTTTAAGTATATGGAAAAAATATGTAGATAATAATTTATCTAATACTATTGCTTACTTATCAGAATACCTTGAGGATATTGAACTGATGATAAGTGAGGACACCTATTCAATCTTGTATACAATAAAAAATCAAGGTGGAGAAGATTTATATTATGAAGGAAGAAATCCTAAAGATAGTTTTAATAATGAGGAATTAGAATCTTCATGGAGAGAAATTCCTGAATCTATTAGGGACTTTTATGAAAATGTTCATAATGGATTTTATGATTACACAAGTGAATCGATGGGATTGATGCCATTAGAAGCTATAACTTACTTTGGGGATGATGACTTAGAGTGGGGGATTATAGATGAATTGGAAGAACCTATAAAGATTAATTTAAAAACATCTTTTGGATTCTTTAGTAATGGTATGGGGAGCTACATAGCTATAGATTATGAAAATTGTAAGAATAACAATGCTACTTTTTGGTCAGCTAAGAGTCAGCCTAAATATAATGTTCACTTTTGGGATTTTGTAGATGAATGGATTGTTATCGGTTTTGAATAAAAGGTTTTTAAAATTTTGATACAAAGTCTATAAACCTTTTGACGTGATTGTGACATCTGAGGGGAAATTAAAAATTTATTATGGGTATACTAAATGGTATCAATCTACTTTTGGACCGAATGACCGAGTGGATTATTTTGAATATAAATATTTAGGGAAGAAACCGAGTAATGAAAATGAGCGAAGAAAATTCGAAGAGATGAAAGAATATGAAGAGCAAAATAAATCTTAAAATATTCTCTGTTAAATTAAGGAATGCATTATTAGCGAGTAAATATGTAAAATATCCAAATCAACTAACTTTAGTTGGGCTATTGAAAAAAGAATAGTGACGGATTAATGTTACTTATAAAACAGATGAACTTAGAGCACTTGATTGTCAATTAAAGGCAACAAGTGCTTTTTTGCGTTTTAGCGTAGAAATAATGTGGTACAATCGCTTAAGGAAAATAAGACTTAAAAAAATGCACTAGATGCTATGAAAAATACTCCTATTCCAGCAGCAATTAGGACGGAGGATACTGGAATAGGAATGAAGCTTTCTTATATAGAATCTTCAACTGTTGGAGAAGTAGTTGGAAAGTTTTCAAAGGCAAGTACGGTAGCTAAAGATGACGCTTATCAACTTGCTAAGGGTACGGGTAATGGTAAGCATTTAAATGATGTACCTAAAATAAAAGAAATTGAAGTGAACTTTAATAGAAATGTAAAACATGATTCAGAAGAGTTTGCGAGACAATTAAAAGACCAAGAAAAAGGTATGAATGAGCTTACAGTGGATGAGTATTTAAAAAATAGTGAAAGATACATAGCACAGGGGCGAGCTATTGAAGGGAATGCTGCTCAACAAGCTGCTAGAGAAGAAGCTTATGTACAAAAGGTAAATGAACTACAAAGAGAAGGATTAACGTTATCAAATGCCAAGAAAAAAGCCAAGGAATGGCTAGATACTCAAGCTGCACTTCACAACCCTGACCAGATAGCAGGTGGAAAGGTAGAAATAATAGGAGGTATGGGAGATAAAAGGATTAATTCTTCTATAGGTAGTCAATGGCGGTATAGAATTGATATTGTTGATGAACAAATTAAGGAATTAGCCAAAAACATGACACCAGAACAACTAAAAAGTACTTATTTGAATGTAAAATTAACACATTAGAGGAGGAGTTTAGATGGAACAATATTTAAAAGATTTTAAGTTGCATAATAAAGTTCCGAGTGAAATCATTGAAAAGTATAAACATGTAGTACCTAATGAAATAATAAATTTATGGAGTAATTATGGATTTGGTACATTTATGCAAGGGTATTTTAAAAGTGTAAATCCAGAGGAATTTAAAGAGATTTTGGAGGAGAGTAGTCAAAGATATAAGGATTCAATAGTATTGTTTGCTACGGGTATGGGAGACTTGGTTATTTGGTCAGATGGATATGTTAGATTACTTAATTACAGGTATGGTATAGTAAAGACCATTATGTTTACATTTGAATTTTTCTTTCAAAATATTACTGATTTAGAATTTAGAGATGAAGATTTATCTTGGCAACCTTATCCTGAAGCGCTTAAACAATATAATGAGTTAGATTACGAGGAGTGTTTTGGTTATACACCTCTATTAGGTTTAGGTGGAGCAGAAAAAGTAGAGAACTTAAAAAAGGTCAAATTAAAGGAACATATTCTTATTATTACTAGTTTTATGGGACCAGTACAATAATAGAATAAATAGATATTTTATTACTAGGTAAATAGAGATATAGGATTCGTTCAAATGACTTAGACTTACTACTTAATTTATATTCTACAAGCGAATATGATAACGAAACACATTAACACATATATAAATCAATGAAAAACAAAGTTTATGTGAAGTAGATAGAAAAAATAAAAGGTTTTTTGAAAGTATGTACTCCATGATGGTTGTACCATCATGGAGTACTGTGTGCAATGATAGAATAGAAAATAAAGTAAAATCTTAGGTGAGATAGCATTTTATTTGGCGATGAATATAAACATATGGAATGTATATTAAACTAACGAACTCATACAAACTCGTAAGTGTTAACATAGTCGTTGTCACGACATATAAATGGTGTCATACTGTTACTACAAAATTTATAAATTTATGCTACTTAAAAATAGATGAACTTAAAGCACTCGATTGTCGATTAAAGGCAACGAGTGTTTTTTTGCGTATTAGCGTAGAAATTTAACAGATAACTATAATTTTACTATGTAAAATTTTTACATAGTTTTCTATACAACTAAAGAGAAGAAAAATGTTCACTATTACTTTCATTTCTGTTATAAAAATTCTACAATAGAAGGCAGAACGTATATTTGGTATAATCAAAATATACTATATGAAATGATGTACATGAGTTTGAAATTCATGTAACGAGGTAAGCACTACATAACAATGACTAATATTTAAAGTTTTCGTACCTATAGAATTCAATTCATGTTATATAAATCAATTGTTAGAAAGGAACAGGTGTAATGAATCAAATTTCATTTGAAGATTTATTTGAAGAAGAAAAAGAAAAGGTGGAGGTAGCTGAGGTATGTAAGGTACCAGCCCCTTTATCACCATTACAAAAAGATATTTTAGAATTAATTGATTCTGAAGAAATAAGTGCGCTTGAGCTATGTGAACGATTAATACGATCGGGTAAAATACCCGATGAAAGATTCACTACGAATAAGCCTAAAGCATATGGACAAGTATGTTTACTATTAGAAGGTTTTGTTACAGAAGGAAAACTTATTTTTATCAAAGATGATGAGAAAAGAGATAGGGTATATAAATTGAAAGAAGAAGTTTGAGATGTATAGTGGGAGATGAATGATTGGTTCCCTTTAACTTGCAGCTCCGTTAGTCTAGTAATGTCCACAAAAAAGGTGTCAATCTCTCCTAGATTGACACCTTCATACTTTTAACACCTTACATACTTACGCTTAAAACCAAGTCTTCCTCTATCAAGTTCTTTCTGAATACTTTCAGAAGCATTTAACAAACTGCTTTTTTTATTATCACGTTTGACTTCAACTATACCAACTTCTTTTGCAATCTCGACTGCTTTTTCGTGTAGTGGTACATATGAAATTGCCACGGTGTTTAGGAAATTATTCATAGCGGATTTTGTTCGTTCTGGAGAATGATGAATTGTATCTTTCACCATTTCAAGCATATCGGAAATTTTACTTTCGGAAAACTCATTGTCTTTGCGATTTCCTAAAAGCCAACAGTAGCAACTCCATCCGGCAGACATTTTAAGCTCGTCCCCACTTGCAATCCATTTATCAGCAACATCTTGTGCAATATTTGACTCCGATAAAGTTACTGCCACTACATAATCAGATAGCATATAAAAATATGCCCCGTCTATCCAGCGATCAAAATCAGACTCACTCATAGCTTTTGGATCGGCAATAATACCTGCAAAGTACATAGCATCGTAGTTACCTGTGGCATAAAGCTCTTCAGCTAATTCTTGATTTAATTTTATTTTTTTAGCGATTGGTTTCATAGCACCTGTAGCTACTCCGAATACTGGCTCATGCGCACCGTTAGATATGTATATTTTTTTCGTTCGTTCCTTACCTAGAGCTTCAAGTTCTTGCATAACTGTTTTAAAATCCATAGTTGTGCAACTTCCTTTCTTCATGTAAAAGCCTTTTTAAGCTTTTCATATTTCATATGTTAATACTAATTGTATTCAAGAGGTATGTCTACTTTCTAAAAGTATCGAAACCGGTTAGTAATTTTGAAGGTTTTGATTTTGTGACTGCTACAAGCTATCTATAATGGTAAGAAGGTCACTGTAAGGTAAGGAAGAATGAAAAGTATGTATAGTTTTTCCAGTGAATATTTGGTATGATGGTGAATGGGAAAAATATACAAGTTGTTAGTGGTTCATAAAAGGGGGATTGAATTGAAAAGAACACCTGAATTCGTATTAGGTTTAATTGGTGGCATTTTGGGAATTATTATTTCCATAATATTAATAGTTGTAGCGTTTAATATTATGGAAGGTGTTGATTACGAACTTTTAGCTTATTACTCTATTATTTTAACGGTTCAAATAGGATTGTTCATTTTATCGTGTTTAGTAAACAAGGTTAATAATAAAGTTTATGGAGTTTGTATGATTGTGATTCCTATAGTTATGTTATTTATGTCATTATTCTTTTTACTTATTCCGACAATTTTACAAATTATATCTGGTTCATTTGCATTTAGGACATTAAAGTTAGAATCGAATGTAAGCTAAATATAATTATTAACGTCTGAATATTCGGTTTTTAAACATTTTCGTTTGCAGTTCAAATTAACATAAAGTACAAAGTTGTACGCTTTAGGAGGAGAAATAGATGATTATTTGGTCTGGTTGGGGTTTTTTAGTCGCAATTATTGTAATTATTAATACTCTTTTGGGTAAGGCTATCTTTGGATCTATAACGGGGGACGCTACATATTTTCAAGACCATAGTTGGCCAATGGCGGTAATGTTTATTATATCAGGGGTTATGTCTTGGTATTTAGGTAAATATATTAATAAGCCAGATGGGAAAGTTTATATAGATGCCGAAACTGGTGAAAAAGTTATGTTTAACAAAAAGCACTCATTATTTTTTATAAAAATGGAATATTGGGGACCGATTCTAGGAATTATTGCGATTGTAACTTTAATTACAAGATAAAAAAAGAGGATGGGTATAGCAAGAGTAATCTATTCAAGTAGAAGGAGAAATCAGTCATGAATGCAAAGAAACTACTAGGGGTAGCAGTTCCGGTCATGTTGTTATTTGGTTGTGGAGTTTCTGAGAAAACGAACACTTCTAAACAGGAGAAAACGGAAGAGTCTAAAGTAAAAGAATCGAAGTCTAATAGTAAGAAAGAAAAAGTTTCAAAGGAAGACTATCCTAATAAAGTGTATAAATTAGGAGTAGAGTTTGATAAGTTGTTTGCGGAGCATAACAATATTACAAGAGAGGTTTTTGACGGTAAGAAAAAGAAATCAGATATAGTAGATAGTGTGAAAGAATTAAATAAAGTGTTAGATAAATTTGAGTCAATAGATCCCCCTACAGAGTATGTAAACCAACAAAAAGATTTTGAAAAAGCAATTAGTTATTTTAGAGAGTCTTTTTCTTTAATAAATGAAGTATTCACCAGAAAAGAAAAAAGAGAAAAAGGTGATAAGACTGATAAAGAGTTAATAGAGAAATCTGAAAAGCTAGTGAAAGAAGGAGATATTTACTGGCTTAAGGCATTCAAAGATCTTGAAGGGGATATTAAAATCGGTGATGGTACAGTATCAATTAAAGATTTGAAAGAGTTAGATAAGAAAGCTGGAATTAATACAGATAATGTTATGAAGAATGTGAAAGATGGTACGGAATTAATCGGTAATTGGGGATTCCAAGGAACAGACGGTTTCAATATGTCACTCATTTTAAAAGGTGATAAGACATTTGAAACATATGGTAAAGGTGAGTATCCAAATAAAAAGAATTATATTGAAGGAACTTGGGAATATGATAAGGAAGCTTTTACAATCTATTTACATCTCAATAAACGTTTAGTAGACGGTGTAGAAGATACAATTCAAAAAAAGAAAATAGCATATAAAGTTCAAGATTATGATGGGGAAAACTTGCAATTATTTAATGAGACGTCATTTAATACAATTAAGTATGTGAAGCAAAGTTAAAGTTATGTAGGACTAGGTTTAAATGGCCTGGTCCTTCATTAAAGTGCGAGTATGTAAATAATATGTTATCTTTCGTTCTGTTTACTTAGTATCATGTTATTCTTTAATAGAGTAATAAATGGAGTTTTGCATTAAATATATGAGGTTGGTTACAAATGATAAAAAAATTTACTAGATTAGTATTAATAGTGGTTATCCCAATCAGTCTTATTACAGGTTGTGGGGCTGCTGAAAAAACTGAAGCACAAAAGCCGAAAGCGGTACAAACGGAGAAAAAGGACTATATGGATTACTCATATGGTAGCAAAGGTATATTAGTAAGTGGCAAAGCGAAAGAACGGCAACAATACGAGATTGGATATATGGATGATAATAAGTTAATTGGGATTGACGAAAATATTGAAGACTGCATTATTTTAGATAATAAAGATGAAGCAGGTCTCATTTGGAAACAAATAGAGCGTGGATCTATTATTGAAGTGCAATACGGTAAGGATCGCAATGATATCGTAGGCGTGCAATTCGTAGGAGATCGTGAGTCATATGAAATTAGTGATAAGTTTGATCGGAATACGATAAATGAGATTGTTGAAAACGTTAAAGGGAATTTGTAATAGATGTATTTCGATAGTATAGGATCTCTTATTATGAAATTGTATGCCAGTTATTTGTCTAAGTTTAAATTGATTATTTTGACGGTATTTGTAATTAGTTGTAAAATAATGTTTGTTGACGAATTTTATAAAAAGTATATTAGATGAAATTCATCTGTAGGGATGACATATAAATATTTTCTTAATGGGTATAAAATAAAATAATTAAAATATATAAATAAAAAGAAAATATAATAGAAGTACATAGTAGATTCATATTTTTAAAAATTAATGTGACAATAAAGGGAGGTTGAGATACATACACGGTGGGAGTGTGTATGTATTTATTATAATAATGAATAAGACAATCAAACAACAAGTAATCGCACTATCAACAAGTCTAGTGATTTTAGGGAGCGTACCTTTATCAGCATCAGCAGAAGAGATAAACAACTCTCAAACTGATCAACTTAATATTGCCCAAGGAGAACACGGAACGAGCGGATTAAATTATTCTAATTTCAAGTTGGAAGTTCCTAATCATGTACAAATTAACGAAGCAGAAGTATCTGAAAATGAAAAAATGCTTTTAGAAGAATATAAGCATAAACATGATGAAACAGAAGAATTAAACAAAATGCAAAATGCTAAGAAGGGACAAGTAGCAGAAAAGGAAGCTATTTCAAACATTGAAAAGGCATTTGAATCTGTAGATGGTCGAAATGATGGATCTGATCGTCAAATGAAACCTGTTGCAAAGCCAAGAGGTATTCAATATAGTGCACAGAGTACGAAGAAATATGGAACACTTGCAGGAGTTCCATTTGTGGAGTGGATTGTTCCAGCAGGAAATCCTGATATTCGTCCTGCAAATCCGATGAAAGCACGTTACATTACAATTCATGAGACCGCAAATACAGCCGCTGGTGCTAATGCTGAAAATCATGCAAAATATTTATACAAGCAAGCAACTGAAGGCACTTTCCGAACAGCTTCATGGCATTTTACTGTAGACGATAAACAAATTTATCAACACTTACCAACAAACGAAAATGGTTGGCATGCAGGAGATGGAGATGGATCAGGAAACAGGGAGTCTATCGGTATCGAGATCGCGGTTAACCAAGATGGTGATTACAATAAAGCTTTAGAAAATGCAAAACGACTTGCAGGTTATTTAATGAACAAAGAAGGAATTGGTGCAGATCATATTTACAAGCATCAACAATGGAGCGGGAAAAAATGTCCTGACATTTTAATTTCACGTGGTAATTGGGCTGGTTTCGTACAAGGAATTCAGTGGTATGCAAATATAAATGCGCAGATTGATACGCCTTTACAAGATAAAAATGACTCATTTAATCCAAGTGAAAATAATCCAGCTGAACCTAGCATGGAACTAGTGGTAAATGGTAGTGGCATCAATGTACGTAGTGATGCGGGTATTGAACATCGTGTTGTACGTAAAGCTTCAACCGGAGATCGTTACAAAGTATTAGCGGTTAAAAATGGTTGGTATAAAGTAGGTAATGGAGAATGGATTTTCTATGACCCAAGCTGGATTAAAATTAACTACAATGTACCAAAGGAAGAAGTACAAAAGCCTAAGGAAGAAGTACAAAAACCAAAAGATGATATTACAGGTGGCTGGTTTGAAGAGCATATTCGTAAATTAAACAGTCTAGGTATTATGCAAGGCGAAGGTAATGGTGTATTTGCGCCATATCGAAATGTAACGAGAGCGGAGTTTGCGAAATTAATCTCGAATGCTCTTAAACTACCAGAGGGAAATAAGTCATTTGTAGATATTAATGAGGCACATCCATCACTTCATGACGGTATTAAACGTTGTGCAAGTGCAGGAATTATTAATGGTCGTGGTGAAGGGATTTTTGATCCTAACTCACCAATTACTCGTGAAGAAGTATCTATTATGATTGACAAAGCATTACGATATAAAGGAATTACAGGTGAGTTAGTAGCATTACCATTTACAGATAAGCATTTAATAACATACAAAGAATCGGTTCAACGATTATACAGTCTAAAGGTAGTTAATGGTATTGGAAATAATGAGTTTGATCCCCGAGGTACAGCAACTCGTGGTCAGGCAGCTGCCTTTATTGTGAAGATGTTAGATTCAATGCAAAAATAAAAGGAAACTTTAATCAGTGAGGGCCACTCGCATTGCAATCGAGCAGTTTATTCACCTAATTTTGAAATGAGAGTTGTACTGTCCGCAAATAGCAGAATAAATTGTATGTAGAAGCTGACATTGGTAGAAGTAAAAAATAAGAAGAATTTGAAAGGAGCTATCCAAAATAATAATTTGGAATAGCTCCTATTTAGTAGGAAGAACAAATTGTATTTCATAGATTGTAATGTAGAATGCCCTTCCAAGCCCCTTATAAGCCCCTACCAAGTAATAAATCACTAAGAAAAAACAAAAACAAAAACAAAAACAAAAACAAAAACAAGAACAAAAACAAGAACAAAACAAGCGCGAAAAAATGAAACCGGCGTTGTAGTAGTAAAAAAATTGTAATTCGAATGCCAAAACCATTCCCGTATGCCTATCTTTATAATGAAGGATTAAAATTTTCCTATTTACTAGCAAAGAGTGGAGGGAAACATATGGCGGTATACCGTAATGTGCAGGTGAACTTTTGGCAAGATGAATTCATATTAGATTTAACGCCAGAGGAACGTTATTTTTACATATATTTGTTAACTGGTACGAAAACAAAGCAATGTGGTATTTACATATTACCGAAGCGTGTGGCAGAGCTTGAAACAGGTTATAGTATGGAGACTGTTGAGAAGTTGCTAAACAGGTTTGTTGAGTATGGAAAGATTTTATATGATACGGAAACGAAAGAGGTATTCATAATAAATTGGTTACACTATAACCCTATTTCAAATACGAATGTGGAGAAGTGCGTATTACGTGAGTTAAAGACTATAAAAAGTAATGAGTTCATACATATATTTTTACGTAAATGCCTTGAAGAAGAATACAAGATTCCATTATTATTGCAGCATTTTGGTATGCCAAAAGAAGAGGATAATAGTAGTTCACAAGTAGTTATTGAAGAGAAAGAAGAAGCGGAAGAGATAGAGGTGGAAACCATAGAAGAGGACGTTCCAAATAGTGAAGTTTATAAGTTTTATGAACAAAATATTAGTAGTTTATCCCCATATATTGTGAAGGAATTGAAGAATTGGATACAAAGACTTTCTGGAGAGAAAGTGTTAGAGGTACTTAAAATTGCGTTTGAAAATAATAAGAAAACGTTAGCTTATGTGAGGGGGATTTTGAGGAATTGGTGTAGTGAAAAATTAAAGGATTTTAGTGGGGAGAAGTGCGTAATGGGAAGTTTAGAGAGAAGGAAATGTATTTTGAGTAGTGTATTTTAATTTACATTAACTTAACATAGAATGTATGTTCGTTTTTGTGAGATTTATGCTATACTACCATTAAATAAGGGTATTTTTATAATAGATAAAAAGATGCGGGGGGTACAAAGTTTGACTACTAGTACATCTGAGTTGTTTCAATATATTAATATGACAGAAGAACAGAAACAATTATCACAACGATATTTACAGACAAAAGAAGAAGAGATTTTAAAAGATATTCAACTAACGACAATTCGTGATCAAAAAAGAAGCGATTTTGCGGAGCGATTTATAAACGATTTTAGGAAAGTGCATAAACAAGATCCGGATTTTTTTCGATTATTTTACCATATACTCGAGGAGCAATTATTAAATGTTCTTGTAGTCCGTTTTGCGCATGTCAGTTTTTCTAAAATGAAGATTTATTTAGAAAAAAGTGCACTTCCTTTGGACAAACTTGTAGCAATCGCATGTAAATATTTATCCAGTATTTCAAGTTATGTGAATGAAGCAGATGTTTTTCTTAGAGAGTTAACAAGAGAGAATCCGAACTATATAGAGGGACAATTACATACTTTACCAACTAACCAGCAAGTAACATTACTTCTTGTAATGTTTGATGTAGATTATGAAAAGTTTCGTACATATAGTTCTTTATTGAATGAGAGGTTAGAAGAACATACAGAATTTATATTGAAACTGCTAGGGGAAAAGGAAAAGGTTGAAGCAGTTAAACGGTATTTAAAAGGTAAAGATGATAGTGAAGTATTTATAGGTGGGAATTTACCGGAACATATTTGGCGGCTATTATTTTGTGTTCATAAATATTCGAATGTTGCGAGGCGATATATTGAAATATTGGCGAAGAAAAATGTTTGGGGTTTTATAAACTATGCAACACGTTATATGTGTCACACTCTCGGTCAGTCTCAAAACTACAAAAAAACTGGTAGTGTAAATAGAGAAACATATGAAGAAATTCAAAGTTTTTGTACACAGTTTTGGATTTCTAAGGAAAGATTTTTTGCGCATCGTCTAAGGCAACATGATTTAAATAGTGAGGATTTTTGTAAGACGTATGAATATGAATTGCTATGCTTTATGTTGGAGGAAGATCCTGAATTTATTCAACGTACTTTGCAATATGTAAGTAAAATGAATTATCTCATCATCGCACGCACGTTAGCTGAAAAAGGATATGAGCTAAATATAGGGAAAATGCGAGAAGAATTTTTTGTTGCTGCTTTGCAAATAAAATTGTCTACAGTGCGGGATACATATCGTGATTATTTACTAGGGAAATTGTCACTTGAGGATATGGAGCAAATACTTAAAAATCCGAAATATAGAAGTATGTATTGGGGTATGCCGGTGTTAGAGGTTGCGCTTCTTTGGGATATAGATGATGTAGCGAAGAGGGAAGCTGTACTTACACTACAGTTTGGAGATGAAGATAGTGTTAATTTATACGAACTTCTTTACGAATGTTCTGTCAGAGGAGTAGAACCGAAACAAGTATTAGAAGATCTGCTTTCGTATGGATTAAGTAAGGAAAAGCTTATCGCTTATGCAGTTGAAGAAGCTGCATGCTACAGTGAAGAGCGAAATAAGGCGAAGGAAGCGCTTGTTTGTGTAATTGTAAAAGAACAAGCGTACATCATTGAACGATTTGATGAGTATTCTGCTGTGGCCAAAGCATATATTTTAGAAGAGTTAGCAAAGGATAACATGATTAAAATGCGTCCAATTTTAATTAAAAGCTTAGGAGATTCATCTAAAAAAATGCGTGAGTCTGTAGTTAAACTGCTTTCAAAAGATGTAGCAGTTGAACTTCATAATAAAAAGAAAATTGTTCGTGAAAATGTGATGAAAATACTTATAGAGTATAAGCTTGAAAAATATACGAAACTTGTACAGGAAGCTTTGCAAGAAAGTAAAAATGAATCTTTCGCAGGAAAATTCTCGTTTTTATTTCAAACGGAGGAAGAAAAGATAGAAGAACTATGTGCACGTATTTTAACTGAACAAACAAGAAATTCACTTCTGCAATTGATTGGGGATGAGCCACAAATCCGTTTACGTGACTCTGATGAAATTGCTGATGCTGCAATTCCGTTAGCCTATTTACAACAGTATATTTCAGATGCTGTTATTGAGAAGAAAGAAACAGCAGAAGTAATTGGTAGAGCTTTAAATGAAGAGGACTTAAAAGAATATGTGCAAACAATATATCAAATATGGATTTCTCAAGACGCAGATGTGAAGAAACGTGGAATTCTTTCGCTATACGGAATGTATAGTGACGACAAAATGGTCGACATACTTATAAAGCAAATTGATGAATGGGTGCTTCAAATGAGAGGAAAGATAGCAGCGGATGCCGTTCGTGCTTTAGGTTTGTCTTCATCTAAGCTTGCACTTATGTCTATTCATGCAATAGCATTTAAATATAAACATAAGCAAGTACGTAATGCAGCAAAAGAAGCGCTAAGTCTTGCTGCGAAAACACGTGGTATAACAGAGGAAGAGCTGGAAGATCAATTGGTGCCGGACCTTGGCTTTACTATACATGGTGAAAAAATAATTGATTTCGGGAATCGAAGTTTTACTGCCATTTTAACTACAGAGTCAAAAATTGAATTAGAGACAGAAGAAGGAAAACGTATGAAGTCACTTCCAAAGCCGAATGCAAAAGATGATGTAGAAAAGGCTGAAGAGGCTAAAAAAGAATTAGCCTCTTTAAAGAAGGAACTCCGAAATACTCTTTCCATGCAAAAACAACGATTGGAAACGGCACTTTCATTAAAGCGTTATTGGTCACATAATGCATGGAAGTCTGTATTTATGGATAATCCAATTATGAAGCAATTTTCTATTTCACTCATTTGGGGTGAGTATAAGGAAGGGAAGTTGCTGAAGGCATTCCGTTATGCAGAAGGTGGCGTGTTCTGTACAATTGACGGGAAGAGTTATGAACTTTCATCTGGCACTGTTATTGGTTTCGTTCATCCGTTAGAATTGTCTGGGGCGGAGAAGGAATTATGGAAAGAGCAATTAGAAAGTGCGGGAATTGTTCAGCCGTTCCTACAAATTGAGCGTCCAGTGTTTGTAGTAGAAGAGAATGATGAGAGTGCTATTGAGAGATTTGGCGGTATTTTACTAAATGGTCGTTCGTTATTCGGTAAGATGACGAAGCTTGGATGGATCCGTGGGTCTGTTCAAGATGGCGGTGTGTATTATACATTTTACAAAGAAGATACTCGTACCGGATTAGGCGTGCAATTGTCATTTAGCGGAGCGCCGATTGGTTATGAAGATGAAGAAGATGTATGTGTATTTGACATTCAATTTTATAAAGCAGGTACAGTGAATCGTGGTTCATATGAATACGATGAGATTGATGATGAAAGACGCATTGTACCAAAAGAAGTAGATAAACGCTTCTTTAGTGAAATGTTATATGATGTGCAAGTAGCGACAGATTCAAATCTTGGGCATAATGAAAGTTGGCGTAGCGAACGATAAGAAAAACCCCCTTCATTGGTAGGAAAATGAAGGGGGTTTTTCAATGTTTCAAAAGGTTCTTTCATAATAGAAGCGAATTAGGGGGAAGAGGATTTTTATCCTTTTAGAAGGGATTGGTATCATGATCAAATAGATGATTTATCATACGACTACACTGAATACAGCGGGAATAGAAGGGAAAATGTTAACGTTACAGCCACGGTAATGATAGAAAAGACTTTTACTATATGTAAGAGTCTCTTTTTTTGTAAACGCGACAAAATTTGACAAAAAAATTTGCAGGAACTTGTTATAATTTCTGTTGGAATATTTTGTTTAACGAGAAATGGGTGTATAGCGTAAAAGATTTCGATGTCATACAAATACATTTTTTGTTTTACATTCAAGGATTTCATAAGAGAAGAATTACAAAAATGAATGACATGGAGAAGTCATAGGGGGAGAGGAGATTTAGCATGAGTATTAAAGTAATAAGAGCAACAGGGGTAATGGGAGGAGCAGCAAGAGTTGCTGTAAAGGTAGATAACGAAGTAGTAATGAAACTTGAGAATAACGAAGAATATACGCTTCCTTTTGAATTAGATGAAGCGAATATTAAAGTAAAACAATTCTTTTTTGGAAGTAAAGAAAAGAAAGTAAAGGATGGCGATGTAGTAGAAATTAAGATAAATAGTATTGCTATGCTATTACTGATGGTGTCAATGATGGCTGTTTTATTTGGTTCGTCAATTGGTATAAATATTGTTGTTTTTGGTGTGATAGGAGCTTTAGTTACATTAGTATACGGATTGAATAACTGGTTTCGTTTAGAGGTTAAATAATTATTGTATATATATTTATTTCAGTTGATTTACTATACATGGGATGAAAATATTTTTAAGTGGGAAATGGGGAGAATCAGTATGAAGAAAATGGTTGTAATATCTAGTTTGGCGCTAATAGTAGGTTTAACAACTGGTTGTAGCAGTGAAAAAACAAGTGGACCTAAAACAGTATCTGTAAAAAAAGAAAAAGAGTTAGTAGCGAAAGATATTTTTAAAAAAGCAGCTGACGGATTAAAACAAGAGGAATATCTTACATTGACATCTCTTATGTCAATGAAGGGGAGCGGCCAATCAGAAGAAATTAAAATGAAAATACAAATGGAGCCGAAACTGAAGAATTCTAGAGCTGAAATGAAAATAAGTGGTACAGATATTGTAACGTATGAAGTAGATGGAAAGGTCGCTGCTCAAGTGAAAAACCCTGATACAGGAGAGTTAGTCACGATACCTAATGATCAATTTAATGTAAATGATGTAATGGTCAGTAAAAATTTACTTAATGAGTTAGATTTACCGGAAGCTTTGGCTAAGAAAATGAAAGCAAAGAAAGATGGAGACACATATAAACTTACACTTGAATTAAAGGGAAAAGAAGCGGTAGATACGTTACAAAAAATTAATGGAGATATGAAAAAATTAACGGAAGGATTTAATATGGATGCGTTTAACATTGAATATATAATAACAAAAGATTATAAATTTGAAGAGATGCGAACAACTATAAAAGTGAGTGAAAGTAACTCAGATAAAAAAGCTAGTACAGATAAGGAAAAATTGGATGCAGTTGTGAGTATAAAGATTGATTCATATGAAAAGTTTGATTCAATTAAGTTACCAGAAGGGATTCAATAATTTCAATCGTAAAAGGATAAAAAGGAGCGGAAATCTGCTCCTTTTTTATTTTTCCTACTATTTTTAGAAGATTTATATGAATATAGTTGAACGGCACTTCATTTTTTTCTGGAATAAATGTGAAACGTTGTATAAAATAATCAAGAAAGGCAAAAATTATAGGGGGAAAGTTGTGAAGAAAAATAAGAGTTTAATAAGTTTTTTAGGAGTGTTTATTATGTTGTTTTCTTTTTGTTTTCAAGGAAATGTACAGGCAGATGTAAATACTGTTCAATCTGGAAAAATCAAATCAGGAAACGTAACAGTATGGGAAGTTGGAAATGTAGCGAAAGTATTAGCGGATGTGGAGCGCTTAAATTTAAATACAGTAAATGTACCGATTCAAGTAGATATCCCAAATGTGACTTCTACTAATATGGTAATTAATCAAGCGCAAAAGCAACAAGCTATTATTTTAATTCAAGAATTATTAAAGCGTAATATTCAAGTTATAGTGGAACCGTTCCCATATATTCAGCAGGGGAATGTTGGAGAGACAGAATGGAACCCAAGTAACATTAATGATTTCTTCTGGAATTGGAAGACGGTTATTCTGCAAGATATTTTTAATTCCATTACAAGTAAATACAATGTGTATGGACTAAAGATTGCTTCTAATTTCGTGAATATGGAGTATGCAGAAGGATACTGGAGCGATACAATTGATTTTGTTCGTAATCAGTATAAAGGAAATGTTTTGTATCAAATGAACTGGTGGTTAACAGCAAGCTGGGATCCTTCTTATGAAGCGAAGTTTATAGAGAAAATAAACCGTCCGTATTTAAAGAAGGTAGATATTGTTAGTATCGATAGTTGGTTTGAAGTTTCTGGAAAAAGGAATCCGTCATATGAAGAAGTGAAGCAAGGTTTATTTGCGACGACAGTATATAACCGTGGACAAAATGTTGTTCAGCAATTGGAACAATTACATAATGCAACAGGAAAGCCCGTTTATTTTGGTGGATTTAACGTTCCAGCGCGTGAACTTGGACTGCAAAATCCGTGGAATCCAGATGTTTCTAATGTGTTTTCGAAAGATGTACAATTAAATGGATGGCGTGCTTACCGCGATGTATTAGAACCGAAACCATATTTTAAAGGTTTTTCAATTTGGTTTATTGGCTCTAATGATAGTACACATCCGTATCAAATACATAGTAAAGAAGCGGAGGCAGTTATTAACGGCTGGTACCGAAAATAATTTTTACAAAATAGGTAAGTTTTGAAGTTTACTACATATATTTCTAGTGAAAGGCCTTTCACCATCTTATCACCTAGGGGGCAATCATAATGAAATTTTTGTCTTACCTTACAGTAATTTTGGTGATTCTCGGCGGTTTGAATTGGTTGTTTGTAGCGTTAGATTACAATGTAGTTGAGAAATGGTTTGGTTCTATGCCGGCGCTTGTGGACACTATTTATTGGCTCATTGGTCTTTCTGCTATTTATCAAATTTTTGATCGGTTCTTCACGGATAATTAGCAATTATACTTTATTACTAGAGTGTTAAGTACGATTATGTACTTAACACTTTTTTGTATGTTTATAAAAATAGTTTGCACATGCAAGCGATTCCATTGCGTCTTGCGCCGTAATAATAGAAAACAAATTGACCACGTATTATATTTTGGGTTATAATTCAGAAAGTTTAAAAATTAATAAAAATGAGAAATAGGGAGGTTATGAGGGTAATGGAGAGAGTCTATAATTTTTCAGCAGGACCATCAATACTCCCTTTGCCAGTTTTAGAGAAAGTGCAAAAGGAGCTTGTAAATTATAACGGGACAGGCATGTCTATTATGGAAATGAGTCATCGATCTTCTTATTTTCAAAGTATTATAGAGGAAGCGAGTAACTTACTTCGTGAATTAATGAGCATCCCTGATGAGTATGAAGTTTTATTTTTACAAGGTGGTGCGTCATTACAATTTTCTATGATACCACTGAACTTAATGAATACGTATAAAAAAGCTGGATACGTACTAACTGGCTCATGGTCTAAAAAGGCACTGCAAGAAGCCGAAAAAGTTGGGGAAGTACAAGTAATTGCTTCTTCCGAGCAAGAGAAGTTTACTACGATTCCTAAACTGGACGGTTTACTAAGCGATGAAAAACTAGATTATGTACATATTACAACGAATAATACAATTGAGGGGACAAAATATGTGGATATTCCACATATAGAAAGAGTGCCGCTCGTTGCGGATATGTCTTCAAATATTTTGTCAGAACAATATGATGTTTCGAAGTTTGGTCTTATATACGCGGGGGCGCAAAAGAATTTAGGACCTGCGGGCTTAACGATTGCTATTATAAAAAGAGATTTAATTGGGGGAGCAGATCGCTCTTGTCCGACAATGTTAAATTATGAAACTTACAGTAAAAATAACTCCTTATATAATACACCGCCATCCTTTAGTATTTACGTAACAAAACTTGTACTAGAGTGGTTGAAAGAGCAAGGCGGAGTATCTGCGATTGAAGAACAAAATAGAATGAAATCTTCACTTATTTATCATTTTTTAGATGAATCTAAATTGTTTACTTCACCAGTTGATCCTGCGTATCGATCACTTATGAACATTCCATTTACAACACCGTCAGAAGAACTTAACAATGAGTTTTTACAAAAAGCGAAGGAACGCGGCCTTGTTACGTTAAAAGGACATCGCTCAGTTGGCGGTATGCGTGCCAGTATTTACAATGCGATGCCAGCACACGGCGTAAAACGATTAGTAGATTATATGAAGGAATTTGAGCTTGAGAATAGATAGGGAGATGGGGATATGTTTCGTGTTCAAACGTTAAATCAAATTGCAGAAAAAGGTTTGCAAGTTTTTACTGAAGAACGTTATGAAGTAGGAGATAGAATCAATCATCCAGATGGAATTTTGCTTCGTAGCTACTCTCTACATCAAGAAGAGTTTTCAAAAGACTTAAAGGCGATTGCAAGAGCTGGCGCTGGTGTAAATAATATTCCTGTCGAGCGATGTACAGAAAAAGGAATTGTAGTATTTAACACGCCGGGGGCAAATGCAAACGCTGTAAAGGAACTCATTATTGCCAGTCTTATTATGTCTTCACGTAACATTATTAATGGTGTAAGTTGGACGAAAAACTTAGAGGGTGAAGAAGTACCACAGCTTGTTGAATCAGGAAAAAAACAATTTGTTGGATCAGAAATTGCAGGGAAACGTCTAGGTGTTATCGGACTTGGCGCAATCGGTGCTTTAGTTGCGAACGATGCGTTAGCGTTAGGCATGGATGTTATCGGATATGATCCTTATATTTCAGTTGAAACAGCTTGGCGTCTTTCTACACATGTGCAAAGAGCATTTAGCCTTGATGAAATTTTTGCAACGTGTGATTATATTACACTGCATATTCCTCTTACGAATCAAACGAAGGGGATCATTGGGGAACACGCTGTAGAGAAGATGAAAAGAGGGATGCGTCTATTTAATTTCTCTAGAGGAGAACTTGTAGATGAAAAGGTTCTTCAAACAGCATTAGAAGAAGATATTATTACACATTACGTAACGGATTTCCCGAATGAAAATGTAATAAAGATGAAAAATGTAACAGCGACGCCTCACCTTGGCGCATCAACGTCTGAATCGGAAGAAAATTGTGCAGTAATGGCGGCGCGTCAATTACGTGAATATTTAGAGACAGGAAATATTCGTAACTCAGTAAATTATCCAAACGTAGAATTGCCGTATATCGGAAAGAAACGAATTACAATTATGCATCAAAACGTCCCGAATATGGTAGGGCAAATTACAGGATGCTTAGCGGAACATCATATTAATATTGCCGATATGATTAATCGTAGTAAACATTCTTGGGCATACACAATGATTGATATCGATAACGGAATTGATGATATAATAAAAGAGAATATTGTAGAAAATATAAGCAAAATTACAGGTGTTGTAGCCGTTCGAATGATTGTGTAAAGGAGAGAGGAATGTGGCAAAAATACGACCGTTTCGGGCCATTCGTCCAGTAGAGGAAAAAGCGGCACAAGTGGCAGCTTTACCGTATGACGTATTAAATAGTGAAGAGGCAAGGGAAGTTGTAAAAGGGAATCCATATTCTTTCTTGCATGTTGATAAAGCAGAAATTGATTTAGATCCTGAATTGTCACCGTATGATGATCGCGTGTATGAAAAAGCGGGCGACAATTTAAAGCAATTTATACGAGAAGAAGTGTTCATACAAGATGAAGAGCCAGCGCTATATATTTATGAACTGACGATGCAAGGAAGAACGCAGTCAGGCCTTGTCGTTTGTACATCTATTGATGAGTATGAAGATGATACAATTAAAAAACATGAAAGAACACGTCATGAAAAAGAACTAGATCGTATTCGCCACGTAGATGTGTGTGACGCAAATACAGGTCCGATATTTTTAACTTACCGTACAAAAGATGAAGTAAAGCATTTAATTAGAAGCTGGAAAGAAGAGCATGCGCCAATTTATACATTTACAGCAGAAGACGGTGTTAAGCATGTTGCGTGGAAGATTGCAGATGAAGATGTAATTACGACTTTAGTAAACGCATTTGAAGATATTCCTAATCTTTATATTGCAGATGGGCATCACCGTTCTGCATCAGCTGCAAAAGTAGGACTTATGAGAAGAGAACAATATCCAAATTACACAGGAGAAGAGGAATTTAATTTCTTCTTATCGGTTCTATTCCCTCATGATGAATTATCGATTTGGGACTATAACCGAGTTGTGAAAGATTTAAACGGTTTATCAGAAGAACAGTTTTTAAAACAAATCAAGCAATACTTCTATGTAGAAGAAGCACCTGTTTCTCCGTATAAACCAAATGAACCAAAAGCATTTGGAATGTATGTAAATGAGAAGTGGTATAAGCTTACTGTGAAAGAAGAAACATTTGATGCGAATGATCTTGTTAGAGGTTTAGATGTATCTATCCTGCAAGATCATTTATTAAGCCAAGTACTTGAAATACATGATCCGCGTTCTGATTCACGCATTGATTTTGTTGGCGGAATACGGGGGTTAGAAGAACTAGAACGCCTTGTGAACAGCGGCGAATACAAAGCAGCATTCGCATTATATCCGACATCTATGGAAGATTTATTAGCAATCGCAGATGCCGGAGAAGTCATGCCGCCGAAATCAACGTGGTTTGAACCGAAACTGCGTAGTGGGTTGTTTGTTCATTCTTTAAAGTAAATATTGACTTCTATAGTTTTGAAAAACCGAAATGATTTGAGTTTCGGTTTTTCTTATTTTAAAAGAGTTTTTGAGGAGGGGCATGGGATGAAATTACAAGTAGGCGAAAAAATCACCTTTGAACGAACGTTTACAAAAGAAGATGTTGCGTTATTTACGGAAATATCGAAAGATGAAGGTGTTCATCATGTTACACCAGATGAGCAGGGGAGATTTGTTGTACAAGGGCTTTTAACATCAACACTACCTACAAAAATTGGCGGTGATTATAACGTACTAGCTCGCAAGATGGATTTTGAATTTTTACGTCCTGTGTTTAGTGGTGACACAATTCGTTGTGACTTAACCATTGAACAATTTGAACCCGATGAAAAAAATCGTACAAATATTACTGCGATGTTTATATGTAGGAATCAACTTGAAAAGGAAGTTATGAAGGGGAGTTTTTCTGGGATTATTCTTTAGTTAGTAGGAAAAGTAATGAATAGGTGGGGGCCATGTCACTCGGGCTTAGGTTTTTAATTCCACCATAACGAAAATGATATGCATTGCTGTATATTGATAATATACTCTGTTTATTTTTAACTTGAATAAGCTCGTTGACAAAAAGGACATTCCTAGTATTACAAGAAATGTCCTTTCCACTAAATTATAAGGTATTTTGCTAACGTTCAAATTCTAAAATTAGTTTACTAGTTTGACCTGTAAACTGATAATTATAGGACCCTCTCAGATTTTCTAAGTTACCGGTAGCTTTAATAATTGTTCCTGGGGAATCTAAATTTCCTTTATCAAATATTCCTTGCTCTATAGCTGTGAATGTCCCTTGTTGCCCCTTATAAATTCCTTCAAAGTGTAAAAATCCAGAAATTTTAGCCGTAGCCAAGTGACCATCATTTATATTTGAGTCTAGATAATATAATAAGTATTCAACAAAAGCTTTTCCTTTTAATTCTCCATCAATATCATATTCAACATGGGCAATATTAATAGGGAAATCTTTTCTAGTATCATCAATTAGTTTTTCATCCCATTTACTTACTGTAAATGTTACGTCCATACACGTAAATCCCCCTTTATCATTAGATAAGTAATCTTCATATCATTTGAAAAGTACCAATTCACAGTCATATCTTATAGGAGTGTTTTTATTTATTTGAGTCCTGTCATATCGTTATCTTATTTCAGAATCACCTGCTCCTCCCCACGAAGGACTTACTGTCGCCACGGTATCTCCTGGCTGTAATCTCTTTGTTTTTTTAACATGTTAACTCCGCTCCTACATAATGTAATGGACTACGATTATACAAACTGTATCATTGAAAAACATGATGTATGACATTAGTTTCTTCATCATCAATCCGTTTACCTGCTGGGATTCAAGAATTCAGTCTTAGTGTTGAATATAGGAATAACCGATTTATATTTGAAAATCAAAGTATGCAACATTGCATGAGGAAAACGGTTGTTATTTTTACTACCTGTAACTATAGTGATTACAGGTTGGTCGATACCAATCAAAAAAATAAAATCATCGTGAATGGAGATGTTTCATAATGGGTATGAAAAAATTAATTTTAGCAGGTGCTTTAGGGATCGCAGCATTATCAGGAACAAATTTACCAGGACTAGAAGTAACAAAAGCGAGTGCAGCTTCTATTGAATCGAATTTCTCGACGTTAGAAGGACGAGTAGTAGAAGTAGATAACGGTGTAATTGTTGTAAAATCTAAGCAATATGAGGAACCGGTTAGTGTGTATATTGATTCACTTTCAAATGTGAAAGTAGGAGATGAAGTAAAAGCTACTGGATCTATGATGCGTAATTTTACAGAATATATGGTTGCAACTGCAGTTGAAAATACAACAAACAAGTTAGGTATGCACATGAAAGAAGATGGCTCACCTAATTATGTAATTGGAGAAGTATCAAAAGTAGGAACGATGGAAGATGAGGGAGACGGTGCTACTAAATATGTTGTAGTTGAGTATCCATCGCTAAATGGGAAGAAAGCTATTATTGATGTTTTCTTAACAAAGGGACAAGTATTTAATGCGGGTGAGAAAGTGAAAATTGATATGAAGTATGTAGGGTGGGGCGGAAGTTCTATTAACTGGAACACAGTTGACCATATTGAAAAAGTTCATGAAGCAAAGACGAACGCTGAAAATAATGATGGTGTATGGATTTGGTCTTAATTAAAATCCTGTAAATAACAAATGTATCATGTAGTATCCAGCAAATGGTGATGTGTATGACCATTTGCTGGATACTTTTTTGCTTTGTATTTTTTGAGAATAAGGGATATCCGACTAGAATATGATGTTTAAATCAGAGCGAGTTAAAAAATACAATAATGAAAGAGGTGTTTATATATGGAGCGAGATGAGAATTATTTACGAGCTAAAAAAAGAGTGGAGAATTTAAAAGCGTTTTACATTCATTTAACGGTCTATATATTAGTTAACTTAATGCTTTTTTTCATAAATATAAGCTCTGATTCAAGTAAATTATGGTTTTTATATCCACTTGGAGGTTGGGGGATTGGTATCGTTATACACGGTTTAACAACTTTTCCATTTGGGATATTCGGAAAAGAATGGGAAGAACGGAAAATTAAAGAGTATATGGAGAAAGATAAGTGAAAAAATCAGAGATTTATGAATATAAATCTCTGTGAGCACACGTTTGATGCGAAGCCTATTCTATAGCTTCGCCTATTTGTTTTGTACTCGAAGTTAATGCGAGTACGTGTTCCTATTCATTTTTAGCATGAATTGCATGTGAAATCAAAACTTTAGTTGTAGTACATAATAAATACAGTTATTTTACTTTCTTAATTACAAGTGGATATAGGATAAAGTTGATTTATCATCCTATATTAAAATAAAAAACAAACCACTGTTCGATTTGAATATTCCACGATATAATGGTGAGAGTTTATGACAGAATAAATATTTACATAAGAAGTGAGGTACTGTATGAAAAAAAGAACGACAGACATTATTTTTATTATTATTGGTGCATTTCTTTTTGCTTTAGGTGTCAATTTATTTGTTATCCCAAACGAGTTTGGTGAGGGTGGGGTAACAGGTATCACGATTATTACGTACTATTTATTTGAATGGTCACCAGGTTTAGTTAACTTAATTTTAAATGCGATTTTGTTAATAGTCGGTTATAAATTTTTAAATAAAATCACAACAATTTATACGATTATCGCTGTAGTGACTAACTCGCTATTTCTTCATTTAACAGAAGGCTGGACGATTGCTTCGGATGAAATGCTTGTAAATGCCATTTTCGGGGGAATATTTATCGGGTGTGGTATTGGTCTTATCATTCGCGTTGGCGGAACAACTGCAGGTACTACGATCTTAGCAAGGATGACACATAAATATTTAGGCTGGAGCATTAGCTACGGTCTACTGTTCTTCGATTTAATCGTTGCATTTTCATCTTATTTCATCATTGGTGCAGAAAAACTGATGATAACAATTATTATGCTATATGTAGCAACGAAAGTGATGGAATTTGTAATTGAAGGGTTAAATCCGAAGAAGGCTATTACGATTATTTCTGATAATCCAGATGAAATTGCCGGGAAGGTGACAACCTTAATGGGGAGAGGGGTTACTGTATATTCAGGGCATGGCTATTACACGAAAACTCCGAAGGAAATTCTTTATGTTGTTATTAATAAGCAAGAAGTAGTGAAGCTAAAGCGGATTGTTCAAACTACGGATCCGGCGGCGTTCATCGCTATACACGATGTTCGTGATGTGTTCGGAGAAGGATTTGTTGATATTTCGAAGGCTTAGAAATTGTTTTTGATTAAAATAATCTTAATACTAAAACGTAAGAATCTATTTTGAATAATCTTTTTTCAAAATAGATTCTTTTTCTTTTTCTTGCAAAAAATCCAATTGTTTCTTAATGTAGTGATGTAGAAGGATGAACGAGAGAGGGTTTAATGAAGATGATACATATTTTATTAGCTGATGATGATAAGCATATTAGAGAGTTGTTGCATTACCATTTACAAAAAGAGGGGTTTAAAGTTTTTGAAGCAGAAGATGGAAAGGTAGCGCAAGACGTTTTAGAGAAGGAAAATATTCATCTTGCGATCGTAGACATTATGATGCCGTTCGTTGATGGCTATACGTTATGTGAAGAAATCCGGAAGTATCATGATATACCGGTTATTTTATTAACGGCGAAAGATCAGTTAGTTGATAAAGAAAAAGGATTCATTTCTGGTACGGACGATTATATCGTAAAACCATTTGAACCAGCTGAAGTGATTTTCCGTATGAAAGCTTTATTACGACGTTATCAAATGCTGAGTGCAGATATTATTACGTTGCACGGAACGACAATTGATCGAAAAGGTGTAGAAGTAAAGTGTAACGGTCAAACGATTTTGCTTCCTTTAAAGGAATTTGAGTTATTATCACAACTTGCTAGTTATCCTGGAAGAACATTTTCAAGAGAAGAGCTAATTGAATTAGTATGGGGAATGGATTTTGAAGGAGATGAACGAACAGTTGATGTTCATGTGAAAAGGCTGCGAGATCGTTTCTCAAAACGAACGGATGATTTTCAAATTACAACAGTGCGCGGCCTCGGGTATAAGTTGGAGTTGAAATAAGATGAAATCACTATATTCTAGATTTGTATTTATGACGGTCGGCATTATGCTACTTAGTAGTATTATCGGCTTTTTATTAACGAACGTATATTATCAAGTGAAGTTAAAACCATATAACAGTGAAAAGATTTTAAAGTATGCGGAAGAAGTTAAATCGTTATATGAAAAGCAAAGTGAAGAAAATCAAGAGACGTATTTGCATTCTATTGCAAAATTAGGGTATGAGATTTACATTGTTGATGATCAAAAGAATGGAAAGCGTATCGGTAATGCGTTTCGTAAGACGACAATAAGTGATGATACCGTTCATAAAGTATTGCAGGGGGAGACATTTAATGGTGTTTCTACTTATCCAACGCGCCTCTTTATTACAGGTTTTTTCGATAATGAATTAATTAATAGCGTCGGTGTCCCAGTACAACACGGTGATAAACAGTACGCTTTATTCATTCGCCCTGACGTTCAACAACAATTCGGCGAGATGAGAATTTTTCTAGCGGTATTATTAGGGTTTATCGTACTATTAAGTATTATTTTTATAGCGATTGCAGCAGGTTACATCGTTCGCCCAATCCGTAAATTTACGAAGGCTACGCAAAAAATTGCGAGTGGGGAATATGAAATTGAATTAGATGTAAAACGAAAAGATGAAATAGGAACGTTATCTACAAGCTTCCAAAAGATGACGAAGAGTATTAAAGAACTAGATGAAATGAGACAAGAATTCGTTTCGAACGTTTCACATGAATTTCAGTCGCCACTTTCTTCCATACAAGGTTTTTCAAAGACGTTGCAAACAGAAAAGATGAGTGAGGAAGAAAGAAATCATTACTTACAAATTATTGAGGGTGAAAGTAAGCGAATGTCTAGTTTATGTAAACAGTTACTTACGCTCGCTTCATTAGATAAAGAGGAAAAGGTTCTACAAATAAGAGAATTCAATCTGCAGAAGCAAATTAAAGACGTCATTTTTATGCTTGAGTGGAAATGGCGGGAAAAAGATATCGCCGTTGAATTTAATGTGCCAGATATCACTATAAAAGGTGATGAAAACTTACTTCATCAAGTTTGGAGTAACATTTTCACGAATAGCATTAAGTTTTCAAACGATGGTGGAACGATTGAGTTTTTCGTCGAAGAGTTAGAGTCTAGTGTCATTATTTCTATATCAGACAACGGAATCGGTATGGAAAAAGAAGAAATGGATCGTATTTTTGACCGTTTTTACAAAGTAGATACAGCAAGGACGAGAAACGTAGAAGGTAGCGGTTTAGGATTGTCGATTGTGCAGAAGATTGTTGAACTGCATCATGGAAACGTTTCGGTGTATAGTACGAAGGGGGAAGGAACGACCGTTCGGGTGGAGCTTCCGAAATAGATGGAAAGAAAGAGGCTGTTTCGGAACTGCCTCTTTTTTGTCGTTTTATGTCGGCAAGTCGATATAATTCTATTTGCGCTGATATATTTGAAAAATCGCTGATATAAATTTCACGTACTGTATTTCTGCTATAAAGCCACACCTTTCCCGCGCTCAAAAAGTATCAGATGTAATTTAATTTCCCCTCTGTAATCTTCTGTTCATATTCCGTTCATATTTCTTTTTTATGATAAGTTCATAGAAAGAAAGAGGAAGGAGCGAGCGAAATGTTTTTAGCTCTGCGTGAATTGAAACAATCAAAATTAAGATACGGATTAATCGGACTCATTATGGTGTTATTATCATTTTTAGTCCTTGTTATTTCAGGATTAGCAAATGGATTATCATATGATAATGCTTCATCGATTCAAAATATGGAGGCAAATAAGTTCGTTTTAGCAGATGATGCGGAAAATAAATTACTTCGTTCACAAATTAAGAAAGACGATGTAGATAACGTAGTAAATCAAGTAGGTGACAAAGAGGCAGTTCCGTTTCGTGTGAAAGTTTCAACATATGAAAAGAAAGATAGTTCGAAAAAGGTTGATATCGCTATTTTCTCAAGCGAACGAGATTCATTTTTAGAACCGAACATTGTAAAAGGTGAGAAATTAGGTACAGCAAACAACGAGATGGTTGCTGATGAATCGATTAAAGAGAAGGGAATCGATATTGGAGATACAATTATCGATCCTGTTTCAAAGAAAGAATTTACAATCGTCGGATTTACGAAAGATCAAATGTTTAGCCATACACCAGTCGTTTATGTAAATGAAGACGTATGGGGATCTATTTCACAACCAAACCAAAAAGATTATAGTGCAATTGCACTTAACACAGATAAAGAAATTAAAAATGCTCACGTTATCGATAAAAAAGAAGTACTGCAAAGTATTCCAGGATTTAAAGAAGAGCAAGGAACATTAACGATGATCATTGCGTTCTTACTTGTGATCGCTGCGTTATTAATCGGTGTATTCTTCTATGTTATTACACTACAAAAAACACAGCAATTAGGTGTATTAAAAGCAATTGGTACAAAGAACTCATATTTAGCAAATAGCTTAGTCGTACAGGCGTTATTCTTATCAGTCGTTGCGATGGTAATTAGTATCGTTCTTGTACAAGGGTTAGAACAAATTTTACCAGCTGGTATGCCGTTCTTATTAACAACACCGATGATTGTACAATACGCAGCAATCTTTATCGTAATTAGTATTTTAGGAACACTTATTTCGTTATACCAAGTATTAAAAGTTGATGCATTAGAAGCAATTGGAGGCGGGATGTAATGACTTCATTATTAAAATTAGACAAAGTAAGTAAAGTGTACGGAGAAGGGAATACGGAAGTAACAGCCCTTCATCCGATATCGCTTGATGTGAAAGCCGGAGAATTTATCGGAATCGTCGGTCCTTCTGGATCAGGGAAAAGTACGTTATTATCAATCGCGGGTGCATTATTATCACCGTCAAAAGGGGATATTTACATTCGTGAGCAAAATATTACACAGTTATCAGAAAAGGAAATGACAGACATTCGTTTGAAAAAAATCGGCTTCATTTTCCAGTTTGCAAACCTTGTTCCATATTTAAATGTGAAAGAACAGTTACTTTACATTGCAAAGCTAAAAAAAGAAAGTAAACAAGAATCCGAAAAGCGTGCAGATCATTTATTAGCGGCATTTGGATTAGGAGAAAGAAAGAATCATTATCCAAATCAACTATCTGGCGGGGAAAAACAAAGGGTAGCAATCGCTCGTGCGTTCATGAACAACCCAGATTTAATATTAGCGGATGAGCCAACGGCAAGCTTAGACTCAAAACGCGCACGTGAAGTTGTTGAAATGATGAAACGCGAAGTGAAAGAGAGCCAAAAAGCAGCAATTATGATTACACATGATGAAAGAATGCTTGATGTATGTGATCGTATATTGACGCTTCGAGATGGACAGTTAATATAAAAAAAGGAAAACCGTACATGTATGTGCGGTTTTCCTTTTTTTATGGACTTATTTAGAGAATAACGTTTTAATTTTATTACGAGTAAGTAATAAAACACCGCCTAATACAGATAGCATTCCTAGAGCCATATTGTTTGATTGCTCGCTACCAGCGTTAGGAAGTTCTTTAGCGTTATTGTTTTTAGTACCATTATCTGCTTGCATTTGTTTAGACTGTGATACTTCATTAATCTTGTTATCAACATTTTGCTTCGTTGTATGTAACTCAGCTAATTTGTCGTCAATTTTTTTCTCAGTATGCTTAAAGTCGTTGATTTTAATATCTAAGTCTTGTTTTTTCTTTGATAAATCATCTGAAACAGTTTGTTTCGATTGTTTAATTTCGTTAATTTTATTAATTAAATCTTGTCTAGCTTCTTGTAAAACAGCTAGTTTGTTTTTTACATCTTGTTTAGCTAATTCTAAGTTAGCGGAAAGACTGTCTAAATTGCCTTTAATTTTCTTAAGTTCCTCTAACGTGTTACCGGTATTCGGCTTGTTTTCTTTTAGTTCAGCGAGTTTGTCCTCAGCAGTTTGTTTCGCTTTTTTTAACTCAGCTAATTTTTCATCTACTTGTTTTTTAACTTCCTTAAGTTCATTAACCTTTTGATCAATGTTCTCTTTATGTTGCTTCATTTCATTCACTTTTTCATCGACAGTTTGTTTATGTTCTTTAATCTCATTCACTTTGTTATCGATATTTTGCTTATGTTCTTTTACTTCAGCAACTTTATCTTCTACTTGTTTTTTATGCTCTTTAATTTCAGCGATTTTATCTTCGGCGATTTGTTTGTCTTGCTGCAGTTTTGCATCTAGTTCTTGTTTATGCTGTTTAACTTCGCTAATTTTTTCATCAGCAACTTGTTTACGTTCATGTAGTTCATTCACCTTCGTATCAACATTTTCCTTAACCTTGTTAAGTTCATTTAATGTTTGATCCACGTTTTCTTTGTGTTGCTGCAATTTTGCATCTAACTCTTGTTTATGTTGCTTAATTTCAGCTAATCGATCTCCCGTACTTTGCTGAGGAGTAGCATCATTTACTTCCGCATGAGCAGAGTTCGCGCCAGCAATCATTGCTAAAGCTAGTGTAGACGCAGCAATTGTTTGTTTTGTTTTCATATTTTTGTACCTCTTTTCTTTCATATGCATGAACTGTTTTGTGTAAAAATGAGCATATAGAAGTAGATTATCTTATTATTATATACTATGTTAGGCGCTTAGAGGAAGGATTTGCATAATAATCTATGATTATGTAATTTTTATAATCTCTTATTTGGGGTAGGGGATAAACCTCTAGCTAGATGAACAATTTCTTCTATAGTAAAGCTTACATCTTTATTATTGCGAATAACAAACAAATAATCAGCCTCATTTTCTATAGGATCTACCACATCATCGTGAAGTGATTCAGTTTGTTGTCGATCAAATACTTCTTTGAAACTAGAATATCCACCTCTAAAAATATTCGTACTTCGCGTGCTTCGAGCCACTCTTTCGTAAAGTACATCATCTGGAATGTCAAAATGAACGAGTATGCGTACATATTCATTCTGTGGAAATAATTCGTTTAGTAAATATAACCTTCCATTTTTACTGCGATTGGAGTTACTAATAATAAGGTGTAAATTTGAATGTTCTTTCGCATAATCAACAATGAATTTTGAAAGACCGTGCTTAAATGTATTAGGGCCTTTAGCCGGCTGTAATTTTTCGTAATGCGTGTTAATAAATTCAGCTTGATTATCTTGATCCATAACGAAAGAGTGGGGTAACTCTTTTTCTAATGCTCTTGCAAATGTAGTTTTTCCACTGTGTGTTTTTCCAACTGTAATGATGACTAATCTTTTCATGACGCCCTCCATTTGTATTGTTATGAACTGGAATATTCGGTGTAGATCGAAATCTTCCTGCTAGAGATTACACAAATTATTGGAGCGTTAGTAGGCTGAAAACTTGACAAAAAAACTTATTTATGCTATAATTTACCAATACGAAAATAAGGTGTATAATAGGGTTCTCCTGGCCAGGGGAACCCTATTTTTGTTGTGAAAATGAAGGAGAGTGTATGTGCGTGAAACAAGGTGAAGCAAGTGTAACGTCGTTAGTATCAGCATTCGGAAGGGCGTATCATAGTGAATTTGATAGTCCTAAAATCTTTAATGATTATGTAGCTAAAGATTTCATTTCGCAAAAAGAACGTAACAATATTGAAACGAACATGGTTCAAGGGATTCACTTTTTCAATACAGACATTGCAGAGCAGTTTCAAGACAATCCAAAAGAAATATTAAAATGGATTACACAAGTTCAGTTATCACCAACACCTTTAGCACGTGCCGCATATTGTGAAAGAGTATTACTACATGAAATTACATTAGGAGCGAAACAATACGTCATACTCGGTGCAGGCTTAGATACGTTCAGTTTTAGAAACCGAGAGTTAGAGAATAAAATAGAAATATTTGAAGTGGATCATCCTTCTACGCAGGCGTTTAAGAAGGAAAGAATAAAAGAAGTAGAAATTGAAGTTCCAAATAACCTTCATTTTGTTTCAATGGATTTTACGAAAGGATTTTCCTATGAACAGTTACGCAATGAAGGATTTGAAAATAAAAAGACGTTCTTTAGTCTATTAGGTGTAACGTACTATTTAACGAAAGAGGAACTTTCTAGTTTAATAGAATGTTTATTTGAGGTGGTTCCGGCAGGAAGTTCTATCGTTTTCGATTATCCCGATGAAAACTTGTTTACGGAAAAGGGACTGTCCAATCGAGTTGAAAATATGGTAAAAATGGCTGCGGTAGGCGGAGAACCGATGAAATCATGTTTTTCTTATGCCGAAATGGAAGCACTGTTAGAGAAGGCGGGCTTACTCATTTATGAACATTTATCGCCAGAAGACATAAATAAATTATATTTTGAAGGACGAAACGATTATTTGAAAGCTTTTGAGACAGTGCATTATGTGCATGCGGTGAAAAGGTAGGAAATTAGTAGGCATGGGGAGGAATCTCTGTGTCTTTTTTTATAAAAAAGGAAATGAGCTGTAGTGGTGGAAAATATAATTATAAATATATATAAATTAATGTTTTGTAGAAACTAAAGGAAAGGGGAAATAGAAGATGTTGAAATTACAAGGGAAATACAATGAAGCAAAAGTGTTTACTACGAATGTAGAAAAAACTGCAGCAGGTCAAATTATTGATCTTTGTAACCAAGAATTCGTAAAGGATAGCAAGATTCGTATTATGCCAGATACACATGCGGGTGCAGGTTGTACGATTGGGACAACAATGACAATTCAAGATAAGATTGTTCCTAATTTAGTCGGGGTTAACTAATCGGCTCAGACTTTAAACTACTCACTCAATTGACTGGGAACCCTAACGATAAAAGACGAGGGCAATCAGCAGCCAGTGGTTATGGTGACATAATCGAATGGTTCAGAGACTTGTACCATGTTAGCAGACTAAGGTACAGAATTATTCCTCATCTATTTTGAATTGAAGAGGAATAATTAATACGGTGAGCCTACAGTAGAGACTGCATATCTCGATGACTGTAGAGAAGGTATAGTCCACTCTTTCAGGAAACTGAGAGGTAAGTACGATATTGGTTGTGGCATGGAAGTTGTTATGATTAATAAGAAAAAAGAGGAAATCAACTTCGATCACTTAGACGAAACGATACGTAAATTTGTCCCAAGTGGTTTTCGTATTCGAGATAAGGAACATAGATTTTCAAAAATGATTGATTTTGATAGTGTAAGAGCCCCGTTTACATTGCAACGTGCTCAAAAAAGTATTGGTACACTTGGCGGGGGCAATCATTTTGTCGAACTGAATGAGGATGATAAAGGAAATGTATACATTGTCATTCATAGTGGTTCGCGTAATTTAGGGAAACAAGTAGCAGAGTATTATCAAAACTTTGCTTACGAGCAACTTATAAACGTTAAATCTATTAAAGAAGAACTGATTGAGCGTTTAACGAAAGAAGGTAGACAACAAGAAATACATGAAGCTTTACGTGAAATTAAGAAACCGGTGATTCGCAAAGAATTAGCTTATTTAGAAGGACAAGGATTTAAAGATTACATGAATGATATGAAAATTGCACAAAAATATGCGGAGTTAAATCGTAAGGCAATGATTGATGAAATCGTCACTAAAATGGATTGGAAAGTAACCGATCAATTCACTACAATTCATAACTACATCGATATGGAAAATATGATTCTACGAAAAGGTGCTATTTCAGCTCAGAAAAATGAACGAGTAATCATTCCAATCAATATGAGAGATGGTTCAATCATTGCATTTGGTAAAGGAAATCCAGATTGGAACTTTTCTGGCCCTCATGGAGCAGGGCGTATTATGAGTCGCAAGAAGGCGAAAGAAGTACTTAACTTAGAGGATTTTCAAAATACAATGACAGAGGTTTGGACTACATCTGTTGCAGAAAGTACTTTAGATGAAGCACCAATGGTATATAAGCCAATGGATGAAATTATTGAGAATACAAAAGAAACAATTGATATTAAACATATTATTAAGCCACTTTACAATTTTAAGGCTAATTAAAAGAGGAGTAACTTTTATTAAAGAAAGAGAACTTGAAAAAATAGCATATTTTGTGGCGGTTATATAACAGAGATTAAAAAGACAACATATTAAACTAAGAGATTCATCATATTCATTTACATTTATGTAATGTTAAAGACTAAAAAGCTATATTGGCGCGAATTGCTAATTGTGGAGTGTGTAGAAAAGACAAAATCTCTTAAAAAACACTTAATTTTTTATTCCATTAATCTTTACAATCTCCCCCTATAATGTGAATTGGACAAGCACCTAAGAGAAGCAGAACATGTCAGTTGGTACATTCTATTATTAGGGGGAGAATTTGTATGAAAAAGACAGTTGCTTCGTTAGCAGTTATGGCGGCATTATTACCGACATTTTCAGCACATGCGGAAGGGAAAGAGCAAGTTCGAAAATCAGCTACAACTTTTAATGTTATTAGTGACATTCAAGGTGATTTAGGAGATTTTGATCACGTATTAAAAGATATGAATAAAGTAACGCCACTTTCTAGAGCGCTTATTATGAATGGGGATATAACGCCGACTGGACAACAGTCACAATATGATGATGTAAAGCGTGTGTTAAATAAAAATAAGCATCCAGAAAATGTATGGTCTACTGTTGGGAATCATGAGTTTTATGCTGGTAAATGGACAGCAGATGGGAAACTCTCTCAAAGTACATGGCCAAATGGTGTAACTGAGGAAACTTTATTTAACCGCTATCTGAAATTTAGTGGACAAGAAAAGGTATATCATAAAAAAGAATTAGATGGCTATCCACTTTTATTTTTAGGAACTGAAAAATATATGAAATACCACGATTCAAAAATGTGGGATGAAGTATATATGAGTGATGAGCAATTAGGTTGGTTAAAACAAAATTTAGAAGAGTATAGTCAAAAAGATAAAAATAAACCAATCTTTATTTTCTCTCATCACGTTTTACCTGATACGGTATCGGGATCAAGACAATCGCCGTATTTACAAGATTATTTAAACGTGGATAAATTGTACGATATATTAAAAGACTATCCGCAGGTTGTTTTCTTCACGAGTCATACGCATTGGGATTTAAACTTACCTGACTGGGCTGGTAAAAAGAAAATTAAAGGTGGAGATGAAAAAGGTTTCACTGTTGTAAATACGGGCGGGATTGAAACAGGCTGGATGTCAGCAGGACCAAATGGAGGAGAGAAAACTGCTCCAGATGGCTATTCATTTAAACAAGGGTTACAAGTGAAAGCATATGGTAACGATGTAATTGTGACAGCTTACGATTACAAACGTGATAAGGATATAAAGAAGTTATTAATTAGTGATTCAAAAATTGCGCAGATGGCACCAAATGTAACGGCAGATGATAGTGAAAATATAATTGTCGGTGCAACTGAATATATGGAGTATTCTATAGAAGGAACGAATGAGTGGCATACGTATAGTAAAGCAAATCCTCCGAAATTTGATGGAGATAAAGTCGTATACGTACGTCATAAAGGTGAAATGAATTTAGAGCCGGGATTAACGCAGTTACTTCGTTTTTCGGTAAATAAGTGATTGGAGGGAGTCTGCATTTGAATGTGTGGGCTCTTTTTTTGTTGATAAGAAAGGGGGTGCCTGTCTGTCGTTTTTTTGTCGATAGATCGATATATTAAGAAAATCGTTGATATATTGCAAGTTACGATAGATATATTTGAAAAATCGTTGATATATTGTAAGGAATGAACGATATATTTAAAAAATCGTTGATATAAATTTCATGTACCGTAATTAAGTTAAAATCATTAATACGGTTTTACTTATCAAAACGAAATTCTAATACATTTTTAACCGAGAAAGGTGACTTCACCATTTTTACGTGTAATAATAGTAACGTTACATATATTGTGAAAGAAGTACAAAAGGAGCGTTACAATGAATTTAGCTAAATTCCCGAGAAAAAAATATACAGAATCATATACACCAATTGAAAAGTTAAACAACTTTTCTGAAGCACTTGGTGGCCCGACTATTTATTTTAAACGAGATGATTTACTTGGTTTAACAGCTGGTGGCAATAAGACGAGAAAGTTAGAATTTTTAGTTGCGGATGCACAGGAAAATGGTGCAGATACGTTAATTACAGCTGGTGGTATTCAGTCAAATCATTGCCGCCTGACACTGGCAGCTGCGGTAAAAGAAAAAATGAAATGTATCCTTGTATTAGAGGAAGGGCTTGAGCCAGAAGAGAAGAGAGACTTTAACGGAAACTATTTCTTATATCACTTATTAGGTGCTGAAAATGTCATTGTTGTACCGAACGGAGCAGATCTTATGGAAAAAATGCATAAAGTAGCACAAGAAGTAAGTGAAAAAGGTAATACACCATATGTAATTCCAGTTGGTGGATCAAACCCTACGGGTGCTATGGGATACGTTGCTTGTGCGCAAGAAATTATGGCGCAATCATTTGAGCAAGGAATTGATTTCAGTTCAGTTGTTTGTGTAAGTGGTAGCGGCGGTATGCATGCTGGTTTAGTTACTGGTTTTTCTGGAACACAAAGCCATATTCCTGTAATCGGGATTAACGTAAGTAGAGGAAAAGCTGAGCAAGAAGAGAAAGTAGCAAAACTTGTAGATGAAACTTCAGCACATGTTGGTATTCCAAACTTTATCTCGCGCGACGCTGTTACGTGCTTTGATGAATATGTAGGACCAGGCTATGCGTTACCAACGCCGGAAATGGTAGAGGCAGTTCAGTTACTTGCGAAAACAGAAGGTATTTTACTTGATCCAGTGTATACAGGTAAGGCAGTAGCGGGATTAATCGACTTAATTAGAAAAGATAAATTTAATAAGGAAGACAATATTTTATTCGTACATTCAGGTGGTTCACCAGCTTTATATGCGAATACTTCTTTATTTGCGTAAGTGTAAAAAGCATTGGGTATCCAATGCTTTTTTGTTATATACTGGAATTGTCGAGAGGTGGGAGGATTATATGAACTCAAATTTAAAATGGATTATATATACGGTACTCGGCATTTCTATTCTATTAATCTTATTTGTGGCTTATGGGGTGTATTCGTATTTTATATTTTAAAAGCGTAATGGAAGTGAACCATAATGTAATGTATGTTATAGTTTGATATGTTAATTACTTACAATACTTTCTACAAGGAGAATACATAATGAGAGCAAAGAAACTAGTAACGTTAGCAGTTCCATTTATGCTGTTAGTCGGATGCGAGGTAGGAGATAAAGATTCTACTCATAAGACTGAGCAAACTAGTAAAGCAATAACGAAAACAGTAATTTCTGAACAACAGTATCCGTACCACATATGTGAGCAAGTGGTAGAGTTCCAATTTAAGAAGGATGAACTATTATTAAACTTAGGAGAATCCTTAAAGGACAAAGAAAAAGCAAAAGCTGTTTTAAAAACATCAAACGAGATAGATAAAATTTTAGACAATATGGAACACATAAAAGTACCTGATACATACAAAGACATTCACAAATCCATACAAGAAGGGGTAACAGAGGCAAGAAAAGCAACGAAGTTAATTAAGGATGCTGGTAAAGAAGATAAACAGAAGATTCAAGAAGCTACAATGAAAGGTACTGAATTTTTATCAGGTGTAGACGGAGAGCATTGGAAAAAAGCAATTTATGAGTTATCACAGGAAAACAAAGATGCTTATAGTAAGGCACTTGATAAGAAAGTAAAGGAGCACTCAAAGTAAAACAGTAACTTGTAACAATACATATCCACCTAAAATTTCCGCGAATGCTATGCTAGGAAGTTAGGTGGGAGATTACTGTCCTTAAATGTGGCTGATTAAAGCTACAGCCACATTCTCCTGTTCTAATTAACTAAAAGAAGAACTTCCCCATCCCGATTAGACTACTGATCATTCCTATTCCACTCATGGTACCTTTTCCTGCTGTAAGTAAGTTTCCAAGCATTCCTAGCTGACCGTAACCTCCGTTATTCCCCCATCCCATGGGACTTATCTGTCCTCCCCATCCTGGAGAGTTTCCGAAAATACCCCCGTTATTGGTATTGAATTTAAAAGCCTTAGCTGGCGGCGATAGTAAAGCTGCGAGATGACCTTGTGCGAACATCCCTGTATGATTGAATGGTTGCGCCCAGGGGAAGGGAGGTTTTTGAAAATTAAAACCTGCATGACCTGGTAATGGAGTCCAATTAGCAGGGTGACCTTGTGGTAGTATCTCTGCATAATTAATTGGCTGCTGCCCCCAAGAGAAGGGAGGAGGTTGGGGATTGAACCCCGTATAATTGGCTGATGAATCCCAACTCACTGGATAGACTCGGTAACTCCAATTCTCAGGAAGCTTCAAATCATTCATTACCTCAGATGTAGTTATTTCGGGCTGTGAATATAATGAAATTTGGTTAGTATATTGTTGCCCATTTCCCTTTGAATTCAAATACCAATATTGGTCCATACGCTTATTCTCCTCACTTTAAAAATGTAATGTTAGACTTAGCCTATGTAATATTCCTTTTTATGGATGGTTACATAACTAGATCTACAAGCCTGTATTTAAAGGAATGGGTGCGTAGTCTTTTTGATTTTTCTCGCTGCCTGTAAAATTCCCATTGATGTAAAGTTTCACTTTATTTTAGAAGGGGATTTTCAGTTGCTTCTTTTTTGTATTTCAGCCTAATTTAAATTCCGTTAACAAACATTTTTATAAAGGTTTAATCAACAAAAAGATTTTAAAATGGTATGTTGAGCAAGTGGAATTGCTAAAAAGAGAATATCCATTCGAAGAGTTTGGCAAAATACTGTAAGGGTAATGTTTTCTTGTGCAAATATGTAAACGATTTAAACGAATCAATGAAATTTATAATGAAGGGGCAATTAAATATATGAGTGAAACATTACATAAAAGAAAACCACCATATGTAATGCTTGTAATCCTTTTTATTGGGGCATTTGTTTCATTTCTAAATAACTCCCTTTTAAATGTAGCCTTGCCATCAATAATGAAAGATTTAAACATTCAAGATTATTCAACGATCCAGTGGCTTTCTACAGGGTATATGCTTGTAAGTGGTATATTAATTCCGGCCTCAGCATTTTTAATAACGCGTTTCTCGAATAGGAGCCTATTTATTACATCTATGGTGATTTTTATTCTTGGTACTGCCTTAGCGGCTGTAGCACCTAACTTTGGTTTATTACTTACTGGTCGGATGGTTCAAGCGGCAGGCTCTTCAGTTATGGGACCTTTGTTAATGAATATTATGCTAGTAAGCTTTCCAAGAGAAAAAAGGGGAACAGCAATGGGGATTTTTGGACTAGTTATGATTACAGCTCCAGCAATTGGGCCGACACTATCAGGTTATATTGTAGAGTATTATGACTGGCGTTTGCTTTTTGAAATGATTTTACCGTTAGCAATCATTAGCTTACTGTTAGGGATTTGGAAATCTGAGAATGTCATGAAACAAAACAAAAATGCAAAACTTGATTATCTCTCATTACTATTATCTTCTGTCGGTTTTGGCGGTTTGTTATATGGATTCAGTTCTGCAAGCTCCGATGGTTGGACAAATAAAGTTGTCTTAACAACTTTAATCATAGGCGCTATTGCCCTAATTGCTTTCATTATTCGTCAATTAAAAATGGATGAGCCGTTATTGGATTTACGTGTTTACAAGTACCCAATGTTTGCACTTGCGTCTGTAATTGCAATTGTTAACGCGGTGGCCATGTTTTCGGGTATGATTTTAACACCAGCTTATGTACAAAACGTCCGTGGTATTTCGCCGCTGAGCTCTGGGCTGATGATGCTTCCAGGTGCGGTTATAATGGGGATTATGTCACCAATTACAGGTAAACTATTTGATAAATATGGTCCTCGGATTCTTGGCATAGTGGGGCTTTCCATTACAGCTGTTTCAACTTATATGTTGGCAAGTCTGCAAATTGACTCTAGTCACACACATATTATTCTTATCTACACACTGCGGATGTTTGGGATGGCGATGGTTATGATGCCACTTATGACAAATGGTCTTAATCAATTGCCAACTCGCTTAAACCCGCACGGTACAGCTGTTAATAATACGGCTCAACAAGTGTCCGGTTCGATTGGTACTGCTATTCTTGTTACGATTATGAACTCTGTAACAAAAACAAAAGCTGAAAGTTTAATGTCTCATATAGATCCAACAACCTTTACAGAAACTACGAAGGCAATAGTAACTCAGAAGGCTTTATTATCTGGAATTCAATATTCGTTTTATGTAGCGCTTGGCATGAATGTTGTTGCACTACTATTAGTTTTTTTCGTTAAACGTGTAGATACAAGTGCGGAAGCTGTCGAGAAGCTAAATCGGTAGAGAAAAATAAAACGCTTGATAATGATTCCTACAAGTTTTTTGCTGCTAAGGCGCCGGTATTTAAAGCTGGAAAAGAACTAAAAGAAGCAGGGAAATAATTATATAGTAAAAGAGGACCTGATGTTCATATCAGGTCCTCTTTCATTAGTAACACGGTATACTTGCTTATCGTATTGGTTTAACTAAACTACTGATTTTTCGAATACTACAATCTTAAGCTCGTCAACTTCTCTATTTTTGGGGTGTTTTAGAAGAAAATGAATCAAAATAATCGTTTTTATAAACAAATACAAGAGATGAGATCCGTTTGCAATTTCTCATAAACATTACAAGTTTAGATTATCTTTTAACACCAACATTAAAAGGCTCCAACTATATTTATTCGCTTCATTTTAATTTAGTATTTTTCTACAAGTTATAAATCTAATTGCCAAGCTTATACGTAATATCATAATCATGAATAGTTAGGGAAAAGATAAAATAAGGTAATCAATTACATATCTTTATCCCAGGCGATTAGTTGCTATTTCCTCTTTATTAAATGGGATATGTTATTTCATGCTTTTTTGAAAGGGTGTTTTAAATGGAAAAAAAAGTATCTGCCATTCCTCAGCCGAAAACATATGGACCGCTGGGTAATCTCCCATTAATCGATAAAGATAAACCGACCCTATCCTTTATCAAGATAGCGGAAGAGTATGGTCCCATTTTTCAAATTCAAACTTTAAGTGATACCATAATTGTCGTTTCCGGACATGAACTGGTAGCAGAAGTCTGTGACGAAACACGGTTCGATAAAAGTATAGAGGGTGCTTTAGCAAAAGTTCGCGCCTTTGCTGGGGACGGATTATTTACTAGCGAGACTCACGAGCCTAACTGGAAAAAAGCCCATAATATTTTGATGCCTACATTTAGCCAACGGGCAATGAAAGATTACCATGCCATGATGGTCGATATTGCTGTACAACTCGTTCAAAAATGGGCACGGCTTAATCCGAATGAAAACGTAGATGTTCCGGAGGATATGACTCGTCTTACGTTAGATACAATTGGTCTATGTGGTTTTAATTACCGATTCAATAGCTTTTATCGTGAGACACCTCATCCTTTTATTACTAGCATGACCCGTGCTCTAGATGAGGCGATGCACCAATTGCAGCGGTTGGATATAGAAGACAAACTTATGTGGAGAACGAAACGTCAATTTCAGCATGATATCCAATCTATGTTTTCTTTAGTAGATAATATTATTGCTGAACGTAAAAGTAGTGGAGATCAGGAAGAAAATGATTTACTTTCCCGTATGTTAAATGTGTCAGATCCGGAAACTGGTGAAAAATTAGATGATGAAAACATTCGTTTCCAAATTATCACTTTTTTAATAGCTGGGCATGAGACAACAAGTGGATTGTTATCTTTTGCAATTTACTTTTTATTAAAGAATCCGGATAAATTGAAAAAAGCCTATGAAGAAGTAGACCGTGTTTTGACAGATCCTACTCCAACATACCAACAAGTTATGAAACTGAAGTATATACGGATGATTTTAAATGAATCACTGCGTCTATGGCCTACCGCTCCAGCATTCAGTCTCTATGCAAAAGAAGATACAGTGATTGGCGGGAAATACCCAATTAAGAAAGGAGAAGATCGTATTTCTGTTCTTATTCCACAGCTACATAGGGATAAAGATGCATGGGGAGACAATGTGGAAGAATTCCAACCTGAACGATTTGAAGAGCTGGATAAGGTTCCTCATCATGCTTATAAGCCATTTGGAAATGGCCAGAGAGCATGTATCGGTATGCAATTTGCACTTCATGAAGCCACTCTTGTAATGGGAATGCTTCTTCAACATTTTGAATTAATCGATTATCAAAACTATCAGCTGGATGTAAAACAAACATTAACGCTAAAGCCCGGTGATTTTAAGATTAGGATTCTACCCCGAAAACAAACTATTAGCCATCCTACTGCTCTTGCACCTACAGAGGACAAGCTGAAAAACGATGAAATTAAGCAGCACGTTCAGAAGACACCTTCTATTATTGGGGCCGATAATCTTTCACTTCTTGTTCTGTATGGCTCGGATACAGGGGTAGCAGAAGGTATTGCAAGAGAATTAGCAGATACAGCTAGTTTAGAAGGAGTTCAAACGGAAGTGGTAGCTCTTAACGATCGAATTGGAAGTTTGCCAAAAGAAGGAGCGGTACTTATTGTGACTTCTTCTTATAATGGAAAACCACCAAGTAATGCAGGGCAGTTTGTGCAATGGTTGGAGGAACTAAAAACAGATGAGCTAAAAGGGGTTCAATACGCAGTTTTTGGTTGTGGAGATCATAATTGGGCTAGTACCTATCAACGGATTCCAAGATACATTGATGAGCAGATGGCTCAAAAAGGAGCAACAAGATTTTCTAAACGCGGAGAAGCAGATGCAAGTGGTGATTTCGAGGAACAGCTCGAGCAATGGAAACAAAGCATGTGGTCTGATGCGATGAAGGCATTTGGATTGGAGCTCAACAAAAATATGGAAAAAGAGCGCAGTACTTTGAGTCTGCAATTTGTCAGTCGTCTTGGAGGATCTCCTCTTGCACGAACATATGAAGCAGTTTATGCGTCTATACTAGAAAATCGTGAACTCCAATCATCCAGCAGTGATAGAAGTACACGACATATCGAGGTATCCTTGCCAGAAGGCGCTACATATAAAGAAGGAGACCACCTTGGAGTGCTGCCAGTTAATAGCGAGAAAAATATCAACCGAATTTTAAGACGCTTTGGATTAAATGGGAAGGATCAAGTTATACTGAGTGCAAGTGGACGAAGTATAAATCACATACCTTTAGACAGTCCTGTTAGTTTATTGGACCTTCTTAGTTATAGTGTTGAAGTTCAAGAAGCAGCCACTCGAGCACAAATACGAGAAATGGTAACATTCACAGCATGTCCTCCTCATAAAAAAGAATTGGAAGCATTATTAGAAGAAGGAGTTTACCATGAACAAATACTAAAGAAACGGATTTCAATGTTGGACCTTCTTGAAAAGTATGAGGCTTGTGAAATCCGATTTGAACGCTTTTTAGAACTTCTTCCTGCGCTCAAACCGCGTTACTATTCTATTTCAAGCTCTCCACTCGTTGCACAGAATCGTCTGAGCATTACGGTCGGTGTTGTTAATGCGCCTGCATGGAGTGGGGAAGGGACATATGAAGGAGTCGCTTCTAATTACTTAGCTCAGCGTCATAATAAAGATGAGATTATCTGTTTCATTCGAACGCCACAATCAAACTTTGAATTACCTAAAGATCCAGAAACACCAATTATTATGGTTGGGCCAGGTACTGGAATTGCACCATTCCGTGGATTCTTGCAAGCGCGTCGTGTTCAAAAGCAAAAAGGTATTAACTTAGGAGAAGCACATCTATATTTTGGTTGTCGTCATCCTGAAAAAGATTATCTTTATCGTACAGAACTAGAAAATGATGAAAGAGATGGATTAATCTCTTTACACACAGCTTTTTCTCGTCTAGAGGGACATCCAAAAACATATGTACAGCATTTAATAAAACAAGATAGAATCAATTTAATTTCGTTATTAGATAATGGAGCTCATCTTTATATATGTGGTGATGGAAGTAAAATGGCTCCGGATGTAGAAGATACCCTTTGTCAAGCATATCAAGAAATTCATGAAGTCAGTGAACAAGAAGCAAGAAATTGGTTGGATCGTGTGCAAGATGAAGGGCGATATGGAAAAGATGTTTGGGCTGGTATATGACTGTTTCTTAATTAGATACATATTAACTAATGAACTTCTTTCGAATAAATTTCACTTTATTAGTATAGTGTATTTAGATGAATGGTGATTAACCGGACTATTTAGTATCTACTAAATAAAAAACAGGACCTGATATGCATCTATCAGGTCCTGTTTCACATAGACATTATACATCGATATTTTCCACGCATTATCAATGTTTGTAATGTAGTTAGCCTTTTGAGTCAGCTATAAAATCAGATATTATTTTTTCAATATCGAAAGGAGTAATCCCTTTATCCAAAGAAAAAATGCTTTCTGCTTCTTCGATGTCTTGAACGAGTTCACCTCTAGCTTCAATATGTAATCGGAACAAGTCATATAAATTCGGTTTAACTAAATTAGTTAAAGCCTTCCCAACTAGTATCATACCTTTTTGATTAGCCTCGATGGTATTATCATAAGTTAGATCTCTCGTAAGAGACAAATCTGTCCAAATCAATTTTCGTTCCTTTAAGTCTAAAATAACTGGAATAGAGATTTGGGTGTCGGCAGTAATATCCACTTTATCTTGAACAGTAGAAGGTTCAAATATTTCACCTGAACCAGGATATTGACGAACCATCCAACCAGTAAAGCATTCTGGTAAATCTTTATACGGTTGGTCTGTGTAAGAAAGCAAAGTCATTACTACATAGCGTGCACCATATTTCAGCACAGACGGAATATCGAAATCAATGAATTCAGATGCCCCCTTTGGTGCAGAAGTAATATCTCCGCTATGGTAGGCTTTGAAATTTTTTGAACGTAAGTTCGTGAAGGATACATGTTCTTTGTATTGCCAATCTTCGTCGTACATTGCAGCAGATAAATCAATGTCAACACGTCCTGTATGTTGTCCATTCACATAGCCTTCTTTCCACCATAGGAAAAAACGAATCGTATCTCCTTCTGGCAAATCTACTTTACTTCCTCGAGATAATGTGCGAAGCGCTTTGCTGGCTGAACGTTGAGAGAAGGGAACTAAGTGATTTTTTAACTGTTCATCCAAAAATACTTTTCCGAGACTTGGAAGTTCTGCGAAGCGATTTTTTAAAGTATCTTCACACATTTTTACAATCATTAAACAAATATCCTCTGAGATAAATGGAAGTGTATTTTCAATACCTATAGCTTTTGCTACATTTCCCTTTGGAAAAAAGGTACGAAATTCATTTTTATCATTTCGATGCTTAAAATGAGCCGTGAGTTGAAGTAATACAGGAGTAGAAACGTTTCCTATTATACTTAGAAAATCTTCGAGAATATTGAAAACATCTGTTGACTTATCACTACATAAACGGATTAAATGATCCAAGCGTCTGGCAAATTCCCCTGGGCGAGTTTTTAAAAGATTTTTCGCTGTCATGATATCACGATTCAACAAAGCTGCTTCTATTTTCCCATTAAATGTTTCAACTTTAATGTTGTTGCGAAGAATCTCAAATGCTCGGTGGGTTTTTGGGAAACGAGTATGATATTCTGCTGGATGAAGAATTTCACCTAAACGAATCCAACGTTTTTTGTATCGAAGCATATCTTCGGTAATGTTTCCGCATTGCTCTAACAAACCTAAAAGGAAGCGTCTTTCTGCTCGGTTAAACTTCTTGAATCGGACGGAGGATGCTAAACTCACATCGCCTTCAGATAAAGCAACTGCAAGGCGAAGAACATCAGTTGCTGTTTTAAAATACTTTGCAGCAGCATCGGCTGATATTTTTCTGTTTATTAATAAAACCCCAATTATAAAAGACATATTTTCCTTATGAGGAATTACATTAGGTAGAAAACAGGAAACATCTTCAGTGTGTGTAATAGCCCATTCTACATCCGTCTTATCAGTTGAGGAAATAGAGCTGTTTGCACTAATCAATTGAGAAATCATTTGATTGAAATCTTCTTCACTTCCTAAGTCAATAACTTTCAAATCAACTCTATCTAAAAGAGGGAGTCGTTCTTCTACTTTTGATACAGGTAGGCGCAACGTCACATAATGAATAATGGCATTAATGTATAAATCAGCGTCACTTAAATCCATCATTTGTTGCGGAAAGTTTGGATACATAGGAGTAAACTGAATATGTGCTCCAACCATTTCTTTTAAATGTTTTACCAACTCTTTGTAAAACGATGTGAATGCATCAACCGAAAGGGTTTGCAACTCTTCTATTAAAGGCTCGGAAAAAGTAAATCCTAAACTTTCCAAGTTTTTTAAAACAGTGGCTAAATAAATGTTCGGTAGTTTATTTTCTTCTCTTTTTATAATTACTTTCAAACTTCTTCTTATGTAAATAGAATTTTTCATGAGAACGCCAGCTATTCACGCCTTATAAAAGAGGGGAATAGTCTGACTGTCCTCCTTTCAGTGGTAGATTTTTATTTTTATATGTATAAACACACTAATTGTAGAAAAATGCACAGAGGGTACATAGCTATTTTTTAGTGAAAAATTAGGGGTATAACATTTAGTTGTTAAGTGGTAATTTGTTAATTAAGAAAAGAAAACCTCTACATCAATGGTTGATAAACTAAAGTTTATTCAATCCTAAAGAAGAAAGAGGTTTTATAGTCTAATTATTTTTCATAGGGAATTGACAACTCTAAAACAATTTGAAATTTCTACAAAGAAGGAAGAATTGTCATAGCCTATGTGTTTAGCAGGAAAGTAACATCCCTATTTCGCCAAAGAAGTTAGAAGGAAGGAACGTCATAGCCTGCTTTATTAGTATATTCTCTTGCGAAGAGCAATTCAAGTATACTGTCTGATTTTTTATATTTTTCTTAAAGGGGAATTTTCATGATTATCCCGCATTAACGGGCAGCCAGATTGGTGAGGGTGATTAAAGTTTCACTTTATAAATAGGGAGACCATCACATGCCCTTTTTATAATACTATTACGGGAGGATTTTTATTTTTGATATATTATACCATTTACTTAATGGTATAATATGGTATGCGTTCTGTGGAATGGAGTTGAATGAGTATTATAAATACAAAAGGTGAAATTAAAAAAACGAAAAGAAAAGTATTACTAACTATACTTACTATGTTAGTAATTATAATTGGATTTGGATATTGGAAACTTTTTAGTTTGCAAGGTGTTCCAAAAGGGGAATTAATTCGAACAGTGAAATCTCCAGATGGAAAATATCTCATCAAGACTTATTTTCATAATGCAGGATCATTAAGTGCGGATGCTGTTAGGGGTGAATTAGTTAACCTTGATACAGATTCAGAGAAAAATATATATTGGAACTATCCAGATACAGATCCATATATTGAATGGGTAAATAAGAATATTGTTAGAATTGGAGATCAAACTTTAGATGTTTCACAGAAAGAAACCTATGATTGGCGTGATGACGATAAGCACGTTAAAGAAATGCCTAAACAGTTTATTAGATAAAATAAGAAAAATTAAATTTATTTAATCTTATTCGTTTAACTATAGATAGGATTATATGGGTGAAAAAGTCCATTTAGATTGAACTGAACCCAAAAAATTAGACAAATATATTAAGCAGCTACTAAGGATTGAACTCTGTATTGCACAGGGGACAATCCTTTTAGTTTTGTTTTAATTCTT